>NZ_UCNZ01000023.1:0-171381 GCF_900474245.1 Synechococcus sp. UW179B
ATAAACGAGCGAGCTAGGCCGTCTCTTCCATCCGGGAGGGGCGGCCTCTCCGTTTCTGATTGCTTTTTCGTTTCCGTTTCACGACAAGTCTTGATGTCAGAGCTTGGCTTGAGCCATACCAAGGGCATCGAGGATTTCTGATGAGCCCAAACTTGATTCAAGCTGCTGGTATCGGCAGTTTTCTAGCGGCTATTTCTGCCGTGTTCATAACGGCCGTGTTTGTCGTTGGCTGAGGGCAGAGGCCTGCTCGCTCCCCCTGCCTGTGCAGCCTTGCGGCATCGGCCTGTGGCTGCTCACGCTTGAGTTGCGCTGTCATCGTTGAAGTGCATTGAGATTGTGCTTTCTAGGGTTAGTCAGCTCGATCTTTGCTTTACAGTCATCATGATGACGACTGACCTCCATGACTTGGGAATACACGCAATTGCGTTTTGTTCCGAAAGGAAAGTCGTGGACTGGAGAAATTGAAGAGCTTTGGCTTGATGAAAAGCAGCTGATTTCTCGAAGGAACCCACAGCATGATGTCACTTTGGTGGGGCTGATGAATGAGCTTGGACAGCAGGGGTGGGAATTGATTACCTATGCCCAGCCATTCACGGGTTACCACGGCGGTTGTTACACATTTAAGCGTCAAACATGATTATCAGTCGCATGTGATTCGGGGTCAATCATCCATAATCTGATTGAGTTTGTGTCTACGTTGAGTGTGGAAGTACGTCGTCTGATGCTCATTAAATTGGCTTGAAATATCGGGCTAAATCGTTGATTTTAGTCGCTTTTGAGTTCCTGATAGGTGAGTGCTGGACTGTTTTTTAGCCGATTGTTTGTTTGTTTGTTGGCTGGCAATGTGATCGCGTTTGTTAATGGGAGAATGGCCCTTTCAGGTCGATGCCCCATGACGTCATGGCACAACATGGCCCGTTGGTCGTTGCTTGTGGTTGTATGCACTCTCCCAGGGCGTGCTCTCGCCTTGGAGTCGGTGAGGTATCGCTGCGGCCCGCTTGGTGAGGTAAGTGTTGATCGTTCCAAGGAAAATCCAACAAAGGCGGTCGTTGTTTATGGGAATCAACGTTGGCCAGGCACCCTGAGTGGTGGATCGATGACGTTTTTTAGCCCGACCCGTCAAACGCCTGAGAGTCCTTGGATGAACTTTGGCCGCAACGGCGCTTGGCTATACACCAATTACGTTGGAACTGCCGGTTGGAGTGAGTTTTGGGCAGAGGATGCCTCAACCTACCGGCGCAATCATCCAGACTTCCTTGAATCGAGTTGTGTGATGCTGAGTTCTTAAACGGTGTACCGCGTGGTTGGTCAATCAGTGTCCAACAGAAAAGCTTTCGCTTGATGTCAATGCGCTGGTCTTGTTGACCAGCCGTTTCTAATTTCAGGACAGTGAGCGTCTGGATTGGCGTTTGATGCCTTCTCCCAAGCCGAGACGCATCGTGCCGAGTCGTTCGTTAGAGCGATTTGTCGGCAGATGGTTGGTTTCTATTCCCGTGGCTTTAGCTCCGGCCTGGCTTTCTGCAGAATTGTTCCGCCTTCCGGCTGGAAGGGTGTGTGCAGCCATGAATCGGTCGTTGCAAGAGCAAGTTTCAGGCCCTGAGGCAACGCGCTTGCAACAGAACTGTCGTGAGGCCATTGATGAGAGCGTCAATTTTTGGCTTCTCTGGTTGATTTGGGCCCTTTTGATTCGGGCGAGCTATCGCTACTGGCCCTTATTGGTGGCGATGGTGGTTGAAGGTGAAAAACATGACTTCTAGGTCACTTCTTTAGGCTTTTCATCTTTTGATTCGTAGATGTGATGGATGAGGCTTTTTAAACATCTTCAAATATGTTGTCTCGATGCAAGCTTGGGTTCAGAGTTGACCCTTTGAGAACACTTTTTGGCCAGTTCGCTTCTCTGAGGCATCGCTTTTTTTTTTACTTAAATGGCCATCGCAACCCCTCGATGGCAGCTCTATTCGCTATTGGGTATGTGGGCTCTCGAGCATTCAGGCCTTCCTCGCCTATGAATCGATTACCTTTAGGGTTGATCTGATGCCCAAAGGCCCTTCCCCTACATCCTCTGCCTATGGGATGTCCTGGAATGTCGCTCCACCCTAGAAGCATGACGAACAGCACCCCCACGATCCTGATCTGGGTCAATCAATACAAGAAATACCAGCAGCTGATCGAGCAGGGGCTAAGTGATGAAGCCTCTGGCGTGAAAAGAGAAATTGATGAGGCGCTCCCCCTCATTGACTTGACCTGGAAAGACTTAGAACAAGCTGCATCCGATGAGCCCATTCCCTAATTTTGATCCCTGCTTGAGCAGGGAGCTTTAGGGCTCCTCGGCCTCACTGCTTTCCATGAAGTTCTCTGAACTCTTCGAGTTTATCGAGATCTTTTTGTTCATCCACGCTGTAGTCAGTAAGGATCAGAGCTTTCCCAATCGTTCCAAGGACATATTCAATACGGTCGAGATTTTTTCGTCCCTCATCATCTGAACGAGCGGCTCGAATCACTGCAGGCTTCAGTTGATCAGCAAGTTTTTCCATCTCATTGGCAATGAGGAGCGCTTGATCAAGTGGTGTTGTCATGGAGAGTCTGAAAGCCTGCGTGAGTAAGTTTTTTGATTATAAATTAGACTTGCTTGGGTTTTGATGTGAATTCTTTGTTAATTCTTTTGTGAAAATAACATTTACTCAATGTTTTGAGGATCATTGTTGAATCGCCCACTGGCTTGTGCGCCATAATCATCGACCTTCCGACTGTTTTTTAGGCATTTGGGCCCGCAACTCTGCTTTTGAGCGCCAAAAGCAGCCGAGATGCTGTGAGTTTGTTTGTTCAGACTGCCACGATCGCTCACCGTGAGTAAGTTGAGCAAAGACCTGTTCGGAACAGCAGCACAGCACTATGGCGTCATATTCATTTGATGTGGTTTCTGATTTTGACCGCCAGGAGCTGGTCAATACTCTGGATCAAGTCCGCCGGGATGTTGGAAATCGCTATGACCTTAAGGACTCGGGTACTGAGATTGATCTAGCCGAAACGGAAGTGGTTATCACAACAGCCAGTGACATGACATTGCAGGCTGTTGAAGATATCTTGAGGACTAAAGCAACGAAACGTGATCTTTCTTTGAAGATTTTTGACTTTCAGACGCCTGAGGCTGTGGGGGGTAATCGCGTGAAGCAGGTTATTCAATTGCGAAAGGGTCTGAGTCAAGAGTTGGCGAAAAAGCTGAGCAAAATGGTTCGCGATGAATTGAAGAAGGTCACGGTTGCGATTCAAGGGGAAAGTCTTCGTATTACTGGTAAGAGTAAGGACGACCTTCAGGCTGCCATTCAATTAGTAAAAGCAAAAGAAGACGAACTGGATGTTCCTTTACAGTTTGAAAACTACCGCTAGTTCTATTCTGCGATACAAAAGATATATTTGTAATGCGCAAGTATCGATTCTGCTAAGGAACTATTCATTTCTGGTAGACCGCTGATTGGACGACTTTCTTGGACGGGATCGTTATTCTGCTCTTAAGTAAATCAAGTATGTTTAGGTAATCTTTTGGGAAAACTTGTTACTGATCGAGGATATTGTTTGCTAAGTCGAGTCTTTTGTTTCCTCGTGTTTCCCTTGGTCTTGGTTGTCACATTTTAAAATAGTGCGATTCTAATAAATATTGTTGGTTTGGTTTGCCTCTTTCTTGGAGCGAAAGCTTTGATGCAAATGGCGGCCTTTGTGTTAACCTTTAGTGATGCTTAAGGTTTCGCTGTTCGTCGTATTTTTGCCTAGTGATTTCTCTAGATCATTGTCTAGAATATAATTTTTCAACGAATGTCGCATGTCAGGTTCTTACTGGACTGATATTTCTGAGGCTTACGAGATCCTCGACCTTTCACCTATTCTTCCTCCTGCCGGTAATATTAGAAACTACATAAATACATATAAGGGTGGCCAAGACCCTTCGGTAAGTGGCGATTCTGTCATGACGGCTGATGCCTGGACGGATTATCAGCCACCAGCACCTTATCTTAAAAATACAACTCGCTATCTTCAGTTTAATCAGTCTCATTTTATTTCTTCGCCAGGGGTTCCTTTAGGCGAAACTGAATACATCTCTACATCGGATGATCCCAGTAATCCTGAGGGATACACATGGGCTGCGATGTCTTTTGCTCAAAATGCGATGTGGCCGTATTCGTCAGAACAATATTCTGAAATTTCTAGCAAGGGCCCTTTTTATGCAGGTTATTTTACGACGACTCCCCCTGAAGGCGTTATAAAAATTACTAATAATTTTAAGGCTCAGAATATGAAATTCTGGGCTAATCAAAACAATGATCCTAATGCTGCACCTATACAGCGATATCGAATTTATGACTCCAATGGAAATGGATACATCATGCATGCTTCTGGTGTTGAAGATGCCGCACAAGTTGAACAGCAGTTTGATAAGGCTGTATTGCCTGATGGCTGGAGGAAAGAGAAAATTTTTCTGAATAAGGACTATATTTTGCAGCCTGCTTATGGTGAAGGTGGTGAATATGGTACTTATAATTATAATTTGATTCGTGATTCTGCTGATAATACTTATCATCAGTTTAAGTGGGCTGAAAATGGTGTTGGAGTTAATTCTCGCTATGAAAATATGCTTGTTTGGGGAGGTCGTGATGGTGATTTGTTGACTGGTGATCATCTTGGGAATGATGGCAATAGTCCTGGAATGGACCAGATCCATGGTGCTCAAGGTGATGACACGATTAGGGGCGGTTTGTTGGCCGATACTCTATGGGGTGATGCAGGCCACGATCGATTATTTGGAGGAATGGGTGATGATTTCTTATACGGAGGTGAAGGAGATGATCTAATGGTTGGTGGTCCTGGTGACGATTCCTTCTATTTGAGCAATGGCTTGGACTCGATCGAAGATTTTGCTATGGGTGATTTCATCTATATCGACTCTGACAAGTTTGGAGGTCGTTTAGTCATTATGCCGGAGGGCAATGCGGGAACATGGATCTCGACAACTGATTCTGACTTGAGGACTTTTGTGTCCTTTTCTACAGAAAACCCATTGACATTGTCTTCAATAGTTTTAGAGAACTAGCAATTTCTCTGTTTGAATTCAGTTTGTATGATTAATTTTTCAACATACAAAGTCAGCAGCTTGATTGCTGGCTTTGTTTTGTTTCCATGATTGGATTCAATTCTGTGGAGAGCATCTTGCTGCTTGATTCAGGGAGAGCCTGCATGGTGCTCTTTTACTATTAAGTTCAGAAAGGATGTTGCTGTTCTGTGGTTTATGTATCAATCATGCGAGAAATTATTTTTGGGTAGATCTTGTGCAGTCTTTCACATGAATTGCTACCAAGAGCTCTTTGGCTTTTGATTAAGCACCCATTGCCAAAAACTTCCTATGGATTCTTATGCTTAATGAACATTTTTCTTGTGATCTCAGGGGCCAATCGTGCTACTTGCTTGTCGAGATGGCTGGTGGGTGTCGTTAATCATGAATTTGGATGCTCATTCGGTTAGGTCTGGTGTGCCCGTGTCTATGGCTTGCTTTGCGGTGGAGTGAAACGAAGTTGCGTTAGGCCGAAGCCCCTTTCCTAGCCCAATGAATTCCACTATTTTTCATTTGTTTCAAAGCAAGATTAAAAAAGTTGCGTGCCAAGTTGCAATGAAAAGCTATTGTCAACTTTTGGTGACGTGAGAGAATTGTAGATAAATTGTCCGTTTAGGGATGTGAATAGTTTTTTGTCCCCTAAGGGATAGATTTTGATGGTTCCTGAGAAATTGTTGCTCGGAGAAAAGCCATTGATGTAGGCATTTGTGAACTGATTGCTGAGAGACAGGTTGAAGTAGTTGTTAGGAAGCCAGTCGAAACTGATTCGAGCAGTGCTTGCTGGGTAAGTTTTTCCGCAGTCCTTGTCAGCTGTGCAAAATCTTCCTCCCCAGAGGCTCTGGGCCGAAGGTCCTGCTGATACATTGAGAGTTGTGGTATCTGTTGCGATTAGGTCATACCCAAGTCCAATTGAATTAACGAGATTATTTTGGCCGACCTGATTTAGCATGTCGTACTCATAGGAGTTGGATGAATAGGCGCTCAATTTTCCTGAAAAACCATATGAATAACGCAAGTCAACCTGTCCTTGGTTGGTGTCTGTTGACCCTTCTTTTTGATTGGTGCTTTTTGTAAGTCCGTACTCTGTATTTGCTTTGAAGGAGAGAAGATTCTTTTCATCCTTATATTGTGTGATCAGTTGAAATGTGCTGTCGAGGTCGTAATCACGATCTGTATTTGTTCCTGTTATTCCAGCTGAGAGGCTTCCTGTCCAGTGCTTTTTTTTTGGCTTGCTTTTCAGGGCAGCGGATTTGATTTGCAGTTTGCCTAAGCTTGGATGATCAATTACGGTCACATTATCAGTGCTTTCGCTCTTAACTAATTTTCCTTGAATTTTGTCACCATTGCTCAGAATCAGTGTAATAGTTTCTGCAAGGCTGCTGCGCATGCTGGTATCGAGCATTAGCAATGCTGTTGCATTGAAAGCTATTGAGAAGCTAGCGGCCTGTCTCAAAATAGAGATTAGGCTTGATCCCTGTATTTTCATGCGATCTTAAATGGAGAGGTTGATTTGAGCTCCTGTTGCCCAAACTGTTGGACGAGATCCTATCCCAGAAGGGTTGACGATCCATTGCATGAGTGGCTGTATTTGCAGGCTTTCTGAGATTTGAATCTTGTAGTTGAGTTCTATGACCCCTTCGTAGCTTTGGTTTGGGTTAACGCTTTGACTGAAACCACTTCGGTTAAATCCTAGTGCCAGTATATCCAAGGGTCTTCCAGGCAGAATGCCTTGGCTGAGCAGTCCTCCAGCGGTATAGCTGATTAATGGGTTGTTGTTTGGATTTAAACTGAGGCTGCTGGATATCCAGATTTTGCTTTCGTTGCCGATGGGTAGGGATAATGGCCATGTGATCGTTCCATAAATCCCACGGTTTGTGCCATCGCCTAAATTCCTATCAGTGTTGATGTTTAAGTCAGTGGCTGCAATATAGCCGCCTAATTGAATGAGCGGATCGGGTAAATTTTGTTTTGATTCTGTCCTTGTCTGTTGTGGATTGGCTAATGGATTGAGCGACCACTGGAAAACTTGAAGAGTTCCTTCCAGCTCCGGTGTTAACGGAGTAACCCCAAGTGAGGTTGCGATTTGATGTGTCTTGTTTAAGTTGTAGTATGCGTAATCGACGCTCCCTAACTGTTTGTGATGCAAGCCTATTTGCATGCCTGTTGCGACAAGTGGCGTGGCTGGAAGGCCGGTTATCGATAAGTTATAGGGTGTGGTTAAGGTGTAATTTGTGTAGTAATCGAGGGCTGGTATTTCCATTACATTGTTTCCCTTTGAAATCAGGCCAGCATTCATGCTCCAGTCGATCTCGTTTTCCCCTTCTATTCGTTCTAATGATGCTCGTGTGATCCATGTTCCTGTTGGATTGACTAGGCTTTGCAGTGGATAATGGGTCCCTAATTCTTCATTGAGTTTTGAATTGCCTGTGAACTGACTCAGTTCGAGCTGAATTCGCCAGTGATCCAAAGATGTCCAGTCGCTTCGATTTTTGTTCAGGCCAGTGCCGAGGGTGAGTCCTGCCGCAACTTGTTGCATCCAACTGCTGGCTGAAGGCTCCAGTCCTCCTGCAATTCCCACCACCGGTTGGGCGGTGAAATCCAGAGTTAAATCAACCCAAGCAGGTTGTGGTTGAGATGTTTCCGTTTCGTTTGCGTGTGCTTCAGTCATCAAAAGACCAAAGCTCAGCATCGCATTCGCGATACCTAGAGCCGTGATCTTCACTTGATTCAGGCGATTGCAGCGAAGCTTTCTCGGAATGCCTTGATGGTCGCGTCGATGTCTTCATCGGAGTGGGCAAGAGACGTGAAGCCCGCTTCAAACGCCGACGGTGCAAGGTAAACACCGCGTTGCAGCATCGCTCGGTGCAGCTGTCCAAACCGTACGGAATCGGTTGTTTTCGCTTCTTCGAAATTGCGAACTGGACCTTCACAGAGGAAGAAACCAAACATGGCGCCAACGCTGCCCCCGGTGATCGGAAGCCCTGCCTCATGGCCCGCATCGAGGATTCCTTGAATCAAGCGTTCCGTTGTTGCAGTCAGTTTCTCGTAACTTCCTGGCTGCTTGAGCAACTCGAGTGTTTTGATTCCAGCCGTCATCGCTAATGGATTGCCGCTCAGCGTCCCTGCTTGATACATAGGACCAGCTGGAGCCACCATCTCCATGATGTCTTTGCGACCGCCATAGGCCCCAACGGGCAAACCTCCACCAATCACTTTCCCCATCGTTGTGAGATCTGGAGTCACTCCAAAATGAGCTTGAGCTCCTCCGTAGCTGATACGGAAACCAGTCATCACTTCATCAAAGACTAGAAGTGCGCCGTTTTCTTTGGTGAGTTCTCGCAACCCCTCCAAAAATCCTGGCTCAGGTTGGATGAACCCAGCATTGCCAACAATTGGCTCAAGAATCACGCCGGCAATGGCGTCGGGGTTTTCAGCGAAGAGCTGTTTGACCGACTCCAAATCGTTGTAGGGAGCTGTCAGCGTGTTGGCTGTGGTGCTCCGTGGTACTCCGGGGGAGTCGGGTAGGCCGAGCGTTGCCACACCGGAACCAGCCTTGACAAGGAACATGTCCGCATGGCCGTGGTAACAGCCCTCGAACTTGATGATCTTGTCGCGCCCAGTGAACGCGCGAATCAAGCGCAGCATCGACATGCAGGCCTCGGTGCCGCTGTTCACAAAGCGCACCATTTCCACGCTGGGGACGGCTTCAATCACCATCTCCGCAAGGGTGTTTTCTAAGGCGCAGGGAGCACCAAAACTTGTGCCTTTCTCAATGGCCTCTTGAAGAGCACTGATGACCTCTGGATGGGCATGACCGCAGATGGCTGGCCCCCAGCTGCCGATGTAATCCACATATTTATTGCCATCGACATCCCAGGCGTAAGGGCCTTTGACCCGATCGAACACGATGGGTTGCCCGCCGACCGACTTGAAGGCGCGCACCGGAGAGCTCACGCCACCAGGCATCAGAGCCTTGGCAGCACTGAAAATGGCCTGGGAGTGGCTGGTGTTCAGAGTGGAAGCAGTCACGGGGACGGGAGCCAATGGGCAATTGCAAACCGTGCAACATCTTGACCCAAGAACGGCCCGATGTGTTTTTTATGTAGTTGAAGCCTAAGAATTGCTGACAAAACTGCCTAGGTTGCTGAAGTTCGGCACGTCATCCGTGAATTACGACTGGCCAGCGCTTGAGCGGGAATTGAGAGGGTTCCTTCCGTCGAAATCAGTCGTCGCAAGGCGCCAGGAATTGTTGTCTTACGACTGTGACGGTCTCACCATGGATCGGCACATGCCGAAGCTTGCGGTGTTGCCAGAAACGGCTGATCAGGTGGCCCAAATCCTGGCCTGTTGCCACCGTCACGGCATTCCCTTTGTGGCTCGAGGGAGTGGTACCGGGCTTTCCGGTGGTGCGTTGGTGGAGCAAGACGCGCTGTTGGTTGTGACCAGCCGCATGCGTCGCATTCTTGATATTGATCTCGCCAATCAGACGATCACGGTGGAGCCCGGTGTGATCAACAGTTGGGTGAGCCGTGCGGTTGTTGGTGATGGCTTTTATTACGCGCCAGATCCCTCCAGTCAGGTGGTGTGCAGCATCGGCGGCAATGTGGCTGAAAATTCTGGTGGCGTGCACTGCTTGAAGTACGGCGTCACCAGCAACCATGTGCTCGCTTTGGATGTTGTGCTGCCGGATGGCACACCCACACGCCTTGGCAGCGCGTTGTGCGATGCGGCTGAACTGGATCTGCGGGGCGTGTTTATTGGAAGTGAGGGCACGCTTGGAATTGCTACGGCGATCACGCTTCGCTTGCTGCATGCCCCGGATGCTGTAGCGGTGTTGCTCGCCGACTTCTCTTCCATGCAGGCGGCTGGAGAGGCTGTGCGCCTGATCACGCGCGCTGGGGTGTTGCCAGCTGGGTTGGAAATCATGGACCAGACCTGCATCAAGGCGGTGAACGAAGCGTTTGGAGAAGAGGAGTATCCGCCGGAGGCTGGAGCGGTTTTATTGATTGAGCTGGATGGCCAGGAACCAGAGGTCAAGCAAGCTGTCACGGTCACCACCGACCTTTGTCGAGAGGCTGGGGCCGGCGCTATCCGGGAAGCCTGGAGTGAAGAGGATCGGGCCCGTCTATGGAAAGGGCGTAAAAGTGCCATTTCAGCGCTTGGCAGGCAATGCCCCAGCTATTACCTCCAGGACGGTGTGGTCCCGCGCACGGCTCTGCCAAGGGTTCTCAAGGCCATTGATCAGCTCAGTGCGGAGCACGGATTGGTGGTGGCGAATGTGTTTCATGCCGGTGATGGCAACCTGCATCCGCTGATCTTGTATCGGGCTTCAGAGCAGGGTGTGAATGAACGGGTGAAAGCCCTCGGAGGCGCGATCATGAACCTTTGCCTGGAGGTCGGCGGCAGCATCAGTGGTGAGCACGGCGTTGGCAGCGATAAACGCTGCTTTCTCGACCAAATGTTCAGCGCTGAAGATCTGGACAGCATGCAATGGGTTCGGCTGGCTTTTGATCCGCTTGGCCGTGCCAATCCCGGAAAAATTTTTCCGACTCCGCAGACCTGTGGCGAGTCGATGCGACGGTCCGTGCAATTGCAGGCAGAAGGACGATCGCTTCCTGAAGAAGCCATTGTCTACTGAAATCAGTCCTCAACCTCTTCGTCGTCCTCCAAGTCCCAGGCCAGGTCAACAATCACAGGTGCATGGTCGCTGGGTTGGAGCCGTCCACGTTCTTGCTTATCGATCGAACAGCTTCGTGCGACGTCCCGAAGGGTTTCATCGAGATAGACGTGATCGATTCGCCAGCCACGGTCTCGGTCCCAAGCACCACTGCGGTAATCCCACCAGCTCCAATGGCCGCTGTTCGGCTCAAACAGACGAAAGGCGTCCTGGAGATCGGGACCTAAGGCTGCTCGCAACGCGTTGCGTTCGCGATCGGAGGCCATGATCCCCCCGGATAAGCGATCGGGATCAGGGAGGTCTCGCGCTTCAAGACCGATGTTGAAATCTCCCACCACGCAGAGCGGTTCATCTCTGGTTTGGATGGCCTTTAGGTAGCGCTCCAGACAGGACAGCCAGGTGAGTTTGTACCTGTATTTGTCCGATTTGAGACTCGATCCATTGGGGACGTACAAATTCACCACGCGAACGCCATCGATCAGAGCGCTGATCACGCGTTTTTGAGCACCAAGTTCCTCGGCTTCGCTGTCGTCCACAAGTTCTGCGCTGAAGCCCATGCGTACATCGTCCAGAGGGGTGCGACTAATCAGCGCAACGCCGTTGTAGGCCTTCTGTCCATGAATCTGAACTTGATAACCCCTCTCGAGAAAAGGCTCTAGCGGGAATTGAGGATCATCCACCTTGGTTTCCTGCAATGCCAGCAGGTCTGCTTCCGAGCGCTCAAGCCAATTCAGAACATGATCCAGTCGGGTTCGCACGGAATTGACATTCCAGCTGGCGATTTGCACGGATGATGCGGCTTCCAAAGGTGACCCTTAGCATCAGGCCGTTATCTGGGAGCTGAGAACGTGCCATCGCTGACCCCGTTCCGACCCCATCTGCTTGGGTTCATCAGTGCTATTTCGCTGGTCACCTGCGTGGATGGTTTGGCTCAGGAAAGCCCGATGAGTAGTGGCTATCAGTCTCCCCAGCAGCGTGACGTGTTCCAGACCGTGCCCGGCCAGAAAAACCAGGAGTCGGTGCTTGATGCCACCAACCCCATGGAATTGATGAATCGGTTGCGTAGGGCGAATGCCATGAATGACGCCACACCTCCTGCCGATGCCATTGATGCGGCCCTTAGGGCTCTGGAGTCGTCCCAGCCAGCGCCTTAGTCGGAGAGGTGGGAGGGATCAGCACGCTTGCACGACGTTTTGCAGTGCTGTCCTCACTGTTTCGGAAGGAATCAAGTTGCCAGCGCACGGCTAACTGATCGAGGGTTTGCTTGTCCTGTTCGCTGCCAGACAGTCTGTTTCGGGCACTGAGCAGGACCTGTTGCGATTGCTGATTCTGTCCCTTGTCTCGATGGAGAAGGGCGAGGGCAAGCAAAGGCTGCATGCTCTTGGGAGACTCTGTGGCGATCAGGCGATAGGTGGCCATGGCTGCGTTGTCTTGTCCGGAGAGACGTTGCAGATCCGCCAGGCGCAATCCAAGCAAGAGTCTTTGACCTTTGGGGGTTTGCTGGAAACGATCGCTTGTCTGTTTCAAAGCGGCGGCCTGACGCTTTGTTCCCACATCCAACAGCAGTTGGAGGTTTTGGACCTCTGGCCGATTGGGCCACAGGGCTTGAAGGGTGATGAGCTCGCGCCTTGCGCCATCGCGATCCCCCCCTTGGAGCTTCCTTTGGGCCAGGAGCAAGCGCCAACGCCAATCTCGTGGATGGGAGAGGGCGAGTCGCTCCAGCCTTTGCTCTGACTCCAGGGCCTGCTGCGCCTTGGCTTTCGGCACCTTGGTCTGCTGGTTCCCCGTTGGATTTTGATTGAGTGACTGGGCTACAAACCAGCCTGTGATCAGGGCCAAAGGAAGTCCCAACCCCATTAACCATCGATTTCGAACCGCCTGTTGTCGGTTAGCGCTGGCCAATCTGCATGGGGAGTGCTGGGACCACTCTGAATCGAATCCCTCGAGCTGGCTAGAGTCGTCACAGGCAAATGGAAGCCACTGACAGCAATGCGCGACCATCCGATTTCCCCGGTTACAGAACCCCTCCAGTACCGGGCGATCGGTGTTGTTAGGGGTATCTACCGACCGGAATCCGAGGATCAATTGACCCGGGGAGTCTTGATTGATTCCGATGGCAATGAATTAGAGACTGTCGTTCTTGGCAGGATGCTGACTCTCATGCGTCGTCATCTCGACATGACAACGCCCCACCTTTGGGTGGTGTACCCCCGCTGCCGTGAGTCTGAGCAGCTGCATCTTCAAATTGCAGGGATTTGGGAGCCGAGCACGCTAGCGACAGCTGAAACCTCGGAGGCCTCGGCATCCGAGGTCCAGGACCCGTTGGATCAACTGCCCGAAGGCGACGATTTTTTCTCGATTCGCGGGGAATTGATTTTCACCAAGCCAGAAGCCAATGAGCTTGTGGTGAAGGTGCGGCAGCAGCCTCGCGCTGACGGATTCCGCCCGTTGCCGTTCAAAGTTCAGCTCACTGGAGAGCTGCCCCTCGAGCATCTAAGACATTTCGTCAGTTTGGATGTGCGACGTCAAGGACAGCTCCTCGCCGTAGAGGCTGTGGAAGTGATTGCACCGATGCCGACGCGAGGCGGAAAAGGTCGGGAGGGTTCCCGTAAGGGAGGTGCTCGTTCCCGACCTGCCAAGACCTGATGCCCTCTTCCCCCACCTTCAACACCACGGCCGGTGTCGCGGTGGCCAGTGCCACCGGGTTGGCTGTGTTCGGACCATTGATCGGACTGTCGCCGGCTTGGATTGCTCTCGGCTTGGGAGGGGCCCTATTGGGCCTCACCGTCGATGCCGCTCAGTTGAATGGGATGGGAGGTCACCTGTTGGCGGAATCCCTGCCCGGCGGACGCAACAGATTGCGCAGAGTCGCGTTTCACGAGGCAGGTCACTGGTTGGTGGCCCAAGAGGAGAATCTTGAGGTCAAAAGGGTTCTTGTCGGAACCCGTGGCTGCCTGAAGGCGGGGTTGCGCTGTAACGGTGTCACTGAATTTGCACTGCCCGACCGGGCCCGGTTGTCTCTGGAAGACTTGCGTCGCTGGAGCCGCGTCCTTCAGGCCGGGATGGCTGCAGAGACATTGCTCGAGGGACCCCCTCAAGGTGGTGAAGATGACAGGGCTTTATTGGGACGCATCTGGGGCGTGTCAGGACAAGATGTCGACACGGCTCAGCGCGAGCAACGACGGGCACGTCGGGAGGTGGAGCAGCTTCTGCGTTCGCGGCGAACTGAGATTGAATCAATCGCCGACAGGTTGCTGGACGGCATGCCACCAGAGCCAGCATGAGTGCGCTGGTCATTGATTGTCCAACGGGGCTTGCCGGGGACATGTTGTTGTCGGCACTCCTGGATTTAGGAGTGCCCGAGTCGGTTGTGCATCAGCCCTTGCAGGCTCTTGGCCTCGCCAAGGCCTATGCACTCAACGTGGAGGAATCCAAGAGTGGTGGCTTGCGTGGTCTTCGGCTCACGGTGAGGAGCGAGGAATCCAATCCACCCCATCGTCGCTGGTCAGATTTACGCCAGTTGATCTCGGATGCTTCGCTCTCACCTTCCCTGAAAACCAAGGTTTTGCAGGTGTTTCAGGCCCTGGCTGATGCGGAAGCCACGGTGCACGGCTGTGCTCCAGATCAGGTTCATTTCCATGAGATCGGGGCCATCGACAGCTTGGTGGATGTGATCGGCGTCTGCGCTGGAATTGAGCACCTTTCCCCGGGTTTGATTTATTGCACAGCACCCCCAGCAGGCCACGGACGGGTGACGACGGCCCACGGGGTGTTGCCTGTTCCAGTTCCAGCGGTTCTCGAATTGGCAAAGCGCCATCAGCTGCCGCTCCTCACCGGGGAAAATTTCCCTGCGGCTGAGCTCACCACGCCCACCGGTCTGGCCTTAATGGCGGTGTTGGCAGATCACTTTCATCGTCCCTCCAGGATGGAGGTTGAAGCCGTTGGCATTGGCCTTGGCCATCGGTCTTTGGACCGTCCCAACCTGCTGCGCATGATGCACATTCGTGATGCGACCAGAACAGAGCCTGGTTGGCAGGAGCTTGTGGTGCAGGAGGCTTGGATTGACGATGCCACGGCCGAAGAGCTGGCAAGCCTGGCTCAGCACTTGCGTTTGGCTGGTGCATTGGACGTGGTTCAAGGAGCCGTGTTGATGAAAAAGCAAAGGCCGGGTACTGCTGTGATGGCCCTAACAACACCAAATCAGGCTGCGGCCTTACGGCAGGTGTGGTGGCGCCATAGTCCAACCATCGGCTTAAGGGAGCGAGAACAGGGGCGCTGGGTGTTGCCCCGTCGTTGTGGGACAAGCACCACCCCTTGGGGGATGATTCGCGCTAAGCAGACGCGCCGTCCAGATGGGACCTTCACCTTGAAGTGGGAGCAAGATGAGCTCCAGCGCGTCTCTGCTGAGGCTGGTCTCACCGTGATGGAGCTTCGGGAGCGCCTTTCTCGCGAGACACTTGCTTTTGTGCCCGAGGAGGACTGGCAGTGTTGAAACGGCTTTCTTTGCCAGGTGGTTTACGGCTTTGGATCACCCTGTTGACCCTCGCCTTTGTGGGTGCGGCGTTGGCGAGCCATGCCACAGGATTGCGTGCCCTCACCATCAGCCGACAGGGATGGTGGTGGTTGTTATTGGGGCTTGGTTTGAGTTGGCTCAGCTTGGTCGTCAATGCCCTGGCTTGGAAGGTCTTGGTGATTTGGCTCGGACATCAACCGGAGCGCTTGGCCTTGGTGCCGCTCTATCTCCGAAGCAACTTGCTCAAATATTTGCCTGGTGGCATCTGGCATTTCCTTGATCGGTTTCGTGCTCTCCGGCCTGATCTTGGTGGCGGCAAGGCTTTGGTTTCGGTGTTGATGGAGCCCATGGTGATGGCCGTTGCTGCGTTGCTTTGGGTGCCGTTCGGTGGGTTTCAAAACGGTTTGGCGTTGCTCTGCGTTCTTCCTTCTCTGCTGCTGCTGCCACGTTGGCGGGAGCCTTTGTTGCGACGGTTGGAGACCAGCAAGTTGCGTCAGCTCAATCGAGTGGACCCAGGCACGACGACCTCCATTGAGGATGAGGATCTGGGCAGTGGTCGAGCGTCGTACCCCTGGTGGCCCCTCGTCTCCGAACTGCTGTTTGTTCTCTGTCGATTTGCTGGGTTTTGGTGCTGCTTGCAAACGTTCGGACTCGTGTCTGGGCAGCCCCTAGGCCTTTGGCTTGCGGCCTTTGCCCTTGCCTGGACGGCAGGTCTGGTCGTTCCTGCTGCTCCTGGAGGGTTGGGGGTGTTTGAGGTGGTTCTGTTATTTCGTATCGGCACGATTGTGCCGGAGGCTCCCCTGCTTGCCGTGGCTCTTAGTTACCGATTGCTTGTCACCTTGGCGGATCTGATCGCTGCTGCTGCTGTGAAGGGTGATGCCTGGATCACGGCAAAGGTTCGCGTTTGATCGGCTGTTCTGATGGTGTGGCCTCTCCCTGAATTGCCGATTCGCTGGAAGAGTTTTCCGCAGCGGTTTCCCAAGCATCGGATAATTCCAGTGGCATCTCTGGAAAAGCACTAGGAACAGGTGGTCAACGGCAGGTTTGTCCCTGGTTGGATTTGTGTGACCCCATTGCTTTGCCGAAGAATTAAGTCTCAGTTGTGTGGTCGAGGCCTGGCACCAGGGCTGCTGCAGCAATGAGGCCGAGTCCAAGGATCATCAAGGCAGGCCAAAGCGCTGCCGCAAGCCGCTCGTCGCTCGCATATTGAAAAACGCGCACGGAAAGAGTGTCGAAATCAAAGGGGCGAAGCGCGAAGGTCAGCGGAAGTTCCTTCACCGTGTCCACAAAGACAAGCAGGGCACCGACCGCGAGCGGGCCCCGCAGCAGGGGAATGTGAATGCGACGGAGCACATCCGGCCAGCGACAGCCCAGGCCAGTGGCTGCCTCGTCCAGGCTGGGTGACATGCGTTCCAAGCCGGCATCAAGTCCCCCTTTGGCAACGGCAAGAAAGCGATCGCTGTAGCCCCAAAGCAACAGCAGGATGGGTGAGAGCTGCCAGGGCCCACCGATGAGGAGGAGGGCCAGAGCGAGGACGGCCCCTGGGATCGCATACCCGAGCCCCGCGAGAAAGGTCAGGCTGTGCATCCAAGGGGCAGTGGTCCAGCGCTTTGTGATCGCCAGGAGCAAGGCCGCTGCTAAGGCCAAACCTGCCGCGGCAAGGGCGAGCCCAAGACTGCGCAAGGTCAACAGCAACAGCTCTGGTTGTAAACCGGTTTGAAGTTGATCAAGGTTCAAGCAGGCCCAGATCAAGGGTGTACCAAGACTGAGAAACGGGGGAATGAATCCCAAGGCCTGAGCGGCCAAGGCTCTCGTTCCGGTGAGAGTCCAATTCGGGGATTCTCCACCTGTGAGGCCTTCAGACCATCGACGGCTTCGACGCCGCAGTTTGCGTTCGCCGATCAACAGTCCCGTCACGATGATCAGCGTGACGAGGGCGAGTCCGACCGCTCCTGCTGGGTTCCCTTCGAGTTGCCAGGCTTGGAGAATGCCAGCGGAAAGGCTGGGAATGCCCAGGAGTTGGACGGCCCCAAGTTCGTTGACCACCTCCATTCCCATCAGAGCGATTCCGGCTCCGATGGCAGGGAGAGCCATCGGCAGAGCGATGCGTCGAAAGCTTTCCCATGGCCCCACGCCTAGGCATCGACAGGCTTCAAGCTGACGGCGTCCGCAGATGCTGAAGCTTTCAGTGCTGAGAAGGAAAACATAGGGATAGGTGCTTAAGGCCATGATCAGCACCCCCCAGCTCAGGCCATGAATTCGGATCCCATGGATGCTGCCCAGATCAACCAGCGTTGCCGCTAAGAGATACGAAGGGCTGGCGAGTGGGAGCAGCTGAGCAATCCGAAGAAGGCGTCGGCCGGGGAAGCGGCAATTGGCGAGAAGCCAGCCGTTGGCTGAGCCAAGAATGGCCCCGAGACTCGCGGTTCCAAGCAGCAGGAGCGTTGTTCCACGGATTTGGACTAGACCATCGGCTCCCAGGCTGGCTGTGCCAAGAAGGAGGCCCCTGACCCCCTCTCCAATTAATCCGCCCAGGGGAAAGAGCGCGAGCGCGGCGAGGAGGCAGGCCAAGGTCGCCAACAAAGTCCTTCCCTGCTGCCACTGGCTTTGCAAGCTCTTGCTTGTCATGAGTGGTAGCGCTCAACCACAGCGATCAACCAAGCGAGCGATGGCAATGGAGCCATTCCAATGGAGCGAGGCCAACGGCTCGGGCCTTCACAAGAAGGGAATGCAGTCATGTCCCCGTTGACGGAATGGATTCTTATTGACCTGCATTCGCACCACGAGCCTGTTGAGAACAGTACTCAAGAGTGGCTTGGTTGGTTCGGGCCTCCCAGCGATGAAAATCCTGGGCTGAGAGATGGAAGGGGGCTCAAATGATGCCGTCAGCGGCGGTAATTCCGAACAGGGATCGGTACGAGTGCGGGCTCCATCAAGCCACCGCCACTGTTGTCGTCATCGTCAGAGTTGGCCGAGTACCAAAGAACGATGCCAATCAAAATGAAACCAGTCCCGAGAAGGGTGAGTTCCAACATCGCCAACTCAAAGCTGGTGAAACTCTAATCAGTTTGATTGGGTTTCGACATCCAGGTTGAACGAAACGTGTGAAGGGGATTGGTTTAGGAAAAACCTTTGCCGGCATCTTTGGCAACGCAGGCTTGAAGTTGCCTCCTCAGGGTGCTGTGGTCCATCTCTTGACCGATCAACACCAACTGGTTTTTGCGCTGGCCATCCCACTCGCTGTCATCGATAGAAAAGCGTTTGCCAGCCAAGTGAAAAACATGGCGCTTTTCGCTTTCGTTGAACCAAAGGATGCCTTTGGCACGAAAAACGCTCTCGGGCAGTTGGTTGTCGAGGAAGTTTTGAAATTTGCGCAGGGAGAAGGGTCCGTCGCTACTAAATGACAGCGAGGTGTAGCCCTCGATGTCGAGATGGTCAGCATGGCTTTCATGGTCATGACCATGGTCGTGACCGTGATGCGCGTGCCCATGGCCGTGATGGTCATGGTCGTGATGGTCATGGTCATGGTCATGGTCGTGATCGGCTGAGTTTGCGATGCGATCGCTTTCAAACAATCCGACACTCATCAGCAGGGGCAAGGGAACCTCTCCTTTGACGGAATGGAGGATTCGGGCATCTTTCTTGATACTGCGCAGGCTTTCTTCCAACGCTTCAACGCGTTCTTTAGGCACCAAATCAGTTTTGTTCAGGAGAAGGATGTCTCCGTAAATGATTTGGGAGCGCCCAACTTCACTTTCAAAAACGCGGTCATTGCAATTTTCAGCATCAATCAGGGTGATGATCGAATCCAGTCTCGTCTGATCTCTTAATTCACTGCCCAGAAATGTCATCGCGACAGGAAGTGGATCGGCAAGGCCTGTGGTCTCCACAACCAAATAATCCAAGGGATCTGGGTGCTTCAGAATCTTTTCAACGGCTTCCAATAACTCACCATTGATCGTGCAGCAGATGCAGCCATTGCTGAGCTCCACCATGTCTGCGCTAGTGCTCACCACAAGATCATTGTCGATACCAATCTCGCCAAACTCATTCACGAGAACAGCCGTTTTGAGTCCGTCTTGATTGCTGAGAATGTGATTGAGAAGGGTGGTCTTTCCGGCCCCTAAAAATCCAGTGAGAATGGTGACAGGTGTGCCGTTGGTTTCAATGATCTGGTTGGAAGCAGTCGCTGACATGGCCGGATTTAAAAAGTTGCGGGGAGGGAGTCGATCGCTTGTGCTAAGTCGGCATCACAGCTGGACAGTCCACCAAGATCATGGGTCGTTAGCCGAATGGTGACACGGTTGTAGACATTGCTCCACTCGGGATGGTGATTGGCGCGTTCGGCCAGGAGTGCAACCTGAGTCATAAAGCCAAAGGCTTCAACGAAGGAGGGGAAGCGCCACTCTCTTTCCAGCCCATCATCAGCAATGGTCCAGGCAGGGCAAGCAGAGCGAAGGCTCCCCCGTGCCGCGTCATCGAGCAAAACGGCTTGCTTTGACATGGATGAAACCGGATCTTGGGTGTCTGAAGTTTGGTTCAGAGCCCATCCACTGGGAGAACCGACCTAATGTTTTAAAGCGTTTTGATTGCCCATGGCGATGGCCCCCTTGCTTGGTCGTTCGTCCTCTGTTCGGGTCTGGGTTGTGAGCTCACTCCTTCCCACAGCAGCGCTTGTCATCTGGGCCTGTCAGGCGCCATCCGCCTCGGCGCAGCGCATTGTCAAAAAGATCGAGAGCCGTTGTCCTTTGGGCTATGTGGACATGCTTAATGGCAAATGCACCACGCTTGGAATGATGACCTACACGGTCCAGGCCATCGACGGCCGATCGTGCCCATCCGGATGGGTGGATGTGGGAGGTGGCTATTGCCGCAAAAAATGAGTCGTTGCTTTGCCTCCCAGCAATGTCATCCCTATGGTGCCCAAAGTTGTTGCAACTTTGATGGTTCGTTTGTTTGCCCTCGGGGTGTTGTTGTCTTTGGTCGCACCCACCAACGCCTTAGCGCAGAAAAAGATCCCGAAAGCAAAGGGTCACGATCAGTGTCCCTTGGGTTACGTGAATACTCTTGGTACCACTTGCGTATCACCGATTTACTATGAAATGAGTCCAACAAATGGTGAAGCTTGCGCCTCCGGTTGGATGAATGTTGGTGCTGGTTATTGCCGGAAAAAGTAGGTCTGAACGTGAATCAACAGCCGGTTGCTTTTTGGGCCTTAAAACCGTGGTGGTGTCAGCCCTGGAGCATCGTGCTCACAGGCTGTGTCATCTCGATTGGCAGCTGGCTGTTTCTTCATCGCCTTTGGATCACGCTTCCCGTAACCATGGCGATTTTGGCTTGGTGGATGTTGTTTCTGGTGCTTGTGCCCACTGCGTACAGAAGGCAAGAGGAGATTCAACCCCTGCCTTGAACCCAATCACCACCCCGGGTGTGGTTAATTTGCTTCGCTGAAATGTGTGGGTGTCTTCACCTCAAAGCACCGGGCTGTATAGGGTTCAATCAGCGTTGGAGCCCAGATGGGATCCAGGACCACGGCCTGGGATCGGTTAGGCGATTACCTGCATCAGACCAAAATCATTGGCTCCATTGCGAGCACGCTGTACTGGGATCAAAACACCCGCATGCCCTCTGGCGGGGCTTCCTGGCGTGGAGAGCAGTTGGCGCTCCTCGCGATTCAATTGCATTCCCGGCAGAGCTCTCGGGAGTATGCCGAGCTGATTCAGGAAGCCCGTGTCGAGTGGAACCAGTCAGATCTTTCAAAGACGGAGCAGGCCGCGTGTGGTCGAAATCTTGATTTGCTTGAACAGGATCTGGCCAGGCAACAGGCCTTAGATCCCGCGTTGGTGGCAGCGTTGGCAACGGCGAAAGCCGAGGGTTACAACAATTGGCAACAAGCAAGGGCTGACTCCGATTTCGGTTTGTTTGCTCCCTCTTTGCGCACCATGATTGGATTGCGCCAGGAACAGGCACGACAGCTTGCAGAGCCGCGTAGTTGTTGGGAAACCCTGGCTCAGCCCTTCGAGCCCGATCTCACGTTGAAGCGTTTGCAGGCCTTGTTTGCACCACTTCGGCAGCGTTTGCCCGAATTGTTGCAACGAGCGGGTGGGCAGCCACGTCAGCGAGAACTCAGTTGGGATCTTCCTGAACCAGCTCAGCAACAACTCTGCGACAGGTTGTTGACCTCCTGGGGACGGGACGCGTCGATTACTTGTGTGGCGCGATCTCCCCATCCCTTCTCGATCACGCTTGGTCCAAGCGACTACAGGATCACGACAAGAGTTGTTCCAGGGCAACCGCTCTCCTGTTTCTTGGCCACAGCCCATGAATGGGGCCACTCTCTCTACGAGCAGGGCCTTCCTGATCAGTCGCATCAATGGTTCGCTTGGCCTCTGGGGCAAGCGACATCCATGGCCGTGCATGAAAGTCAATCGTTGTTTTGGGAAAACCGGGTTGCCAGAAGTCGGCCGTTCGCGCAGCAGTGGTGGCAGGATTTTGAGGCTGCCGGGGCTCCGCTCGCATCAGCAGACGCTCTTTGGAGGGCGATGAACCCGTTGGCTCCTGGTCTGAATCGGGTCGAGGCCGATGAGCTCAGCTATGGCTTGCATATTTTGATCCGAACGGATCTAGAGATTGCTTTGCTCGAGCAAGGCCTTTCGGTGGAGGAGCTCCCTGCTGAATGGAATCGGCAGTACGGGGAGCTTCTGGGCGTGACTCCCTCCAACGATGCTGAGGGCTGCCTCCAGGATGTGCATTGGAGCGAAGGACTGTTCGGATACTTCCCCTCGTATTTGCTCGGACATTTGATCAGTGCTCAGCTGAGTGAGGCGATGGCCGCAGCCATTGGTTCTCCTGAGGAGCATGTTCGCAATGGTGACGTTGCACCCTTGCTGGCCTGGCTGAGGGAGTCTGTGCATCCCGTCGGACGGGCGATGAATGCGGAACAATTGGTGCAGAGCGTGAGTGGTCGGGAGCTGACCTCTGAACCCTTCTTGCGTTACCTGGAAGAAAAACTCGCGCAACTTTTGGCTGCGAAGCGACGTTAAAGCACGCAAGCGTTACGCGTGCGGCACGGATGCGTGCTTTGGGTTGGGGGTCGGGCCCCCGTAGGATTCCGGCGCTGATCGTCCTCTCCCATGGCCAATCTCGACCAGGCTCCAAGCCGCAGCATGCCCAACCTGCTTCATGTGCTGCCGGCCTTTGCTGATGAGGCTGAGCTACGCCTCAACACCATCGTGGAGCTGAACTCCAACACGATCAACAAGTACGAGCTCATTACGGAAACAGGCCATCTCAAGCTGGATCGGGTTGGGTACTCCTCTCTGGCTTATCCCTTTGCCTATGGCTGTATTCCTCGCACTTGGGATGAGGATGGAGATCCTCTCGATATTGAGATCGTGAACGTGACCGAACCCTTAATTCCTGGTTCGATCGTGGAAGCAAGGATTATCGGCATCATGACCTTTGATGATGGTGGTGAGGTTGATGACAAGGTGATCGCCGTTTTGGCAGATGACAAGCGTGTTGATCACATCAAGAGCTTCGAAGATCTTGGTGAGCAATGGAAAAAGGAAACCACTTACTACTGGGAGCATTACAAGGATCTGAAAAAGCCTGGCACCTGCACAGTGAATGGATTCTTTGGTACTGAAAAAGCCGTAGAGATCATCAAGAGCTGTGAAGCTCGGTATGTTGCTGAGATTGATCCAAAACTTGTGGATTGATATCAGCGAGCTTCTATTGAATAGAGCGCTCCTGTTGCATGATTAGGTCAAAGCGGGGTGATGCCCCGCTTTTTTATTGTGAATTGGTGATCAAGGTTGAATTAAAAGAGGGCTAGATGAGGCTGGAATATTAAATTTCTCTCGTAGTTTGGAAACGGATTGATCAGCTTCTGACCAGAAATTAAAATCTCTAATGAGGTTTGTGTTGCAAGCCAGTCCCTTTTCATAGCCTTCCATTGCATCGTTTGGATGGAAGGCTCCTGTGGAGGATGGAATGATATCTCCAACCGTACTGAAGGCTTTTCCTAAATGAAAGTCGAGAATGACTTCTAGAAGTGATTCAAAGCCAAAACCATCGTCAAAGAGCCCAGCCTGAAAGGCTGCCACATTCATTTCTCCCTGTACATCTGTATTGAATCCTCCAAGAATGTGGCAGCAATCGTGATTTAAGAGGAATTCAGATGTGCTTTTTTTCTCCCCCGGTAGTGCCCAATTCCTATCCCGGTACCAATGGAAAACTGTGTGCCCAAGGCTGCCTTCCGGATAAGTCTCTAATTGTTGATACCGTTCAGAAACAGCCCGATCGCCGATGGCTTGGTGAAACATTGTGATAACACCTTTGATCACTTTCGGCGCTGAGTCGAGCCCCAGAAATTCGCCTAAGCTCCTGCGGCCGTAATCAATTAGAAGTCGCTTTAAGTGATTGTCTCGAACGCGATGTAGGTCTTTGATTGTTTGGGGGTGAATCTCTAGATGTTCGGCAAAATCATCCACAATCGCCACCATCCGTGGGTCGACCTTCATGTTTACATAAGGCAGAAGAATCAGGATCTGAAGGAGTTGTTCGCGTTTGCTTTTATCGGCCATCTTCTCTGATAGAGCAGCTGGCTTAATGCCATCGAGGTGGTTCAGATCGATGGACGACTTCAGAACAAAGTTCTGAATGGATTCGATCATTTCCAGGGTGATGGGCTCAAGATCTGCAACGCCTCCCATGGAGCCCACTTCCTGCATGGCTTGCAAGAACAGCTTTGCGTCTCCTTCAGACCAGGACAGTTGGTGCTTCATTTCGGCTTGGAAGCTCTGGAGTCTGGCTAGCACATTTCTTAAATCCTTAAGGTTTCACGGCTCGCAGTGTGCGGTTTTTTTTTCGCACAGTGCATACGTTGAGTCCAGTGAGTCTTGGTTGTCTGCTCATGAGTCTCAAATGCACCGCTTGTGTCCCTGGCCTCCCGGTGGCGTTGCTCGCCTCCTCTCTTCTCGTGGCGGCTCCAGCGCTGTCACGATCCCAGCCCAACCAATTCCAGCCCACCCAAGTGTCAATGGCTGTTCGCTCGCCAGTGGAGGGGCGCGTTGTGTTGGATCTGGGCCGCAGGCAAATCAGTGTTGTGCGCCAGGGGCAGACCCATGGCCCATGGCCCGTGGCGATCGGTGATCCCAAGACCCCAACACCCTCTGGGGTGTTCAAGGTCGAAAACATGATGATGAATCCTCAGTACCAGAGCACCAAGTCAGGGAAGCTGCATACCAAGCCTGGACCTAATAGCCCATTGGGCCATCGTTGGATTGGCTTCCTGCGCAGTGGACCCAATCAATTTGGTATTCATGGCACTCCCTGGCCCCATTGGGTCAAAACCAGAGCGGCCGTATCCAACGGCTGTGTGCGCATGTTGAACGCGCATGTTCAGCAGCTGTATGACCACGTGGAAGTGGGAATGGCAGTGGAAATTAAGCGTTGAAACCAGCGATCACTGGCTCCGCTCCTGTTCAAAGATCTCTTGAAGGATCTCGCCAGCTCCTTGATCTTTGAGCTTATGGGCGAGGTCTCGTCCCACCGCTTCAGGGTCGGCGATGGGGCCAGCCTGCTCGTCACGGATCAGCCGCTTGCCATCGAGGCTGGCCACCATCCCCGTGAGCTGGATGGTGTCACCTTCAATTTGGGTGTTTACGCCGATGGGCACTTGGCAACCGCCCTCAAGCACCCTCAGGAAGGCTCGTTCCGCTAAGCAGCGAGCTGCGGTTGGTGCATGGTTTAGCACTTGAATCAGCTCCATCACTTCGGGACGATCGCAGACGCATTCAATCCCTAAAGCTCCTTGCCCCACCGCATGGAGAGAGATGTTTCCGGGGATGCTTTGGTGAATTCGATCGCCGAAGCCGAGTCGGCTGAGTCCAGCGGCGGCCAAGATCAAACAGTCGTAATTGCCTGAGTCGAGTTTCTCAAGACGGGTAATAACGTTCCCGCGAACGTCTTTGAACTGAAGATGGGGGTAGTGATAGCGCAGCTGGGCTAGGCGGCGTAACGAGCTCGTTCCAACAACCGAACCCTCTGGGAGTGTCTCCAGTGTGTACTCAGCATTTTTGCTGTTCACCACTAAGGCATCGGCGGGGTCTTCCCGTTCGGTGATGCAACCCAGCATCAGCCCTTCAGGAAGATTTGTAGGGAGGTCTTTGAGGGAGTGAACAGCGATCTCGGCACGGCCCACCAGCATTTGAGCTTCCAGCTCTTTGGTGAATAAGCCTTTATCTCCGATCTTCGCTAGGGCAACGTCGAGGATTTTGTCTCCCTGGGTTGCCATGGCCTCAACAGAAATGGCGAGACCGGGGTGGGCTTTTTCAAGTTCTGCTTTGACCCAATTGGTCTGAACCATGGCCAGCTGGCTGCGGCGTGAGGCGATGCGCAGATGCTCGAGAGCCATGTTTGAGAGACTTCAGTCCGCAAGATTACGCAGACGTGCCCCCCGCTGTCACGTGCATGTCTATGAAAATTGGCATGCCTCTCAGTCGCCTTGTCAGGGCGCTCAGCTTTACGATTCAACACAGATGAGCGATTGCCATGCCAGGGCCTGTGGTTAACGGAGTTCGTAAGGACGGTCTGCCTGCTCTGGATCAGGCAACGTCGGGCAAGGAGGTCCTCCCTTTTTTGCCGCTTTTGAATGAGGGCACAATCAAATTGATCCTGTTAAGCAGCGGCGGTGTCTTGATGGCGCGGCTGAGGAACACAACCGATCCAGATGGTGAACGGGCATACCAATTGATACGTCCACTCAGTGTGATTCAAACCAGCTCTGATCAGCCTTGGCAATTGCAGCCTTATCTAGAGGGCCTGACGTCACAAAAAAATGTTGTGGTTTATAAAGCCGCCGTGGCCTCCATTCTTGATCCTGATCCTCGGCTTCTTCAGGTCTATGCACGCAACACATCCCAAGAGTGTCCGCCTTCAGAAACTCCTGTGGAACGATTGAAACGGGCTTTTCAAGAGTTCACCGAATGCATTGAGGATGAGGCATAAGCTGATATTCATAATCGTTGATTGACGAGCGTTGAATCTCAAGCCCTGGAATTTTAATTTTGAATTTCAAGCTTTAGTGTTCAAGCTCGAATGGCTTGTTGCTTTCTCAGTTATGGTTGCCAATATCCGAATCCTCTTTAAAAAGTTTTTCTAGGTCTAATTTCCCTTTTTCGGAAAGAAGCGTTTCGTAGTCGAGTTCCTTTTCGATTGACTCAATTAGGTCGTCATCGTCTGTGAGATCTGGATGAAATTCGCGATACCAGGCCAAAATTCTGTCTTCGATCTCGAAAATTGTATTAAAAAAGGGCGTGATGCTATTGAACAAGCTTTCTTGTTCGTCTTCGGACAGGGCATTGTATTGATGTTCGTGCATCATGAATGCTCGAGTGACAAGTCTTGCTTTTTTGAGTGAGTCAAGGGCCTGAAGAAAGTCGCTTGATGTACTTCTGTTTGTGTTCATTTGTTTGATAGGCTTTCAGTAAATAGCTTTTTATGATGTATGGGATGGTTGATGGTTAGGGACAATTGGTTGGTCAAAGATGATGTTGTGAGTAAAAAATCATTTTTTCTATCTAGTCATGTATTTGGGGTTTGTCTCAGGGGTAGATGCCGTGATGCATGGAGGCTCAACATGCCTTGAGTTCAACATAATGGGATCTACTTGGTTTGTTGAAAGATCTTGTTGATATGGAGTATTTGTATTGCTTGCTTTCAGTTGGCTTCACTGCACTCTGCGAGGCTTAAAATCGAATGAATGGAAAGGGTTAACCCTCCGATGATGCAGAAAATATCCGAAGCATTTTGATGCACGGCAGTAGCTGTTTGGATGTCGCCTGGGAAGCCCAGAATGGCTGAGATGAGAAAAAATAATGAGCCGAGTGCAAAAGTAATTGCAATCCACCACTCTAAACTCTGAATTTGTGCTGTTAATATTCCTCGTCCATGTCCAATTTCTACGATATGAAAATATCCAGCGATGACGAACAGAAAGCTTCCTGCGGTGTACGGAATTGTTTCGGACATAAGCCATGCCCAGTTGATTGCTTTTGGATGAAGATATGAAGAATAGCTATTGAGATTGTATGCAAGTGTCCCTATTTTTGAGCTTAATACTGCTATAAAGCTGCACGATAGATAGTCTATTTTCCCGCTTAAGTGTAGTCGATGGGTTTTGATCATCTGATCAATTTGCCAGTATGCTCCTAGCAAGAAGGCGGTCGATCCGATAACGAATAAATAGGTCGCCCCGTGAATGTTGCTCAAATCGAGAGCGCCACCAATGCTGAAAAGAATTGATCCTAATAAAAATGCAAGTGATGTTTTTACTTCAGGTAGAAAGATATTTTTTGGACTTGTTATTTGGAATATCAGCTTTGAAATATTAAGTGGTTCGTAGTATCGTCCGATTAGGGGCTTGCATCCTCTCCTAAGTCGCCTTGCTGTGATGATCTCAACTTCTTTTATGTTGGATAGTGGGTTTTGAATATTTCTATACCATGCTGTTGTGCCGTGTAGGCCATTGCGTAATGGCAGCCATGATTCGCTAGTCATCTCTGAGAAAAAGCTAATAAATCAAATTCTCTTTAATATTAGACTAAGCTCTGACGAGTTAGTCCTCGAATGGAAAAGATAGAAACTATATTTGCAATATGAATAATTTTTATCTAGCCGCCAGTTAGGTACTCCACTAATAGAAACCCAGGCTGTTGGAAGGGAGCTACTAGTGGATCAATATAAGCTTGGGTTGCTATTTGATATATTCTTTCAAGACCCCATTCCTGTTGGGATGGCGCAATTTTCTTAGAGCTTTGGCTTCAATCTGACGAATCCGCTCGCGGGTTACATCAAAGATTTGTCCAATCTCTTCCAATGTTTTCATGCGTCCATCGTCAAGTCCATAGCGAAGGCGCAGGACATCACGCTCACGGGGGCTAAGCGTTGCAAGAACTCCTTCAAGGTCTTCTCGAAGAAGGTTTTTGGCAACATCTTGCTCTGGATTCTCGATGTCGGCTTCGATGAAGTCGCCCAGTCGTGAATCCTCTTCTTTGCCGATGGGGGTTTCGAGGGAGATTGGGAGCTGTGCACTCTTGGCGATAAATCGCAATTTTTCGATGGTCATTTCCATCGATTCAGCGATTTCTTCCTCTGTTGGCTTGCGACCAAATTCCTGGCTGAGAACCTTGGTGGTTTTCTTGATCCTTGAAATGGTCTCGTAAAGGTGAACGGGTAGTCGGATGGTTCGCGACTGATCGGCAATGGCACGGGTGATCGCCTGACGGATCCACCAGGTGGCATAGGTCGAGAACTTGTACCCCTTTTCATGATCGAATTTCTCTGCAGCACGAATGAGACCGAGGCTGCCTTCCTGAATGAGGTCCTGAAAGCTCAGGCCTCGGTTCATGTATTTCTTGGCGATCGACACCACCAGGCGCAAGTTCGATTGCACCATTTTTTCTTTGGCGCGTCGGCCGAGCATCAGCCGTCTGCGGAAACGGATCACTGGCATCTCAACCAGTGCTGCCCATTCCTTGGTGTCAGGAAGTTTGCCGTTATCGCTCTCAAATTGCGCAGCTAGTTCCTCGAGATGCAGCAGGTCCGCAATTTTGCGAGCCAATTCAATCTCTTCGTCCGGACGCAGGAGGCGAATGCGTCCGATTTCCTGCAGGTAAACCCGAATGGAGTCTTCGGTGTAGACGCCTTTAGGCCCAACTTTGATGCTCGCCAAGACCTTGGCTTTCGCTTCTGCTTTGGCATCTTTGGCCTTTGCAGCTGCCGTTTCAGTGGCTTTCACCGCGGTTGCGGTTGTCGCCGCCGCAGCCAGCAATTGATCAGCTGATGTGTCCAGGTTGGCGGCAGGAGCGGTGGCTTTTGCTTTGCTGCTGGCCTTGCTGGTTTTGGCTTTTGTGCTGGTTTTGCTTGCTTTTGTTTTCGTGCTGGCTTTTGTGGCGGTTTTGGCTTTCGAGGCAGGCTTTGCTTTGGCCTTCACCAGCTTTGGCTGACCTTTTTCATCGGCCAGCATCACGATCGAAGGCGCTGGTTTTGCTTTGGCCTGTGCCAATTTGGTCGCGGCAGGACTCATGGCGGTCAGTAACGAGGGAGAGAGCGGGACAGGAGGCGAATGTCATCAACAGTCAGGGCAACCAGCCTGATGGAGGCCGTTGCTTTTGTGGCGTCACCTTCCCGTCATAGAAACGGTGCGCAAAGAAAAACGCGGAGCGTTAAGCAAAGTTGAGAGAGCTGGAGTGGTCCGATGCAGAACTGTCAAGGGCATTCTCAGACCGGTCGGCTTCATGGAATCCCATGGCTCGAACTTCGGATCTTCCCTTTGGAAGGAACTCTGCTGGTTCCAACAACAGCTATAGAGCTGTCCAACAGTTTTATTTTAAAAAAAACGTGTCATGAACGCAACCCCAATAACCGATTTTTCAAAAAATCCCGTCCGTCCGCCGCCAGTTTCAGTGGTGGTTGATGTTTGGCTCGAGGCTGGGCGGGATGGTCGCACCTTCACCTACAGCGATGGCAAGCAGCTGAATGTCCGTTTAGGGGACCTGGTTCAGGTGTCTCTTCGTGGTCGTCGCATGCAGGGTTTGGTCACGGCCTGCCGCAGGCCGTCTGTGGATGAAAAGCGTGCGCTCCAGCCGGTCGAGGCTCTCCTTCAACAGGCTGCTGTTGGACAGTCATGGAGATCGTGGCTTGAGGAGATGGCGCAGCGTTGCCACACCAGCCCGTTTCGAATGCTGAAAGCAGCGCTTCCTCCCGGCTGGCTTGGTCAGCGCGTTGTCGCCAGCGTGAAGGAACGCAGGCTGTGGTGGGTGTCGTTGCCTGATAGCAACGCTGGTTTGGATGCTGATTTGCCGGCGCGGCAGGCCTGCTTGGTGGCCAAGTTGCAGGAGTTGGGGGGAGGAGCGTGGCAGCGAGACCTGGTAGCGGCAGGCTTTCAATCAGGAATCGTGCAAGCCCTGGTGCGCCGGGAACGGCTGGTTCGTGAGTTGCGTCTCGCTACGGATGCCCAACCAAGTCCGCCGTCGCTGGGAGTTGTTTCGGAGATGGAAGTGCCGAGAACCCTTACCGACGAGCAGACGATTGCGATCGAAACCCTTAAAAATCAGCCGGAAGGTGGGGGTGTGCTGCTTTGGGGGATCACCGGCTCAGGGAAGACCGAGGTCTATCTCCAGCTGGCTGCCGATGAGTTGGCCGCAGGGCGGCATGTGTTGGTGCTAACACCAGAAATTGGTCTGATCCCCCAGCTGGTCGATCGCTGTCGACGTCGATTTGGTTCGCGCGTGCTCGAATATCACAGCGGTTGCACGGAACGGGAACGGGTACGCACCTGGCGCAACAGTCTGGAAGCAGAGGGGCCGCTCGTCATCGTTGGCACCCGTTCAGCCATCTTTCTGCCGCTCAGCCCCCTGGGTTTGATCGTGTTGGACGAGGAGCATGACAGCTCTTATAAGCAGGAATCCCCGATGCCCTGCTATCACGCCCGTGACCTGGCGATGGCGAGAGTGCAACGGGAGGGAGGGCGTGTGTTGCTGGGTAGCGCCACCCCCTCTCTTGAGACCTGGATTCAGCTTGCTCCAGACGGTCCGCTGGCTTTAGCGCGGCTTCAACAGCGCATCTCTGATCAGCCTTTGCCGCCGGTGCAGATCATTGACATGCGCCATGAGCTGGCCGATGGCCATCGCCGCTTAATCAGCAGGGCGCTCATGGATCGCTTGTCGAAACTTCCTGAACAAGGGGAACAGGCGGTTGTCTTGGTACCGCGTCGTGGATACAGCACGTTTTTGAGCTGCCGAAGCTGTGGGGAGGTGATGCAGTGTCCCCACTGCGATGTGGCGCTAACCGTTCATGGGAAAAGTACCGCTCAACAGTGGCTGCGTTGCCACTGGTGTGATCATCGAGCTCCGGTGACGACGAGCTGCGGACACTGTGGTTCTACGGCTTTTAAGCCCTTTGGCGCTGGGACTCAAAGGGTTTTGGAACAGCTGGAGTCTGAGTTGGAAGGACTGCGATTGCTGCGCTTTGACCGGGACACCACCGGGGGACGCGACGGCCATCGGCGGTTGTTGGATCAATTTGCCGCTGGCGAAGCGGATGTGTTGGTGGGGACTCAAATGTTGGCAAAAGGGATGGACCTGCCGCGCGTCACGCTTGCGGCCGTGTTGGCGGCTGATGGCCTGTTGCATCGTCCCGATCTTCGCGCTGGGGAGCAGGCGCTTCAGTTGTTGTTGCAACTGGCTGGCAGGGCTGGTCGTGGTGAGCGTCCAGGGCAAGTGCTCGTTCAGACCTACAGCCCCGATCATCCGGTGATTTTGCATCTAGTGGATGGGCGTTATGAGCGTTTTCTGGAGGAGGAAGCCGTGGAGCGACGCGATGCTGGATTGGTGCCCTTTGCCAGGGCTTGCGTGTTGCGATTGTCTGGGACATCTGCATCCGCAACGGCGACGGCAGCTGCCGTGTTGGCGGAACAGCTTCGACCCGGTTGCAAGGACTCTGGTTGGCAGCTCATCGGTCCAGCTCCAGCTCCGGTGGCACGGGTTGCTGGTCGCAGCCGCTGGCAGTTGTTGTTGCATGGGCCCCAAGCTTCTGCCTTGCCTTTGCCATCCGGCAGCTCCCTATGGGATGGCTTGCCCAGTGGGGTGGCCCTGGCTGTTGATCCAGACCCGCTGCAGCTCTGAACTCAAGACGGTAATTCCGGGTAGCCGAAACCCATCAGCAATCGGAGCCGTTGCAGGCTGGCCGTCAACACGAGCAGCGCCAAGATCGCGAGACCGCCCAATCCGAGCCGGCTCCAACGCCACTGACTCCATTGCAAACGATTCTGAACGCCAATCCTGAGGGGCCAGATGAGCTCGCCCTTGGCATTTTTGCTTGCCACGGCAGGGCTGCTTTGCAAGCTGCGCAAGCTCGCTTGCTCCCCAAGGCGTATTGCGATTTGCAGCTCATTGAGGCTCTCAAGAGCGCTTAGATCGAGTTCCAAAAGTAGCTCCTGCTTAAGCCCCACCAGCCAGTTGCGCTCTGTCAGCTGGAGGGTGGGTGGTGGCAATGAAAGGCCTGCCGTGCGTCCTGCTGCTTCCACGGTTTGGCTGAGGAGTGCAGCGGCGTCTTCACTGGTTTGAGTCGGTGCCTTCACCTCCAGGTGACCATGGCCTGCGTTGCGAATCTTCCACGGCAGATTCATCACCCTCAGCTCACGACTGAACGCGTCTTGCCATGGAAGGTTGAGGCCACTGCGGCTATCGATCGTCCAAGCCATCTCCACCCTGTCTGGTCCTGGGAGGCTGAGGTCTGCAGTGATGCGTACGCAGCCGCTCAACAAGAGCGTGAGCCCCACCAGCACGGCGATCACCAGCAATGCAAAGCCTGCTGGCGCACGGGTTGGACCGGTGGGAGGGGATGGCGGCGGCGGCGGCAGTTTGCGGCGATTGAACAACTTGGATCGTTTGCCAACACGCGGGTCCATCTCCAAGGTTGGCAATTGCATCGACCAATTCGCAGGTCTTGCCAGGCTTGGCGCTTCCAGCACATCCAGCAATTGCCGCGCCCTGATTCGCAGATCTGGATCCTTGCAACGGGTGAGCAGTCGGCAGGTGCTCAGCGCCTTGTTTTCATCCCCCTTTCCCATCCAAGCTGTGACCATCAGCATGCGGATCTCAGCTCCTCGACTGTCGCTGATCGGGTTGGCTTCTGCGAGGGGCTCCAACAGGGCGATGCATTGGCCGTAATCGCCACGCTCCAGAGCGGCTTCTGCGGCTGCCAGGGCATTGGTCATCGATTAACCGCGGCCGAGAACCATCGTTCCGATGCCGGCATCGGTGAAGACTTCAAGGAGAAGGGCATGGGGGACACGACCATCCACGATGTGCGCTGCCGCTACCCCTTGAGCTAGGGCACGGATGCAACATTCGGTTTTGGGGGTCATCCCACCGGCCACAACGCCCTCGTGAATCAATTGCCGTGCCTCGGACAGCCTCAGTTGTCGGATCAAGGAGTCGGGATTGTCGCGATCACGAAGGATTCCTTGGGTGTCCGTCAGCAAAATCAATTTCTCCGCTTCCAGTGCAGCGGCAAGCTCACCAGCAACCGTGTCGGCATTGATGTTGTGAGATTCCCCTTCCAGGTTGGCAGCCACGCTTGAAATCACCGGAACGTATCCCCGCGCCAGAAGTGGTTCCAACACATCGGGATTGACCCGTGCTACATCGCCGACCAAGCCATGATTTCCATCCCCCCAGGGACGTGCCTCCACCAGTCGGCCGTCACTACCGCTGAGGCCTACAGCGCTAGCTCCCAGTCGGTTGAGTCCATTGACGATCTGTTTGTTCACACGGCCGACAAGCACCATCTCCACCACGTCCATCGTGTCGGCATCGGTGACCCGCAATCCGTCGCGAAACTCGGAGGGAATATCGAGCCGCTTGAGCCAGGTGTTGATCTCTGGGCCTCCGCCATGCACCACCACGGGTTGCACTCCCACACTTGCCAGCAGGGCGATGTCGCGAAACACCGCATCGCGTAGCTCTGCGTGGACCATGGCCGCGCCGCCGTACTTGACAACGATTCTCCGTCCAGCAAATCGTTGGATATATGGAAGGGCCTCGCTCAGGACGGAGACCCGGAGGGAATCATCCATGCTGCAGGTGCTCAGGGCTCTCCATGCTCGCCTGTCGTGGCCTCACTCTTGGGAAGCAGGGTTAAATCCAGCTGATCGTTTTCCAGCGAGATGATTTGCGCTTCAAGCCCTTTGGCAAAAAAGCGTCCCAGGCGCTCGCGGCGTTCTTGCCAACGCTCGAGACCCACGGCTTCGCAAGCAAAGCGCATCCTTAGCCCATATCCAGCATCACCGCAGATCTCTTCGACTTCCAGTAGCTGAGAAGGCTTGTCCTCATCCCACAGTTTCAGTGCTTCAAGAGAGCTCTCGAGATGTGCTTTCTGCCCATAGCGCCAGCGCGTGACGTCATTCAGCAGCTTGACCAGTTCCGGAGACGCCGCCTCGCGTTCTGCGCGAAATTGTGGTTTGGGTGTCACCCGGCGTGCTGGGGGAAGCTCAGAGGATTTGAGCGCGAGCCCCCCGAGAAAGATGGGGATTCCGTAAAAGATGGTGGGCAGGCTGAGATTGGCATTGCCAGCTCCGTAGGCCAAAGCACCAACCACGGTGAGGACACCGCCAGCGATGGTGATCAGACTTCCGGGCGAAATGAGCTCGTTCATGGGGGCCCGTGCATTGAAGCCATTGTGACCAAGAGGGCTGCAGGATGGGTGCAGGAGTCCAAGAATCATGAACACCCCGTCCGAGCAGCCTGTAGAAACCCGTGAGCTGATCGCTCAGCTAGAGACGGATCGCGCTTGGCTGCTCGAACAAATTGATCGTGGTCGCTGGCCCGAATTAAGACTGGATTTAGCGGCCCTGGAGCGAGAGCTGGGGCAGCTGCTGTTGCGCGCTTCAGAACAATTTTCTGACAAAAGCCAGTGAAAACTCAGGTGCTTGCTGGCGTTAAAAAGGAATGTCGTCGGTCTCGGGAACCAGGGGAGAGGTGTTCCACTGAGCTGCTGAGTCCTGCCCATCCGCCGCTGGCTTGCTAGGTGCTTGCGAGGACTGGGGCGTTGTTTGCGCTGGTACGGGGCGAGCTGGCGCCGTGCGCGCAGCCACTGGGGGCTGGTCTTGACTCGAGACCGCTCCTCCCACTGAATGGAGTCGCGAGAGGGTGAACTCAGCTCTTTTCTCTTTGGTGCCGTCTTGACGAGGAACCGTGTTCATTCGCAGTCGGCCCTCAATCAGGAGACGCTGCCCTACCTGCACGCGATTTTGAAGGTCCTGGGCAAGATTTCCCCATCCCACCACCTTCAACTGCCCCTTGGGATCATCAGGTCTGAGGGCATCAAAAGAAACGTCCATCTCAGCAATGGGCGTTTGGTTGTCTTGGGTGTATCGCAGGGTGGGAGCTTGAAGGACATCCACCTCGAGCACGCAGTGGTTCATTCTCAGCTGTGACGGTGAGCGCCATCCTGATGCACCGACCGGAGAATCGCCAGGGGACTGTCTGGTTGCTGGCAGGGACGGGTGATGGCCCGCGGTTGGCGGCGGTTCTGATCTCGCAAGGCTGGCATGTCCATGTCAGCGTCGTCAGTGACTCTGCTGCGCAGCCCTATCAGGGGATGCCGCTGGAAGGGATCCACGTGGGTGCGCTCGGGGGTTCAGAGGGGATTTCTCAATGGCTGCAGACGATTCCTGTGGATTGGGTTGTGGATGCCACTCACCCGTTTGCGCTGAGGATTAGCGACCAGTTGAACCAGGCTTGCAAAAGCTGGGGCCAGAGGTTGGTGCGGTTCGAACGGCGGATGGAGGCCTCGGGGAAGGCTTTTGTGCTCAGCTCCATGGTGGACCTTGCCGATCAGTCGTTAGCGGGGCGACGCCTTCTTTTGGCCCTCGGTGCCCGCCAATTGGTTGAAGCAGCGAGGGTCGCGCGTGAAGCAGGAGCCACCGTGTTTGCTCGCGTCCTTCCTTCGCCGATGTCGCTGATTCAGGCGGCAGCAGCGCGCGTTCCATCGGATCATCTGGCCGTGGTGCGACCCCTGCAGGGTCCCGAGCCAGGGGCCCTGGAAGCAGCGCTTTGCAGGCGCTGGGCGATCACAGACGTGGTCTGCAGGCAGTCGGGGGGGGCGACGGAGGCGCTCTGGGCGAGCCTTTCGATCGAGATGGGGCTGGGGTTGTGGCTCCTGCGCCGACCTCTACCGATTGCTGAAGTTGTTGTTGTGCATAGCGTGGGCGAGCTTCTCACGCATCTGAATGGCACCACGTCCTGAGGCTTTGTGGTTGGTTTTAACCACGGAGGCTGATGCTCAGAAAGCCTCTGCACTCGTTGAGCAGCTGATCAGCCGTGAGCTAGCAGCTTGCGTGAGCTTCCAGGCCATTCAGTCTTGCTACCGCTGGGAAGGGCGGGTTGAACATGCCAATGAAGTGCAGCTTCTGATCAAGACCACGGCACCCGGTTTGAACGCGCTGCTGGAGGCCATCGAGGCCCTTCACAGCTACGACACCCCTGAGATCCTGCATTGGCAGGCTCAGCCATCGCACGCCTACGGCGCTTGGGCCGCGGCGTCGATCAATCCAGATGCTTAGCGATCAGATCAGGCAAGGAAACCTTGGAGCGAGGCCCCAATTGGGTCACCACATGTCCGGCACAGATTGATCCCATTTTGCCGCAGACATCAAGGGGAAGGTCATGGGTGTACCCATGCAGGAAGCCACCCGCATAGAGATCGCCCGCTCCTGTGGTGTCGACGAGATCGCCGAGCTTGTAGGAGGGGATGTCCCAGCGTTGATCCCCGCAGAGCACCACAGACCCTTGAACACTGCGGGTCAGCACGGCCACGCTGCATCGACCTTTCACTTGTTCAAGCGCGCTCTCGAAGTCTGTGGCTCCGTACAACGATTTGATCTCATCCTCATTGGCAAAGAGCACATCGACATGTCCATCGACAAGCTCGAGAAAGCTTTCACGGTGACGGTCAACGCAGAAACCATCGGAGAGGGAGAGGGCGACTTGTCCGCCGCTTTCTCGGCAGGCTTCAGCCGCTGTGATGAAAGCCTTTTTGGCCTCAGGGCTATCCCAGAGGTAGCCCTCGAGATAGAGAACCTTGGTGTCGCGAACCATGGAGAGATCGAGATCATCAGGATCCAGTTGGGTTGAGGCACCGAGGTAGGTGCACATGGTGCGCTCGGCATCCGAGGTGACCAAGATGAGGCAACGGGCCGTACTAGCACCGCTCACGGCAGCCGGTGTCTCAAAACGGGTGCCCACAGAGCGGATGTCGTGGATAAAGATGGTTCCTAGTTGGTCGTCACGAACACGACCAATGAACCCGGACTTGCTCCCGAGTTGAGCGAGACCGGCCAGGGTGTTGGCGGCTGAACCTCCAGAGGTTTCGAGACCTGGACCGCTTGCTTCGTAGAGGCTTTTGGCTTGGTCCTCGTCAACAAGGGCCATGCTGCCCTTGCTGAGGTTGTGATCGCTCAGAAATTGGTCCTCGGTTTGAACCAAGACGTCGACGATGGCGTTACCGATGCCTACGACGTCGAGAGAACTGGCGGTGCTGAACCGGGGAGTGGAGGACATCTCTGCTGTCGGTAGTACAGCGAGTATGGCTGTTCGCTGGATCGCTGTTTTGCGTCAGCGATGCGAGCGGGCTCAGGCGCTGAGGAGTGCGCGTTTGGGCCCATGGATCGGATCTTCCACCACGATCGTTTGGTCTCGGCTGGCGCCGAGGGAAACGATGGCAATCGGCACATCCATCAGGTCGGCGAGGAAGCGCAGGTAGTCCATCGCCGGCGCAGGAAGGTCTTCGAGGCGACGGCATTCCGCCGTGGAACATTGCCAACCAGGGAGGGTTTCAAAGATGGGCTTGCAGCGAGCGAAATCTTCGGAGCTGCTGGGGAAGTGCTCAATGCGTTCGCCGTCGAGCTCGTAGGCGACGGACACCTGGATTTCATCCATCTCGTCCAGGACATCGAGCTTGGTGATCGCCAGGCAATCCAGTCCGTTGACTTGAACGGCGTAGCGCCCAATCACCCCATCAAACCAGCCACAACGGCGACGGCGGCCCGTGGTTGTTCCAAACTCCCCGCCTCGATCACAGAGCTGGTCGTTCAAACTTCCCGAGAGCTCTGTGGGGAAGGGACCTTCTCCAACCCGAGTGGTGTAAGCCTTGGCCACCCCAATCACTCGGTCGATCAGGGTCGGGCCGACACCTGCACCGATGCAGGCCCCTCCTGACACAGGATTGGAGGAGGTCACGTAGGGATAGGTCCCGTGATCGAGGTCGAGGAGAGTGCCTTGCGCTCCTTCAAAAAGAATGTTTTTGCGGTTGCTCGCGGCTTCATGGATGGCACGGGTGCAATCCACCACGTGAGGCGCTAAGCGCTTTCCGTAAGCCAGATATTCACTGATGATTTCTTCAGCATCCAACGGCTTTTCGCCATAGATGGTTTCGAGCAGTTGATTCTTCTCGCTCAACGGCCCTTCAAGCCGATCCCGCAGTCGATCTTCGTCGAGCAGGTCGAGAACACGAATGCCGCTTCGCTGAGACTTATCCGCATAGGTGGGGCCGATGCCGCGGCCGGTTGTGCCGATTCTGCGCTCACCTCGTTGCTTTTCCATCGCCAGATCCAAGAGGCGGTGGTAAGGCATCGTGACGTGCGCCGTGGATGCCAGCTGGAGCCCTGAAATGTCGATCCCGTTGGAGATCAGCATGTCGAGTTCTTCGAGCATCACCTTGGGATCGACCACGGTTCCGGAGCCGATCAGGCAGGTGGTGTCTGGGTAGAGGATTCCGGAAGGGATCAGGTGAAGCTTGAGCACGCGACCGTCCACCACGATGGTGTGGCCGGCGTTAACGCCTCCCTGATAACGCACCACAACATCAGCGGAGCGGCTCAGAAGATCCGTGATCTTTCCTTTTCCCTCGTCACCCCATTGAGCACCGATGACGACAACGTTGGCCAAAGAATCGGCGGCCCGAAGCCGCATTTCTGCACAATCCAGCACTTTCGCAGACAGTCCTGCCTGCGGTCAAAGTGCTGTTCGATTTTGTGATCAAGTGCCGCGAACGGCTGCTTTTTCGGCCTTGCCCAGTTCCTTGTCGATCCTGGCTCGCAGAGCATCGGGAACGGGACGGTTGGTGTAGTTGTTGTAGTGACCAGCCAAGGAGTTGAGTGCCGTCTGCATGGTCGTGAAAGAACTCAAGCCGTTCACCTTGGGACGTGCTCTGTAGCGAGAGACGTAGTCGGTGATCAAATCGCGAGCCTCTCCTTCAGCCTCTTGGCGATTCGCCGCGTCCTGGGGAAGCGCCAACGTGTCGTGAATGGTGTGGGCAACAGCGACTGTGTCTTGGACATAGTCCCCGCTAAGCGTGGACGATTCGTTTCCGCAGGCCGTTACGAGCAAGGAAAGCCCAAGACAGAGGGCCAGGCTCAGATTGATTAGACGGCTGGTAAGGCGTTTCAGTACGGCGATCATGACGAAGGAAATTTGCTGGACTTTACGCGGGGTCAGAGCTGGACCCGTAGCTCGGTCGGGATCGCTTCAAGCAGGGAAGAGATGGCTTCGGCTCGACTTAAAACGTTGGCGTCCCTCTCCGACCGTTGCACGAGTTCCACCTTCCCATCGGCGGCAGCGCGACCAACCACAACTCTCCAAGGGATTCCAATGAGATCGGCATCCTTGAATTTCACGCCGGCCCGCTCTCCACGATCGTCCAGGAGGGCATCGATTCCCGCGGCCCGCAGCTCGTTGTAAATCTCTTCACCAAGGCCCATTTGGACCTCGTCTTGAACATTGGCTACCACCACGATCACCTGAAAAGGGGCAAGGCTGAGCGGCCAGATCACTCCAGCATCATCGTGATGCTGCTCAACGGCTGCCTGGGCAAGGCGTGAGATTCCTATGCCGTAACACCCCATCCAGAGGTGCTGCTGTTTGCCTTCTTTCGTGGTGATTTGAGCTCCCATGGATTGGGAGTACTTGCGACCGAGTTGAAAGATATGCCCCACCTCGATCCCGCGTCGTTCTTCGAGGCTCTGTTCTGGGCTGTGGACACAGTGATCTCCTGCTCTGGCATTGCGGAGATCCAGCGCTGGAATGGTGCCGAGATCAGACCAAGTGCAGCCCCAACGGTGCTCGTCGCTTGTGTTGGCTCCGCAGACAAAACGGTCGAGCTCGGCAGCTGTTGTATCGGCGAGTTTGTAAAACTTCGTTCGCCAGCTGCGCGCGCCCGTGAGGTGCTGATCAGACAGGTCAGGGCCGATGGATCCAAACGGCCATGGCTGCAGTCCTTGAGATTTCAGCTGATCGGCATTGATCGGGCTGAGATCGAGAACGGGGCTATCGAGCTGTTGTGTGAGCGCATTCACGAGTTTCACCTCGTTGAGTTCCTGGTCTCCTCGGAGACAAACAAGAACCGGCTGTTCATCGCCAGATTCGAGCTTGGCGAGGAGAAGCAGCACCTTGATGACTTGGCTGGGGTCAAGCGACTGGGAGGAGCAGAGCGCATCAATCGTGATTTGCCCTGGAGTGGACATGACCTGCGATTCCCCGCTTGGTAAAGGCAGAGCAGGGGGTGCGATCGAGATAGCTTTTTCTTGATTGGCTGCGTAATCACCATCAGGGCTGATGAGGATTAAATCTTCGCCAGCATCTGCCGTCACCATGAATTCCTGGGATGCGGCGCCGCCGATGGCTCCACTATCGGCATCCACCCCGACAGCCGTCAGGCCGCAACGTTGAAAGACCCGGGTGTAGGCCTTTTCCATCTGCGCGTACATGCTTGCCAGATCTGCTTCATCGCCATGGAAGGAATAGGCATCCTTCATGATGAATTCACGGCCTCGCATCAAGCCAAAGCGTGGGCGAATCTCGTCCCTGAATTTGCTTTGAATTTGATAGAGGGTGACGGGGAGCTGGCGATACGACTTCAAGAGGTCGCTGGCTAATTCCGTAATGACTTCTTCATGGGTGGGGCCTAGGCCAAGGGAGCGCTCCTGGCGATCTTCAAGGTGGAACATGATCCCCTCGCCGGCGGTGTAGCCCTGCCATCGGCCACTTTTTTCCCACAATTCGGCCGGTTGAAGTTGCGGTAGCAACGTTTCAAGGGCCCCTATCTCATTCATCTCCTCCCTGACGATTCTCATCACCCTTTGAAGGACCCTCCACATCAGTGGGAGATAGGCATAGATTCCTGAGCCAACGCGTCGGATATATCCGCCACGAATCAGCAATTGTTGCGAGGCGATTTCGGCGTCAGCGGGAACATCCCGCAGCGTCACCAGCATCAGGCGGGAGACGCGCATAGCGATCAATGATCAACAAGATTGGAAGCTACCACCGCTGCAAAAAGAGGTCGCTTCAGGAAGTGTCCCGATCGCTTGGAACGACGCTGGCATCCTGAGTCTCAGCTGCTACTGTCTGCCCAATCCAGTGCGTCCTAAATCAGTCTCATGTTTCCTAGGTCGATCAATGATCCTGTTTCTGCTGCCGAAGATTCCTTGATATCCGAAAAAGATGTTGATGCGGTGATGGCTCAATCAGATGCTTTAGTTGCTATCGATGATGTTCAAAAATCCTTAAATCGATCAAGGGCTTCTGTTTATCGTTATACAAATACTGACGTTCGTAATTTAAATCCTCCTTTTAACCCTAAAAAGTTAAATCCTGAATACCGCAGTGATCAAAAGGATCCTCTCCTTTTTCATCCCAATGAGGTTGCACGTTTTGCCAAGGATGTCTTGAGGATCAAGGAGGTCACCGTTGAAGTTCTCAACTCTCCTTCGACAGCGACTCAGCAAGTCTTAGGAGCCATTCTCGAAGAGTTGCGCCAAATCAGAACACATTTGGAAGACCTTCCCGCAGCTCCCTCTGACCTGGCGGCGCGCCGTGATCGACAAGAGCGTCCAGCCGCTTAGCGCTGGGATGGTGCGACAATCTCTTTAGTTTCTTCATAACGCCTTTCCGGAGCTTTCCATGCCATTGGGTATGGCTTGCACAGGAGTACTTCCCTCCCCTGCCGGATGTCCTTAATCCTGTCTGAATGGACCCCGAGCCTGCCCGCGAATTTTCTCCGCAACCGTCGTTTCAAGTTGCTGCGCCAACACTTGCCTTTCTGGGGTTCATCCTCGCTTTCACCAGCCTTGGGATTCCGTTGGCTGCTGTGCTGACCGATCGCCCTCCCATGGGTTCTTTGACACCACTCACTGCGCAAGATCGTCATGGATCTGAGGTCCCTGCCTCCTTCACCCTCTCCGGGGCTACTCAATCTGATCGTTGAGATTCCAGCGGGTAGTTGCAATAAATATGAGTTTTCAGAAGACGTTGGCGTGATGGCCCTGGATCGGGTGCTTCACCCATCGATTCGCTACCCCTTTGATTACGGATTTGTTCCCAACACCCTTGCGGAGGATGGATCGCCTCTTGATGCCATGGTCATCATGGCGGAACCCACTTTTGCGGGCTGTTTGATCAAAGCCAGGCCGATCGGAGTGCTCGACATGGATGACACGGGTCATTACGACGGCAAGATTCTTTGTGTCCCCGTCGCTGACCCTCGGCAAGCAGGGATTCAGAGCATCCGGCAAATTGCACCCAGCCAGCTGGAGGATGTGGCCGAGTTTTTCCGTACTTACAAGAATATGGATGGTCGTGTCATTTCGATTGGGGGTTGGCGTGATTCGGATGCCGTCGCTCCCTTGTTGGAGGCATGCATTCGAGCGGCCGGTAGCTAAGGGCCCAGGGTGCTGAATCCAGCTTTTCTCGGCAAGATCTGTGATCGAAGCGCTATTAGGGCCTTACTTCTTGTAAGTTGGTTCGCGCCTAGATTGTGAACGACCCGTGCCCACCATCCGTTTTGAGCAGGAAGGCCAACAGGTCGGTTGCATCGAAGGAGCGAATTTACGGAAAGCAGCGCTTTCCTCCGGGATCAATCCCTACAAAGGCCTGAATAACCTCAACAATTGTGGAGGGGTTGGCCAGTGCGGAACCTGCGTGATCGAGGTTCTCGAAGGAGCCCAGAACCTTTCCCCCCGTAGTGATGTCGAAGAGGTGTACCTCTCCGATCGCCCTGCGAACTATCGCTTGAGCTGCCGCACCAGTGTGAATGGCGATGTGACCATTCGGACTCGGCCTGACGAAGGCGTTGGCAAGGGTTCAAACAGCCTGCTTGGCGCTTTGAAGAACTTGTTTGGACGTTGAGCTTGGCTCCAACCATCAAGGTTTACAGCTACTCCCGCTGCTCCACCTGCCGTAAGGCTTTGGCTTGGCTTGATGCCAACAACCTGGCCTATGAGGTCGTTGACATCACAACAGCTCCTCCCACAAAAGAGGAGCTCGCGCTTGCCTTTGATCGCTTGGGGAGTCGTCAACGTCTCTTCAATACCAGTGGTCAGAGCTATCGGGCTCTCGGGGCAGAGGTCGTTAAAGCGATGAGTGACGATGCAGCACTGGCGGCTTTGGCGGCGGATGGGCGTTTGATTAAACGCCCTTTTGTGGCATTGCCGAGCGGAGATTTTTTGGTGGGATTCAAGCCCGAGGATTGGAATCAGGCCCTTTTGGGTTGAAGTTGAGTCCATCCAGCTCTGTAATCAGTTCGTCCACGCCACCTTGGGTGTGCAGTTGGAACATGCTGGTGCGTTTGAATTCTTCGAGGAACGCCACCAAGAGTTCCTGGCTTCTTTCCAGTACCACGCCTTGTTCGAGGGTGCGTGCAAGCTCCTCCCAGAAACGGTCGAGCGTTTGAATCCCTAGATCCTCGAGCACTTGGTCTTTCTGGCCAAGTTGGTCGCCTGCGCTCTTTGAAAGCCCCAACAGCGAATCCACCATCCCCATGGCGAGCTGACGACTCAGCTCGGATTCCGCCTTTTGCACGCCAGGGAGCTCCCTGAGCGGTGCCGGCAAGACCAGGCCATCAAGATTCCTCTGCAGGGCGTGGCCAAAGAGGGCCACGAGTTGTGGCCGCATCCCTGGCCCCACTTGCGTGAGGATCAGAGGCAGCCAGAGTCGCAGCAGCTCCGCCAGTTCCCGCTCTTCACTGCTGTCTACTGATTGATGACTACAAAGCCGGAGAATCCTGTCGGGCAGATTTGGCGAGCGCACGATGCCTTGCATGGCATCCAGCACACGAAGTGTGATCACTTCAAACAGTTCAAGCGCTAGGACGGCGACAACGCCGCGACTGACAGCTGCTCGAAGGGGCTCAAGATTCAGAAGCTGAGCGCGGGACAGACGCTCTGTGACTGGAACAACGCGCAACAGACGCCAAAAGGGGATCAGGAGAGGTAGGTCAATCCAACGTCTGAGTAAGGCGTCTCTCCAGGCAATCGCGGGAAATCGGCGTTTCAGTCGAATGGTGCGAACCAGGATGTCCAAGAGGAACAGGATTTGAAACGGTATGTCGATCCGCCAGGAGAGGTCGATTGGCATTCCGTTTTCATCAATCCCGCGCGAGTAATTGGTCTCCGCCAGCGGGAGAATTTTGGTGTTCCAAAACTGCTGCTCTTGGCCCCAGTCGTGGTTGCTCAAGTAACGGTCGCTGAGCAGATGGGCCGCCGCTTGTTTGGCTGAATCCATCTCAGCTCGGGCTCTTAGACGGTTCTTGAGCTTTTCGAATGCGCCTACATTCCCGGAGCTGATGAACGGGTTTTCATCCACTAATTGGCTGTTTTTAACAACCAATTCCAGCCGCAATTGTCGTGCGGCTGGACTGTTAATGCCCTGCTTTGAAGCGGTTGTCTCGAGTCTGCGGAAATGTTCGACATACGACATCGTGTCGGGGTGAACAGCGATGCCCTTCAGCGGGTCGTAATGGGGGGTGATGTTTGGCAGCCACGGCAGTGGCAAGGCCAAGTTGATCGAAGGGAGGGGATACAGCGTTCTCTGCAGCCAGAAATTTCGCAGCGGAATGTAGGTGACATCGAAAATCACCCAGATCAAGTTGAGCGCTGCGATCAGGGCTAAGGCCTGATCCCAGCGATTCCAGAGCAATTGGATGGTGCGGGGTTTCACGCCCTGCCAGCGGGGTCGGACCATGGATCACCGTGCCTGGTTTCAGGCTAGAAGCACAGGCTGATCGCGCCTATCGTGATTTCCAGGATTGAAGCAAGGTGCCTGTTGGCAGACAAGCAACACAACAGTCGTTCTGAAGACGACCAACCCAACAGCAGCGAGCCTCTTCAGGAGCGCAACCAGGATCTGAAAAAGGAACGGGGTTCTGGACATCCGCTCTGGGATTTTTGGGGCCCGCTGTTTTTCACCGTGGCTCTTTATTTCGGGATCCGCCACTATTTGGCCGAGGCACGCTTTATTCCCTCAGGCTCGATGCTGCCTGGCTTGCAGATCCAAGATCGTCTGTTGGTCGAGAAGCTCACCTACCGCGGCCGCAAACCTCGGCAAGGAGAAATCGTTGTGTTCAATTCCCCCTATGCCTTTGATCCTGCCTTGCGCGCAACCACATCACCCCCACCTTTTCAATGCGTTCTCGCCAATATCCCTTTGATTGGCCTGATTCCTGGAGTCAGTCATTCGGCTTGTGATGCCTACATCAAACGGGTTGTGGCTGTGGCGGGCGATCAGGTGGTGGTGAACCCTCGAGGAGAGGTGCAAGTCAACGGTGTTGCTCTTGATGAGCCGTATGTGACCAATTACTGCGCTCTGGATAAGCGGGGGATGAGCCTTTGCCGCACCCTGAACGCCACGGTCCCGGAGGGACGGGTCCTCGTTCTTGGTGACAACCGCAGCAACAGCTGGGATGGGCGTTATTGGCCGGGGGGGGCCTTCCTTCCTGAAGATCAGATTATTGGTCGTGCTGTCTGGCGCTTTTGGCCATTCAATCGGCTTGGTTCGTTGGGATCTTGAGTCCACAACTCACCACTTGCCCTCGGATGGGGATGCCGATCCAAGGCTGGTTGGCAGCTTTTGGGGCGTAGGGGGCGTCACGGGTGTGATCCCATGTTTGCTCAGGATCGAAGAGCAACCAGCGGTTGCTTCCGATCCTGAGTCGTTCTTCGTCCTGTCCAAGCAACCGTGCCGGGCCAAAACTGAGCGCTTGCCACAGTTGGTTCACACTCCATCCCAAATCGATCACGAGATGCTTCCAGAGCGTTGGCAGCACGAGGTGGTGACCGGATAGCCCTTTCGGACGTTGATCCGGAGGCAAAAGACACTCCTCATCGTCGAGCGGCATGCCATGGACAGCAACGGCGTTGATCGTTCCTTCCCGTAGGCCATCAATCAAGGCGTTGCGATCGGCTTCTCCACCAATGGATGGAGTGACAAACCATTGGGTTGTTTCAGCTGTTTGCTTGGAACGATCCTGTACGAGATGCCACCAGCTCACCGTGGCCAGAGCGGGTGACGGCGTGTGGCTCAGCATCTCCACGCCATCAGCGGTGGAGAGATTCATGAGCACAAGCTTGCGCTTGCCGTGGCGGCGCTGCAATTCCAGGAGCTGCCCCATGGGCAGTGTTTCGCTGATGGTGGGATCGGCAGGCCACCCGGCTCGGAGTGTTTCCACGCCTTCCCTGATCATTCCGTCTCCACGCAGGCTGGAGTCGTGGGGTGCAATCAGCACAGGGGCTCCAGCCATCTCTCCGAGCATCAGGGCGCGGTCGATGAGGTTGGCAGACGGCATCTGCTCGCCAGCGCTAAGACCGATAGCCCCTGCCTGAAGAAGATCAGCGTGGCTGCTGAGGCGTTCTCCTTCTCCGCGGTGACTGAAGCTTCCCCATAAATGCACTTTGAGATCGCAATCTTTCGGCTGGAATCCCTTTAAGCGGTCTGGGCTGTCCCGTTCCGATTCACCATTTGGAAGTAGGGCTAGCTGCCCATAACCGGCTCTCCCTGCAGCGTTGATGAGGGTTTCGAGCGTTTCTCCGCTGCCTGTAAATGGATGGGGAAGGCTCGAGTGTGGGTCGACAAGACAGGGGGCCAGGAGTTGCTGGCCCCGGTCATTGCCGGAAACACCCCGCTCCCTGGCTCGCGCCCTTGCCTCGTCTCCAAGAGCGATGAGACGATCGTCTTCAAAGAGAGCAGCACTCCCTACTTGGAGCGGCTGATCGCTGGCGACGAGAACTTGCACCGGGTCGAGCAGCATCGTCTCAGTCATGGGTTCACAGGGCTCCCGCTGCTGTTCGATCCAGAACCCCACCGAGGTGGGACGTGAGATTCAGGCAACTCACCACTGCAGGTTGGCTGGGATTTTCGGGCATGTCGATCACTGTGACGCCACCGTTGCCTTGTTTCACGGCCCAAATGTCTTTGGGGGCAAGGCCTAAGAGGTGACACAGGATTGTTTTGTTCACTGCATCATGCGCCACAACTAAGGCTGTCTCCGACGGATCGAGCCCATCCGCGATCGTGTTCCAACAGGCCACAGAGCGTTCCCAGACGTCTTGAATGGTTTCCCCTTCGGGCATTTGCACGGTTTCGGGAGCATCCTTCCAGGCTTGGAGCAACGCCTCCCAGCCCTCTCGAATTTCGGATTCCAGTTTCCCTTCCCAAAGTCCGTGACCGATTTCCATCAGGCCATCAGTCACGGTGAGCGGTACGCCGGCGTGCGATTTCAAAATCCCCTCAGCGGTTTCTTTGGGGCGAGACATCGAGCTGCTGTAGGCCCGATCCAGCGTCACCCCCTCGAGGAAGGAGCGAGCCGCCTCTGCTTGGGCATGGCCGTTGCTATTGAGAGGAATATCAATTTGTCCCTGGAAACGCCCCTGCCTGTTCCAATCCGTTTCACCGTGGCGGACAAGGATCAGACGCGCCTGGCTGCCCTTGGCTGGCAGCGCTGGTTCTAAGTGGGCAATGCTGTTCAAGCATTCGATCTGCACTTGGTAACCGTGAGGCCCTGGGGAGAGGTTGAACACAGACAAGGATGCATTGTCGAGGCGGAGCCTTCTGAATCCTCCTTGGGGTTCGCCCAGCAACACCAGAATCAAGCAGCGCAGAATCGCGTTGTGACCCACGACCAGAACGGTGTCGTCGCCGGTGACCGGATGCCGATCCAACAGGCCTTTTAAAAAGGCACGCGCCTGAACCATCAACTCGGGCAGGGGTTGATAACGCGTGCCATCAGCGCGGGTGAGTTCGAGAGCTTCCGGTTGTTGGCGCCAGGTGGCGTAGCCCTTTGGATCTTTGATTGCCCGTTCATCGGCGCTGAGTCCGCTCCAGGGCTCAAGATCGATTTCCAGGAGTCCGTCATCCAGCACGGGAGTCAGCCCGTCTTGTCGCACGCTCAGCACCCCGGCTGTGGTGGAGGCAGCCCGTTGAAGCGGTGAGCTGTAGGCCGCATCAATTGGCACGTCGGCCAAGGCGATGCCCATGCGCCGCGCTTGGTCTTCGCCGATCGCGGTGAGTGTTGATAGATCATTACGCCCTTGGATGCGGCGCTCAACGTTGAAGCTGCTCAGGCCGTGGCGGACCAGGAGGAGACGCAGTGACACCGCAACAAGAGGGAAAGGCGCGGTCATCGTATGGGCGCACGGTCCGTTCAGACGCCGAAATGGTCAAAATCGGCCGTTGGTAGCCCTTCGCCGGAGAGAATCGTTTGCAGTTGCCCATCGTCTGTTGACCAGCCCGCTGAACGGACGTTCAAACGCAGTGCCCAAGTGGAAAGTCCTTTTGGCTGTCGTTTCGATGGTGCTGGCTTGCAGCGTTTGGTTCCTCGGCTTGATGGACAGCCTCGGGCGACCTTCTGTGGCTCCTGCTTTGTCCTTGGAGCAGCAAGAGCTGGCGTTGTTGGCGGATCCCGTGTTGACGCCAGCGCTTAAACCGCTGCTTGTGGGCCAAGATCCGGCCAAGAGCTTGCTTGAAACGTTGAGAGACACCCCTCTCGACAGTCTCAGCGATCGCCAAACCCTCTTATTTGCCTCGCTCGAAAATGACCCGGAGCGTCGCAAAACCTTGCTGGAGACTCCACTCCAGACCCCAAAGCTTCGGACCCTTCAGGAGAGCCTGGCCACCGAGCCTCTCCCCCGTGACCTCTCCTCTCAGGACCAAGACCTGTTGTCGGGCAATAGCCCTGATCCCTTAACGCGGCGTCTGGTGTGTCAGGCCCTGGGAGGGGCAGAGGCTGATTGTGTTGAACGCTCTTCAGCCACAGCTGCGGCTCGACGTCTTGTTCTGAGTGAACTGATGCCGCTCGCGGCGTTGTTGTTGGGTTCTCTTCTGCTGGTTCGTCAGCTTTGGTTGCTTGTGCGCCGAAAGCAATCCGCCTGGCCTGAGCTGCAAGCCCCTCCCCTCGGCTTGGTTGACATGGTGCTGCTGATCGCCGGTGGTTTTGTGGTGCTGGGCGAGGTGTTGGTTCCACTGCTTGTGACCCCTCTCTCAGCCTTGGTGGCTCGCAGCATGGCGGCCCCTCTCAACCAGTCGGTGGCTGTCTTGATTGGTTATTGCGCTTTGGCGACGCCTCCGTTGCTCATCCTCAAGAGCCAGCTGGATGGATTGGATCAACGGCTGGTGCCTGCAGGTGGTTGGCTGCAGTGGCGGGTGACCCCATGGTGGACAGCTCTGTTTCAGGGTGGTCGCGCCTGGTTGATGGTGATGCCACCGGTGGTGTTGACCGGTTGGTTGATGACTCGCCTGATCGGGGATCAGGGAGGCAGCAATCCATTGCTGGAAATGGTGCTGAACGGCAGGGATCCGTTGGCCTTGTCACTGTTGGCCATCACCGCGGTTGTGTTAGCCCCGCTGTTTGAAGAAACGGTGTTCCGTGGGGTGTTGTTGCCCGTTTTAGGTCGCTCGTTCGGGCGGGGTTGGAGCGTGTTCGGTAGCGCCCTTGTGTTTGCGGTCGCTCACCTCAGTATTGGTGAATTGCTGCCCTTGTTGGTTCTTGGTTTGGGGTTGGCATTGCTGCGTTTGAGCAGTGGTCGTCTCCTCCCCTGTGTGGTGATGCATGCTCTCTGGAACGGTGTCACCTTCCTGAATCTTGTCCTGCTTGGCAGTTGAGATGATTTCCCTGATGCTGTAAGACATCTCTGCCTTGCGGGCGGACCATACGGGTGGTTCACTGGCGCATTGCCCTGTTCGTTCAACGTGGTCGCGGTTCCCCAAATTCAACCTGCTCCACAGGAACACGTTTCAGCCACTGGCGCCCTCGAGCTCATTCAGGGTTCGCTGTCTGCCAAGCGTGTTGCACGCCGCTCGCCCCTGCTGGCTGGCCTTCATCGTGTCGCCGATGGCAGTTTGATTGGTGTGTTCACCGCTGTTTTGGCTCTCAGTGGACTCACCCTTCACTGGCAATACCGCTGGACGGTCGCCTTTCAACGCTTGGAGGACACGCGAGGCGTGGGTCATCGACTGACGGAGTCCACTGCCATGCTTGAGCGCTATCTCCTCGATCGCACCCAGACGCCAACGGCGATGGTGCCGACGACCGCTGAAAAATTGCTGTACATCGAACGTCCTAATCAAGAGGCGTCCGCTGGATCCCACGATCATCTGGCTTTCATCGGCTCCTTGATGGATCGTTCAATTCATCACGGGTATTGATCAGATGCCAGCCAACCGGCAAGGCTCGATCTCCAAAACACGTCGAGAACGACGGAGGGTGATTCGTCTTGAGCCGGTGCCCGCCGGTCGCATGAAGGTGGTGTTTGTCCTGCTGTGTGCAGGCTTAGTGGGATTGGTCGGGCGTATGGCTTGGCTACAGATTTTTCAAGCCTCTGAGTTGGAGGCGCGGGCCCGCGTGGTTCAAACGCAACGCACCAAGCCCCTGGGCAGCCGTCGGCCGATTGTGGATCGCAACGGCAGGCTTGTGGCCTTAGACGAGGAGCGCTATCGACTTTGGGCTCATCCTCGGTACTTCAACTTTCCTGGCGACGAGCCGACCCTCATTCGCGACCGCAAAGAGGTTGCTGCACGCCTCTCTCCGGTGTTGGCTCTCTCCACGGACGAGCTCAACAAAAGGATGGGAGACAGCTCGTCGGGCATCAAGTTGGCTGAGGGTGTAGACCCTGAAACGGCGACAACCGTTCGTTCCTTAGGAATCAGCGGCATCGATCTGGAGCCCTATCCCTACCGCGTCTATCCGCAGGGATCTCTCTTTGCCAATGTCGTTGGCTTCCTCAACCAAGAGCGTCAGCCCCAGGCGGGTCTGGAACAAAGTCGTGACGATGACCTGCAGCGTCACGAGCAGGCCCGAAGTCTCCGTCGCGGAGCCGATGGAACCCCATTGCCAGACAACCTGGCGCCGGGCGTGTTTTTTGGGGATGACCTGAGATTGCAGCTCACCTTGGATGCTCGCTTGCAAGAACTGGCGGCAAAGGCGCTGACGGCACAGGTCAAGACCTGGAAAGCCAAAAAGGGGGTGGCGATCGTGATGGATGTCACCAATGGCGAATTAATGGCGCTGGCTTCAACGCCCACCTATGACGCGAATCGTTATTGGGACTTCAAGCCAGAGCGTTTTCGGGAATGGTCTGTTCAAGATCTCTACGAACCTGGATCGACCTTTAAACCAATCAATTTGGCCCTAGCGCTTCAGGAAGGTGTGATCCAACCCAATGAGACGGTTTACGACAGTGGCGCCCTCACGATTGGTGGCTGGCCGATTCGCAACCACGACCGCAAGGGCAATGGGGTGGTGGACTTTGCAACCGTGCTGCAGGTGTCAAGCAATGTCGGCATGGTCCAGGCGATGCGCAAAATGCGCCCCTCTAATTACTGGGACTGGTTAAGTCGGCTTGGGCTCGATGCGAAGCCGGATACAGACCTTCCAGGGGCGGTGGCAGGTCAGTTGAAGACCAAGGAACAATTCACCACACAGCCCATCGAGCCAGCGACCGCGGCCTTCGGTCAGGGCTTCTCGCTGACACCTCTCAAGCTTGTTCAACTCCATGCACTGATCGCGAATGGCGGGAGGTTGGTGAGCCCTCACATCACCCGTGGTTTGCGGGCCGGTCATGCCTTGGCTCCGAGCGGAGAGCGCATGGGGCAGACCTTGCTCCGCCCAGAGGTCACGCGCACGGTTTTGAATTGGATGGAATCTGTGGTGGAAAAAGGCAGTGGTAAGGGGGTGCGCACCCCTGGTTATCGCATTGGCGGCAAAACAGGAACGGCGCAAAAGGCCGTGAATGGTGTGTATGTCCCTGGGGCTTTGATTTGCAGTTTTGTCGCAACGCTGCCGATTGAGGACCCTCGCTATGTGGTGCTTGTGGTGGTTGATGAACCACAAGGGGCCCACGCCTATGGCTCAACTGTGGCTTTGCCTGTGGCTAAATCCATCATTGATGGGCTGCTGGTGATTGAAAAAATCCCACCAAGTGGTCAGGTTAAATCTGCACAAACGGACACATCTCCTCCTTGAGCTGTCAGTTTGAAAATCGTCGCTACGTTGAATTCATAGATTTTTAAGTGCGCCATGGCCACCCTCCTTGAGCAGCTTTCCGCCATGACAGTGGTGGTGGCCGATACGGGTGATCTCGAGGCGATCAGGCGTTTCACTCCTCGTGATGCGACCACTAATCCCTCCCTGATCCTTGCTGCAGCCCAGATTCCTGCCTATGAGAATCTCATTGATGAAGCCTTGCGTTCCTCCCGCAGGCTTCTAGGTGAGAGTGCTCCGGTTGAGCAAGTGGTGCATGAAGCACTCGATGAAATCAGCGTGATATTCGGAAAGGAAATTCTCAAAATTGTGCCTGGCCGAGTTTCGACGGAGGTTGATGCTCGCTTGAGTTACGACACCGAGGCCACCATTGAAAAAGGTCGGAAGCTCATCCGCCTTTACAACGACTCAGGAATTAGTAACGACCGTGTCTTGATCAAAATTGCCTCCACGTGGGAGGGGATCAAAGCGGCTGAAGTTCTTGAGAAGGATGGCATCCATTGCAACCTCACCCTGTTGTTTGGCTTTTCTCAAGCTGTGGCCTGCGCTGAAGCAAACGTGACCTTGATCTCGCCATTTGTTGGTCGGATTCTGGATTGGTTTAAGGCCGACACAGGCCGCGATTCCTATCCAGGTCCTGAAGATCCTGGTGTGATTTCAGTCACCAGCATCTTCAACTACTTCAAGACCTACGGCTACAAAACCGAAATTATGGGAGCGAGCTTTCGCAATCTCGATGAGATCACCGAGCTGGCAGGTTGTGATCTCTTGACCATTTCTCCGAAATTGCTGGATCAATTGCGCAGTAGTGATGCTTCGTTGGTTCGCAAGCTCGATCCTGCCAATCTCCCCCCTGTCGCTGCGCAAATGAACGTTGACCAGCAGCGTTTCATTTCCATGATGGCCGACGATCGAATGGCCACGGACAAGCTCAGCGAAGGCATCAAAGGTTTCAGCAAGGCCATCGAAACTCTCGAGCAGCAGCTTGCTCACCGTTTGGCTCAGATCGAGGGTGGCTCCGCGTTCAGCCATGCCGTTCAAGAGATTTTCCTGTTGAACGATTTCAACGGTGATGGCTGCATCACTCGCGATGAATGGTTGGGAAGTGACGCGGTCTTTGATGCCTTGGATCAAGATCATGACGGTCGTTTGACCCCAGATGATGTGCGTTTGGGTTTCGGTGGTGCCTTGTCCTTAACCGCTGTTTGATCAAGCTGGTTAAAGGCTTCAGACCGCAAGCACGCCTTTGCTCTTTGGAGTGGAGGCGTGCCATTTCGGCGGCTTGCAATAGAACTTGCAACAGTGGCTGCCAACAGTGCTCGCTGCGTTCCTACGCAATCGTTAGGTTCCTTTAGCGGGTCTTTCGGGGGGTGGCTTCCATGGCGCTCCAGCTTGTTTGGTTCAAGCGAGACCTGCGGGTGAAGGACCACCAGCCCCTGCAGCAGGCTTTGCTCAGTGGGCCAGTGTTGCCGCTCTATGTCGTTGAGCCCGAGTTGTGGCAGCAGCCAGACGCCTCCGAGCGGCAGTGGTTGTTTTGCCGAGAGTCGTTGTTGGATTTGCGCCTCGCTCTTGCGCAGCTCGGCCAGCCGTTGCTGGTGCGCACTGGTGATGTGTTGGAGGTGTTCGAGCGGGCCCATCGTCAATTTGGTCTTGATGGGCTCTGGAGCCATGAAGAAACCGGAAATGGTTGGACGTATCAGCGCGATCAACGGGTCGCCCGCTGGTGCCGGCAGCATGGGATCCCTTGGAAGGAGATCCCCCAATTTGGGGTGATCCGCCGGCTGCGGTCGCGCAATCGTTGGGCCAAACGCTGGGAAGCGCAGATGGCCGAGCCGATCACGCCTTCCCCGTTAGGACTGCCATCGATTGAGGGGATCGAGGCTGGCCTCATTCCTGAGCGCCCCCATCCGGCGTTGGCTGCCGATCCTTGCCCGCATCGTCAAAGCGGCGGACGTTCCATGGCCTTGCTGGAGCTGAACGATTTCCTCGAACATCGCGCGCCAGGGTATGCACGCTCCATCTCCAGCCCCAATACGGCCTTCACTGGTTGTTCGCGTCTTTCGGCTTATCTCACCTGGGGATGTCTCTCGATGCGAGAGGTGATCCAAACAAGCCGTGGCTTTAGCGGCCGTGGGATCAGCAGCTTTGAGTCACGCCTGCATTGGCATTGCCACTTCATCCAAAAGCTGGAAGCGCAGCCAGCGATTGAATTCGAAGATTTTCATCCGTTCATGCGGGGGTTGCGCCGCGCTGATGATCAGCGGCTTGCCGCCTGGGCGGAGGGAAGGACTGGAGTGCCTTTCGTGGATGCCTGCATGCGTGCCTTGCGGGCCCACGGTTGGATCAACTTCAGGATGCGAGCGATGTTGATGTCGTTTGCCAGCTACCACCTCTGGTTGCCGTGGCGAGATAGCGGCCTTCATCTGGCGCGACAGTTTGTGGACTATGAGCCCGGGATCCACTGGAGCCAGTGCCAGATGCAGTCAGGCAGCACGGCCATCAATACGGTGCGGGTCTACAACCCGATCAAACAGGGGCAAGACCATGACTTGAAGGGTGCCTTCATTCGCACTTGGCTTCCTGAACTCCATCTGGTTCCTGATGTCTACGTGCATGAGCCGTGGAAGTTGTCGATGGCAGCGCAACGCCAAGCCGGGCTTGAGCTTGGAGTGGATTACCCCCTGCCCATGGTGGAACCTGCGCTTGCGGCTCGGGAAGCGAAGCAGAGGATTTGGGCGATCAGGGAGCGCTCTGGGTTTTCTGCCATCGCCGATGGCATTCAGCAGCGCCATGGGTCGAGACGTTCAGGCTTATCTCCGACGGGTTCGGGTCGCCGTCGACGACGGCGAAACCCTGCGCCTGATGATTCCCAACAACTCACGCTAGATCTTTAACTTCTCTTCAGCAGCAAGCGGCGGATCACCCTCTGGGCAATGTCGCCGTAGCCCATCTCACCAGAGAGAATTTGGGCAATGCGCCGCGGGGCAGTGGGGCGCTTGATGCCCAGTTGATAGCCCACGTTTGGAAAGCGATAAAACACTTGGGCAATGCGACGCCCCCAAGCCATCGAATCACCCCAGCGTTCGCGCATGCGCTTTGTGTACTTGGAGAGGTCAGGCTCAGTTCCGTTGAGCCAAGAATCGAGACTCACGGCTGCTTCGCAGCCGCTCATCAGTGATGGCCTGAGGCCTTCGGCAAGGAAGGGGTCGCAGAGCGATGCGGCATCACCGACTGCCACGATCCCTTTGCCGTGAAGAGGTGTGTGGCCATTCCAAACTCTTAAATCCGCTGTCTGTCGCAGTCCGGCTGTGGAGGCAAATCCCAGATCTGGTAAGAGTTGTTCGAGCACGGCTTCCGCGTCACTGGCCCGACGTCCAATAAACGTGCCAACACCCACATTGATGCCGTTCGCCAGTGGGAACGCCCAGGCGAAACCATGGTGAACGAGCCCAAATTCAAACCTCGCTGTTCCTGGTTGCAAGGTCCCCATTCCTTCGAGTCGAACGGAGAGCGTCTTGGCCAGGTGCAGATCTCGTGGGCCGATCCCCAAGCGTGTGGGCCAGGGAGAACCTGAGCCATCAGCCAGAACCACGGCTTTGGCCTCGAGCACTTCACTGTCTTTGCTGTGAACAAGCCAATGGTTATCAGACGGCTGAAGGTTTGTGACCTCGAAGGGTCGCTTCAGCTCTGCCCCTAAAGCGATCGCTTGCTCCAGCAAGAGTGCGTCGAGCCGTTCACGCTTGACGATCCAGAAGGGTGCAGAGCCTGGAAGCTCAGCGACCACGGGATCGGTGAGACACCAGCTGAAATCAACCTGTTTGATGACGTCATCAACAGCTGGTTGAAGGTCGAAGGGGAACCACTGCTGAACGGAGGCCGCCATCCCACCAGCGCATGGCTTGACTCGTTCTGATGGGTCGCGTTCCAGGACGGTGACGCGATGCCCTAATCGGGCTAAATGGAAGGCCGTGCTGGAGCCGGCCGCACCGGCTCCGATGACAGCAACGTCAGTGGTGCTCAAACCTTGAGGATTTCAACCTCTTTATCAGCTAAGTGTTTTTCAAGTTCTGCGATGAAACGGTCGGTTGTTTTTTGAACTTTATCTTGCTCATCTCGGCTTTGATCTTCTGATAAATCTCCCTCCTTCTCTTGTTTCTTGATTTTGTCGATGGCGTCTCGGCGCACGCTGCGCAAGGCCACTTTTCCCTCCTCTGAGTATTTAGCGGCAAGTTTGCAGAACTCTTTGCGTCGTTCTTCTGTGAGTGGTGGCACGTTGATGCGAATGACCTTGCCGTCATTGTTTGGGGTAAAGCCCAGGTCACTTGTCGCGATTGCCTTTTCGATCAGTGCCAGAGATCCGATGTCGAAGGGTTGAACGGCAATCGTTTGCGAGTCGGGAGTGGAGAGAGACGCGAGGGATTTCAGGGGTGTATCGGCCCCGTAGTACTCGACATTGATCCGATCCAATAACGAAGGATTGGCTCGGCCGGTACGGATGGTGTTGAAGTTGCGCTGGGTGGCTTCCACCGACTTGCGCATGTTGGCTTCGAGATCGGAGTTCGACATGACGATGACTAGTTGCTGATACGAGAACCGATGGGTTCCCCGGCCACGGCTCTGCCGATGTTGCCAGGTTCAAACAAATTGAAAACAACAATGGGAATATTGTTGTCTTTGCAAAGAGCGATGGCCGTGCTGTCCATCACGGCGAGCTCTCCGCTGAGCACCTGTTGAAAGGTCAAGGAGTCGTAACGAACGGCATCGGGGAATTGATGGGGATCTTTGTCGTACACACCGTCAACCTTGGTGGCTTTGAACACCACATCAGCGCTGATTTCGGCCGCCCGTAAAGCCGCCGTGGTGTCGGTGGTGAAGAAGGGATTGCCACAACCTGCTCCAAACACGACCACCCTGCCTTTCTCTAGGTGGCGCATCGCGCGCCTACGGATGTAGGGCTCTGCCACCTCTTGCATTTCAATGGCGGTCTGGACGCGAGTGGGAATGCCGGCTCGTTCCAGTCCGTCTTGCAGGGTGATGGCATTCATCACGGTGGCGAGCATGCCGACGTAGTCAGCGGTGGCGCGATCCATGCCTGCGGCAGAACCTTTCAAGCCTCTGAAAATGTTTCCCCCGCCAACAACAATCGCCAATTGAGTGCCAGTGGCAACAACCTTGGCAACATCGGTGGCGATGGCCTGAACAATTGCTGGATCGATTCCGTAGCCCTGATTGCCCATCAGCGCTTCACCGCTGAGCTTCAGGAGGGCACGCGCGTAGGCCATTCAACATCCTTATCTGTAGGACAGTAGCAAGGCTGTTCTTGGGGGGTCGAGAAAGCTAATTCGCTTCTGAAGTTGCCTTAGCGCATGGGTGCGTAGGGCACCAGATCACTGTGGACGGCCCGTTCCAAACGCGATTCCTTAGAGCGCGATCCCTTAAAAAGCGATTCCTTAGAACTCGATTCCTTGCTGAGCTTTGACGCCCTGTTCTCGGAAGGGGTGCTTGACGAGGGACATCTCCGTCACCAAATCGGCTCTTTGAATCAGTCCTTCGGGGGCGCCTCTGCCGGTGAGGGCAACGTGGGTGAGCTCAGGCCGTTCATCGAGACCTTGCAGGACTTGATCGAGTTCGAGGTAGCCAAGCTTCAAGGCCACATTCACCTCGTCCAGCACCACCAGTTTTTGTTTGGGGTCTCTGAGGTAAGAGAGCGAGGTCTCCCAAGCCGCTTGCACCAGCTGACGATCACGCTCTCGATCTTGGGTTTCCCAGGTGAAACCCTCGCCCAGGGCATGCCAGCTCAAGGCATCTCCAAAGGCTTTCAGTGCTTTGGCTTCTCCAGGCTCCCAGCCTCCTTTGATGAATTGGACAACGGCCACCTGGTGTCCATGACCAAGGGTCCTTAAGGCCAAGCCAAGAGACGCGGTGGTCTTGCCCTTGCCGTGGCCGGTGAAGACCAAGACCAATCCCTTTTCAACACTGCGTTCAGACACCCGTTGGCGCTGCACGTCTTGACGGCGTGCCATGCGCTTTCGGTAAGCATCGGCGTCTTTCTCTGGAGCCAAATCGCCGCCCATGCCCAGGGATTCGGCTGATTGGTCCAAGGCTGCTGGGTCCACAGACGATGGGTCCACAGGCGATGGGTCCACAGGCGATGGCTTTGCTGCTGACGTTGGATCCGAGCTCATGACATCTCCCCAGTTGTCTCCAGCATGCCGCTGGAAGGGCAGCGCGCTGTGATGCGCTGGAGAGCCGCTCCGGCCAGCAAAGACTGCTCAACGTTGCAAAAGCCGATCTCCCGCAACTGTTTGGGGATGTCGTCCTCGAGCAAAGCAATGGCCGTTTCCGTCTCAAACAATGCGCAGAACAGTTGTTGGGGAAGTTTCAAAAATGGACCAGCCGGGTGGAGGTCCACCACCACCAGCCAGCCTCCTGGTCTCAGCAATTCCAAACAGGACAGCAACACCTGTTGGCGTTCTTTGCGAGGGAATTCATGCAGCGCCAGGCTGATTTGAATGGCATCAAAGCTGGCTGGTGCGCAGGGCGGAGCTTCTGCCAGGCCCTCAATGCAGGTGAGGAGCGGCTGACGGGTGGCGGCGAGTTCTAGGACCTTGGGTGAGACATCGAGGCCCGTGACCTGAAACCCGGCTTCGATCCATGGCGCTGCCGCCTCTCCTGAACCACAGCAGAAGTCGAGCACCTTGGCCCCCCTGGGCAGAACGGGATCGAGCGCTGAGAGCCCAAGGCTGCGCAGTTGGTCGACTCCTCCAACACTCAGCGCGGAGATCCCTGTAACGGTGTCATAAATCCAGCGATAGCGATAGGCCAGTTGGCGAAGGGGGGATGTCATCAGGCTTCTCTCCTTGCTAGCGCTGCATCGACGGCCTGTTGCTGATCTCGTCTGGTGATCCAGTGGTGATAGGTGCGGGTGTGGATCGCTACGGAATGTCCCATCATCCTGGCGGCCACGGTATCGGGAAGTCCGATGTGGATGGTGCGTACAGCCCAGGCATGGCGAAGGTCGTAGGGCGTAAGGGGAACGTCGTACCGCCTGAACTGCTCTGCCACACGCCGCCCGACTTGTTGGAGCGTGGTGTGGCGCAAATCGGTGCAAACCGGCGGCAGGGCCGCGGCCTTTGAGGCGAGATGCGTCAAGTTGAAGCGGTCCACCCACTCTGGATGGAAGGGCCAAACCTGATGCTCACCGGTTTTGGTTGTGGGAAGGACGCGGATGACCCTGTCCCCTCCCTCCGCCAAAGCCGAGACATCCGTAAAAAACACTTCATGGTTGCGCAGTCCATAGGTGGCCATCAGTCCGTAAACAAGACGCCAACCCGGATTGGGAATGCGCAGCATGGCCTCCAAAATTTGCGGGTCGCTGGGCAACTGCCGAAAACGAGCGCGGTGCAGGCCATATCCCCCCGCTTCTGCACGCCAGGCATCCGGTAGCGGCAGGTTTTGATGACGGGCGAGTGCTCCTAGGGCCGTGGAACACTGTTGGCGACTTCGGCTTCCATCGGGATAGCTGTTCAAGGTCAGCAGCAATAGGTCAGGGGTGAGGGATGCGTGCTGTTCCAGAGCCAAGGCCTTGAGGCGTCGGAGGTAGGGCTGGTAGGCCCCGCTCCAAGTGGTGCGGCTACCCGCTGGGGAGCGCCGCCGGCGGGGGTCGGCGAAAAATGCTTGTTTAAAGGTCTCTAGATCGCGTTCTAGGGGGTGGGCTAATGGGGTGGATGCGCCCGGTGGGTTGTTCTGCTGAACCTTTTGCTTCGGTAACCATTGGTCCCATTCAAAAAGCTGTCGGTGCAATTGCAGCTCCACAAGCTGCACGATGCGTTCCGCCTCTTTCAACCCATTCAGGTCGGCCACCAGTCCCAGACTCAGGCGCTGGGTTTTCCATTGGTTGGGTTGCTGACGGCATGGAAGCCGTCCCCGCAGATTGAGTTTTTGCCCGCGTCGCTCCACACGAAGACCACAGCCCTGCTCGGCCAAGGCCGCATTGGCGGCCGCGATCGCGGTGTCGAAGTTCATGACCCTGTAAAGACAGCGTCACCATGACGTTGATGGGAGTTACGCTCAACCCCTAAGAATCAAGAATTTTCCATGGCTCGGGTTGGCATTCTTCTGCTCAATCTGGGTGGTCCAGAACGGATTCAGGATGTTGGCCCCTTTCTGTACAACCTGTTTGCAGATCCAGAAATTATTCGGCTGCCCAACCCAATCCTGCAGAAACCCCTCGCTTGGTTGATCAGCACGTTGCGCAGTAGTAAGTCGCAGGAGGCGTATCGATCAATCGGAGGAGGTTCTCCTCTCCGCCGCATCACTGAGCAGCAAGCGCGAGAACTTCAGAGCCTGTTACGCCAGCGTGGAGTGGACGCGACCAGCTATGTGGCCATGCGCTACTGGCACCCGTTTACCGAGTCGGCCGTTGCTGATATCAAGGCTGATGGCATTGATGAGGTGGTTGTTCTTCCCCTCTACCCCCATTTTTCAATCAGTACCAGCGGCTCGAGCTTCCGTGAGCTCCAACGCCTTCGGCAAATGGACGAACGCTTTGAGGCGTTGCCTTTGCGCTGTATTCGCAGTTGGTACGACCATCCAGGCTATGTGCGCTCGATGGCTGAACTCATCGCCGAGCAAGTTCGCGCCAGTGACGATGTCGAAAAAGCCCATATCTTCTTCAGTGCCCATGGCGTGCCGAAGAGCTATGTGGAAGAGGCCGGCGATCCTTATCAGCAGGAGATTCAAGCTTGCGCGGCTCTGATCATGGCTGAATTGGAGACCATTGTTGGCCACTCCAATCCCCATACCCTGGCTTATCAGAGCCGAGTTGGGCCAGTGGAATGGCTGAAGCCTTACACCGAGGAAGCCCTGGAAGAGCTCGGCCGGGCGAAGACGCAAGATCTCGTGGTGGTTCCCATCAGTTTTGTGAGCGAGCACATTGAAACGCTTGAGGAAATTGATATTGAGTACCGCGAACTCGCGACCGAGTCAGGCGTCGTGAATTTCCGACGGGTGAGGGCCCTCGATACCTATCCACCTTTTATCGCTGGATTGGCTGATTTAGTCGTTGCCAGCCTTGAGGGGCCTGAGGTGAATCTCGACCAGGCGGCTGAACTGGCCACCACCGTGAAGCTCTATCCCCAGGAAAAGTGGGAGTGGGGTTGGAACAACAGCTCGGAGGTTTGGAATGGACGCTTGGCCATGGTTGGTTTTTCCGCCTTCCTTCTCGAGCTGATCAGTGGCCATGGCCCACTGCATGCTGTTGGTTTGCTTTAAACAGTGCCAATTGGTGAGATGGCCACTTAATCTTGAGGGTCAGATCCTTATGAGGCAGCCGTGACCCTGACATCCGTTCCCACGGCCGCGGATGCGTTGGATTGGAACGGTCAACGCCGTATCACCGGCGCCCACGCCTTGATGAATGCCCTCAGGCTTCATGGCGTCGACACCATTTTTGGCTATCCGGGCGGTGCGATCCTGCCGATCTATGACGCTCTGCATATCGCCGAAAGCGAAGGCTGGCTGAAGCACATTTTGGTGCGTCATGAGCAGGGTGGTACCCATGCGGCCGATGCCTATGCCCGTGCTACGGGTCGCGTTGGCGTTTGTTTTGGAACGTCTGGCCCTGGAGCCACCAATCTGGTGACGGGCATTGCCACGGCCCAAATGGACTCTGTTCCCATGGTGGTGATTACAGGGCAAGTGCCTCGGCCAGCGATCGGCACGGATGCTTTTCAGGAAACAGATATCTTTGGCATCACCTTGCCAATCGTGAAGCACTCCTGGGTGGTTCGTGACCCAGCTGATCTTGCTTCCGTGGTGGCACAGGCTTTCCTGATCGCCTCGTCAGGACGCCCTGGCCCCGTGCTGATTGATATCCCAAAAGATGTCGGTCAAGAAGAATTCGATTACGTCCCAGTCCCACCCGGATCGATCCATCCGCCTGGGTTCAGGCAGCCAGCCCAGCCTTCGGTTCAGGCGGTGAACGAGGCGCTTGCGTTGATTCGTGCATCGAGTCGTCCCCTCTTTTACGTCGGGGGTGGTGCGGTGAGCGCAGGGGCCCATGACAGCCTCCAAGTCTTGGCGGAGCGCTTCCAGATCCCGGTGACCACCACGTTGATGGGGAAGGGCGCTTTTGACGAGAATCATCCTCTCGCCTTAGGCATGCTGGGGATGCATGGCACGGCATACGCCAATTTCGCAGTCACAGACTGCGATCTATTGATCGCCGTTGGGGCTCGTTTTGATGACCGGGTGACAGGCAAGCTCGACACATTTGCTCCCAAGGCCAAGGTCATTCATTTTGAGATTGATCCTGCTGAGGTGGGGAAAAACAGGCGCCCCGATGTGGTCGTTCTCGGTGATGTGGGTTTAGGTCTGGCGAAGCTTGTCGATCAGAGTCTCCAGCATTCCGCCGAGCAGAGGACCGCGTCTTGGTTGGAACAGATCAACACCTGGAAGGAGCTTTACCCGCTCACCATCCCGGCCAAGGAGGGAGCGATCTTTCCGCAAGAAGTGTTGTTGGCTGTCCGGGATCTGGCCAGTGACGCCATCATCACGACCGATGTAGGCCAACATCAGATGTGGGCTGCGCAGTACCTGCGCAATGGGCCGCGTTGTTGGATCAGCAGTGCTGGGCTGGGAACGATGGGATTTGGAATGCCAGCGGCTCTCGGTGCGCAGGTGGCGTTCCCGGATCAGAAAGTGGTTTGCATTGCTGGTGATGCAAGCATCCTGATGAATATTCAGGAACTTGGAACCCTGGCGCAGTATTCACTCCCTGTGAAAGTTGTGATTGTGAATAACCACTGGCAGGGAATGGTTCGGCAGTGGCAGGAAAGCTTCTACAACGAGCGATATTCAGAATCCGACATGCTCAATGGCATGCCTGACTTCAGTGCTTTAGCGAGGGCTTTTGGGGTTGATGGCGTCAAGATCACCGAACGAGATGATCTGCACAGCAAGCTGAGTGAAGCGTTTTCGACCCCTCGTCCAACCTTGATTGATGTCCATGTCAGGCGCGGCGAAAACTGCTATCCGATGGTTCCACCGGGTGCCAGCAATGCGCAGATGGTGGGTCTACCCTCCCATCCTGAGTTGGCTCAGGACCCCAGATGATCATGTCCGGATGTTTTCGCCTTCCCAGCCAGCGACCACTGTTTCTGCAGCGCTTGCGCAGCGAGTCTGTGATCCGTTTTTGCTCCAGTCTTCTGATCTTGTTGGTCGTTTTGGTGGCTTCACCATTGCCATCGATGGCCGCAGAAGTGTTGCAAGTGCGTTCGTCCACGCTTCTCCAGATTGGAGATAGCAACCGCAATTACAGCGTTCGTTTGGCTTGTATTGCAGTCGATCCTGTCAATGAAGCGGATGCTGTCGATCTTTTGAAAAAAGCCGTGCCGCGACGCAAACGGGTGAACCTGCGTCCGGAGGGAAATGAAGATGGTGTTTTGATTGCCCGCGTGACCCCTCTCGATGCCGATCAGGACCTTGGGGGGTCCCTGCTAGCAACCGGTTTGGCGACGTCCAGTTGCCCTGCAGGCTGAGATGGGAAAAAATCGCTTCGCGGCCGGCATCGTGATGGTGCCCTGCTTGCTTCTATCAGCTGCTTTTTTTAGTACGGCGGTCTGGGGTGATGTGCCAGGAGAAAATCAATCCCTTGCTCTCGGACTGGGAGGGCTGCTTTTGGCGGCAGGTTTGCTCGCCCTGTTGATCCCAGCGACAAATCCTGAGACAAAAGAGGACGAAACGGATCCATCTCCCTAAATTTCGACAAAGGCCCTTTCTCTCATGACCCCTCCAGCTGAGGTCCCCATGAGTGACCGTGTTTCTGATTCGGGATGGGGGAACCTCTTCAGAGGTCTCCCCATCGGTCATGGTTTGATCGTGGCGGCAAGCCTGCTGGGATGCCAAGCTCTCGCGGCTAGCACGCAGGAAAGAGCCCCCGTGCTTGCGCTCATGTCAGATGGGTATCAGCCTGCTCATGCGGTTTTTCGTCAAGGTTTTGCTCTCGGGGAAGAGCATGTTCGAGCCTGTGGATCTTCTCCCTCGCTTGTGGAGTGGCGCACGGTCGGTCTCGATGTCGATCCGGCTCCCCTTCTAGGGTCCAGCCGTTCTTTAGTGATTGCGCCGTTTGCGACGGAACTGCCTCGTTTTTCTCGACTCGCCCAGGATCACCAGATCAATGTGATTCTTCCCTATCAGCGCGGTGCGTCTTTAAATCAATTGGTGCCGCTTGATCCCCAGGGATTGCTGCATCCTTTAAGCCCTTCCCAGCAGTCGGAAATCGACCAACTGGCTGCCGACACCCTGGAGCAGGGATGGCGAAGAATCATGGTGGTTGCCGATCCTGCTGATCGCGCTGCAGAGATGGTGGATGCCTATACGGAGGCTTTCAAGCAACTGGGAGGCAAGGTGGAAACCTATGAGAAGGCCCTCGTTCAGCAGGTCAACGCTGATGATGCCTCCGCGGTGAACCAATTGATCCAAGATCTGGCTTGGAAACGTCCTGCTGCCATTGCTCTGGCCGCTGATCCCTCTAGTCGGTTGGCGATGCTCTTGGATCAAGCCCAGACCGATGGTCGGCTAAGGGGAGCTTCGCCTGCGACACCGGCGAGGATTTGGCTGATGCCCGTGATCCGTCTTGATGCCGTGCCTCCAAAGCCTTGGGCACAATTGACCCCTGACCAACCGGCCCATGGTCCCGGTTGGTCTTCCTTCGCAACGTCTTATCAGCAGCGTTGGGGGCAGGCTCCGGACCTCTTAGCGGCCTCTGGTTTTGATGCGGCCCGTCTTGTGGCTCTGTCCATGCTTGCTCCCGCGCCCGTATCAGAGGAAGGTCTCCGTGACCCCATCGGTTGGCTTGATCCGGATGCTGAGGTTCAGCCCTTGTGTGAGGCGATCGCTCTGCGCCAGCAAGGTCAGCCCGTTCGTCTAGCAGGGGCTGCCAGTGATCTGGCCTTGAGACCCGGACAGATCCCATCGGGAACGGCAACCACGCGATTGATCGCTCCGCAGTCGGGCGCTGATCGTGATGGGAGCCTTTAAAGCCGGTGTTGCGTCTTAGTGAGCTCCGTCTTCCGCTGGATCACGGCCCCGATGATCTAGAGCAAGCGGTGCTGCGATACCTCAAGATCCCACGGGCGCGCCTTCTCGATTGTCAGTTGGTGAAGCGGAGTGTTGATGCCCGTCGTCGCGATCGCATTCAGCTGATTTATTCCGTGGATGTTGCCTTAGATGGTGAAGCGGCGCTGATGCGCCGAAGGCACGGCGATCGAAGACTTCGTCCAACCCCAGACACTCATTACCGCTATGTCGCCCGTGCCCCGGAAGGGATTGGCGGGCACTCCGAGCAGCGGCCTGTGGTGGTCGGCGCTGGCCCCTGTGGTTACTTTGCGGCTCTTCTTCTGGCTCAGATGGGGTTTCGCCCCTTGTTGCTCGAACGGGGACAGCCCGTGAAACAACGAACGGCGGATACGTTTGGATTTTGGCGCCGAACCGCTGGGTTCAATCCGGAATCCAATGCCCAGTTTGGCGAGGGCGGTGCCGGAACCTTTTCGGACGGGAAGCTTTACAGCCAGGTCAGTGATCCTGATCATTACGGCTGCAAAGTTCTGGAAGAACTGGTGGCCTGTGGTGCCAATCGTGAGATTCTCACGCAGCACCGACCCCATATCGGCACCTTCAAATTGGCCACGGTGGTGCGGGGCTTGCGGGCCAAAATCGAGGCGCTCGGTGGGGAGGTTCGTTTCGGCAGTCGGGTGGATCAGCTCTTGCTGGAACCTTGCGCGGGACCTCCTGGTTCAGATCATGCTTCAGGGAAGTCCCAGCGAGTGGTTGGCTTGTCCTTGGCGGATGGGACGTCCTTGCCCTGTCGTCAGGTGGTGTTAGCTCCAGGGCATTCAGCCCGAGACAGCTTCCAGATGCTTCAGCAGGCTGGCGTCGCGCTTGAAGCCAAGCCCTTTGCGGTCGGCTTTCGCATTGAGCATCCCCAAGCGTTGGTCGACGAAGCTCGCTGGGGGCTGAATGCAGGCCATCCCCTCCTCGGCGCCGCGGAATACAAGCTTGTTCACCATGCGGCCAATGGTCGCTGTGTTTACAGCTTTTGCATGTGCCCTGGCGGATTGGTGGTTGGAGCCACGTCCGAGACGGGCCGGGTGGTGACCAATGGCATGAGCCAGCATTCACGCAACGAGCGCAATGCCAACGCCGCCTTGGTTGTTCCTGTGGAGCAGGAGGACTTGGCGGCCTACGCCGCCTGGCCGGGGGATCCCTTGGCCGGTCTTGCTTTCCAGCGGGCGCTGGAACAACAAGCGTTTGTTTTAGGGGGGGCTGATTACAGCGCCCCGGTGCAGCGGCTCCAGGATTTCTTGGCCGGACGGCCCACAACGGAACTCGGTGCCATCGGCGCTTCTTATCAACCTGGCGTGTCACCAAGTGATTTACGCAGCCTTTTGCCGATGCCGATGGTGACGGCATTGCAGGAAGCTTTGCCTCTCTTTGCTCGTCGCATCAAGGGGTATGACCATCCCGATGCGTTGTTAACAGCAGTGGAAACCCGCACATCGTCTCCCCTGAGAATTCCTCGCGACGACCATTTCGAGTCGATTAATACGCTGGGTCTCACGCCTGCTGGCGAAGGGGCTGGCTACGCGGGGGGGATTCTTTCTGCAGCGATTGATGGCATTCGTGTCGCAGAGGCTGTGGGCTTGCGGCTGGGTTCTTCACTCTGAGGAGTCAGCAGCTTGACCAACGATTCCGCTCCACTGCACCGCTTTCACTTGATCGCGACGCCAGGAGTGGAAGAGGCTTGGCTCTGAAATGGTGCAGAGAGGGCAGAGACTGATCTGTTGATCTGGAATACCGCAGCGTTGCAGTTGCTCACGGGCGGCGAGACGAATATCGAGGCGACACCTGTTTGGCTCTGGATCGGGCAGAAGGATCCCCAGAGCTTCCATGTCGCTGAGCTTGAGAGAACGATCGGAATCGAGGGCTTGTCCCACCTGCTCCGCCACGGTTGTCTCAACCTGATAGAGAGCACCACTGACGGCTGGACCAAGGGCCACAATCAGCTGTTCCGGCTTCGCTCCTCGCGTTGTTAAACGCCGAATGGCCGCAGGAAGAATGCCACTGGCGACCCCTCGCCAGCCTGCATGACAAGCAGCAACGTGACCATTCGTGGGGTCTGCAAGCAGTACGGGGGTGCAATCGGCACCGCAAACCCAGAGACTTTGGCCACCACGGTTGCTCACCAGACCATCAGCCTCAGGCCAGGGAGACGCGCTGGCTTCGTCAGCATTCAGAACTCGGTTTCCGTGAACCTGTTGGGGGCGATGGACACTCACCCCAGCCGATAGGTAGGCCGCTAAGGCATCAGGCCCTCGGTTTTGCCAAAGACGGGTGAAAAATCCATGTTCGAACCCTGCGGCCTGCATCGCATCCGAGGTGAGGTAGTAGCCGCCGTAGCAGCCCACCCATGTCCAATGCTCCAGGGTGTTGAACAGGTTGTCGGGCTGACGGAATGGTTCGGCAGCAGTGGTCATGGTTCTGCTTGATCCCGCAGCATCCAAAACCCTTCAAAACGCTCGGCGTCTGGGGAGGTTTGAACAGCGATGAACTGCAAACCGTCAGCATGCTCCGCGGCCTGTGTCATCAGTGCTGAGACGTGGACGGCTTCCTCTGAGCTGAGATCGCTCACAAGCCAGCAGTCATCCTGACCTGCCTCCAGGAGGAGTTGGGTGCCGCTCACTCTGAGACGAACCGGTTCAATTCCACCGAGCAGTCCAGCGAGGGCTAATCCCCTGGTTTGGCTGAATAGGCGCAATCCTGGGATGATTTGGTCATCGTTAATCGTGTTGGGAACGGGGAGCAGGCCTCGGAATCCGATGGGCCATCCGGTGGCTTCACGCAGGGATGCGGCGGGAAGTTCGGCCCAATTCCAGGCATCACCCCGAACGGATTCCGGTAACGGACGAGGAGGCGTACTGACCGGGGCAGGAGGGGGCGCAAGAGGACCTGCCATGTACCCCTCTTCCTTGGGGTAGAGATCCTGTTCGCGCTCAGCGATCCAATCGAATAAGGCATAGGTGCGACGGCTTGGAACCATCTCGAGGCCCAGTTCAGAAGCAGCTCTCTGAACCATGGTGCGCATGGAGCTTCTCCAAGAACGCAGCTTTCGAGGAACGGCCCAGCCTTGCTGTTGAGCTGCCGCCATGGCTTCTGTGAGAGCGCTGGTTAACCAGGTGGAATTAACACTGGTCGCTGGACAGCGTTTTTCGAAGCGAAAACTGGTTGTCGTTCCTTCACAGGGGGAGCTGACGATCAGCAGCTCCCAACGTTTTTTTCCATCAGGCTCGAGGATCGGCCTGGAATAGAAATCGAGTTCCCAGTCGCCTGAAAGGATTCCGCTTGAACGTTCACTCGCATCGTTCTGGATCTGTTCGGCGGACATCATCCAGCTGATTGTTCCTGTTGCTTCAGGACGTTACGAGCCCTGTTGGCTCGATCGGTTGCTTCTGCCATCACTTTGTCTTTATCGACAAGTAATTCACCAGGTTGTCCCTCCAACATGGCTGTGTTCAGGGTGATTCGGCCGCGACCAGGATCCAATTCCGTGATTAAGGCTTTGACAGCGTCGCCTTGATCGAAGATTTCGCGCATCGAGCGCATGCTGCCTCCGGTAATGGCGGATTGGTGCAGAAGTCCGCTGATCCCTCCGAGATCCACGAACAGTCCATAGGGCTTGATCGACGCCACATGACCCTCCACCAGCTGTCCGATCTCTAGTTCTGAGAAACGGGCGGCAGTGGCAGCTCTCTTCTCGGAAAGGACCAATTTCCGCGTTTCAGAATTGACCTCGAGGAAGGCCACACCCAAGGTTTTGCCCACCAATGCTTCGTGGTTTTCACCATCCTGCAGTTGGGAACGGGGGATGAAGCCTCGTAGGCCCTCCAAATCGCAAGTCACACCACCACGGTTGAAACCGGTGACTTTCACTTGAGAAACCCTGCCCTCTTTCTCAAGCTGCTTCACCTTGTCCCAGCTTTGACGCAGGGCGAGCGCGCGGCAGCTGATGGTGACCATCCCATCAGCATTTTGTTCGCGCGTGACCAAGACTTCAATCTCAAGGCCCTTGGGGAATCTTTCCTTGAGGTTGGTGATCACTCCCAGACCACATTCGTTCTTGGGCATGAAGCCCGGGGCCTTGCCCCCGATGTCCACATAGACACCATCGCTTTCCATCCCGATGACGGTTCCTGTGACCACTTCTCCTGTGGTGCCCACCGGCTCGTTGGCATCGAGGGCTGCCAGGAAAGCACCCTCGTCAAAGTCAAAGTCGTCGACACTTCGATTGGAGGCTTTGGCAGGCCGTGGGCTTGATTTCGAGGATTTTGCATTGGAGTCGGATGGGCCAAGAAGATCAGCCATGCTCATGCCACTGAGCTCATCCGTCCCAAAGCGCAAATCGTCGTCGTCAACGGCCGATGGCTTTGCCGCCGACGTTGATGTCGACGTTGGGGCCATGGGGGGCTTAGCCGTGGTGTTTTGAGCTATTTGCGCCGCTTTCTCTAATTCAACAGCCCGTGCCATCGCGGCATCGGCGGCCGACCTCGCTTCTTCTGCCTCACGCCGAAGGCGATCCTGTTCGTCTTTGCGACTTATATGCATCACCTGCAGGGGCTTGCGCGGAGGCTGAGCTGCCGGGCTTTGCCCTTTGCTGTCCATGGATTGTTGGCTTTCTGATCCCGCCATGGGTCTCAATATCCTCGATCAGTCAGTCTGGCAGCAAATGGGAGGCGTGTCGGCCGATGACTGCACAAGCTCACTTGGGTCTTTCCACCACACGGCGCTTGGACAGCTTGAGTTGGCCAGAGGCGGAGAAAGCCTTACAGCAATCCGGTTCCACCGTGGTTTGGCCCATGGGCGCTTTTGAACAACACGGCCCCCATCTCCCTCTTTCCACCGATGCTCTGTTTTCTGAGCGGATCCTCGCCTCTGTGTTGTCAGAGCTCGCAGCAAATGCCCCGATTTGGAGCCTGCCCTCACAATCCATTGGATTTTCTCCAGAGCATGCAGGCTTTCCTGGAACCTTGAGCATGTCCTCGGGCTTGTTGACCCAACTGATCATCGAGGTGGGAACGCAGTTGAGTGCCCAAGGGGTGAAGCGCTTGGTGTTGTTCAACGCCCATGGGGGGCAGATTGGATTGCTTCAGGCTGCGGCAAGGGAACTGCGTGTTCAGTCGCCATCGATGGCGGTTCTTCCCTGCTTCTTGTGGAGTGGCGTACCTGGTTTGGATGCGTTGATTCCTGAGGAAGAGCTACAGGGCGGATTGCATGCCGCGCAGGCTGAGACCAGTTTGATGCTTGCTCTTGAGCCGCAGTTGGTGGGGGAGGCTCGTCCCGTTGACGGTGACCATCGCCAGCCCGCCTCTCTCGCCACTCCACCTCCTGGTTGGAGCTTGGAAGGAGCGGCCCCAACGGCCTGGCTGACATCTGACCTCAGTAGCAGTGGTGTGATCGGTGATTCACGCGCAGCCAGTGCCGAACTTGGTGAAGCCTTGGAGCGCTGCCTGGTGAGCCATTGGGAAAATCTCTTTGGCAGTTTGTTAGCTAGTGATTGGCCCCCTTCTCAACCTGTTGCGGTTGTCAACTGACCCTTCAAGCACGTCTGTTGAGGTGAACACTGGTTACAGTCGTCAGCATTGCTGATAACCGGAAGAGAATCATGCCAACCCTTGACTCCACAGCAGTCGCTGTGATCGACGATCAGCAGGGTTTGGCAGAGCTACCTGATTTCACGACGGATGCTTACAAGGATGCCTACAGCCGCATCAACGCCATCGTGATCGAAGGTGAGCAGGAAGCTCATGACAATTACATCTCCTTAGGCACGCTGATCCCTGATCAGGCTGAGGAACTCGCCAAGCTGGCGAAGATGGAAATGAAGCACATGAAAGGCTTCACCGCCTGTGCCAAAAACCTCAACGTTGTGGCTGATATGCCCTTCGCTCAGGAGTTTTTTGCTCCCTTGCATGGCAATTTTCAATCCGCTCTCAAAGAGGGCAAGGTGGTGACCTGCTTGCTGATTCAGGCTCTCTTGATCGAAGCCTTCGCAATCTCTGCCTATCACATCTACATCCCTGTTGCTGACCCCTTCGCGCGCAAAATTACCGAGGGGGTGGTTAAGGACGAATACACCCACCTCAACTACGGCCAAGAGTGGCTGAAGGCCAATTTCGAGGCAAGCCGCGACGAGTTGATGGAAGCCAACAAAGTGAATCTTCCGCTGATTCGCTCGATGCTTGAGCAGGTGGCTGCTGATGCTTCTGTCCTGCACATGGAAAAGGAAGATTTGATCGAAGATTTTCTGATCGCTTATCAGGAAGCCTTGAACGAAATCGGTTTCAGCTCCCGCGATATTGCTCGCATGGCGGCAGCAGCACTGGCGGTCTAAACCCGCTCTCCAACCTCAACGGTGTCGCGTCGTGGGCGTCAATTTCGCCCACGTCCGTTCACCCTGAACCCGACCCGTGCTTATGTGGATGCAAAATCCATCGCCTGATTGGTTGATGCGGTTCAGATTCCTACTTTTAAGTACGACCGTCGGCAGCACATGTTTGGTCTGATCGGACATTCCACCAGTTTTGAAGCTGCTAGGCGTAAAGCTTTAGAGCTGGGTTTCGATCACATTGCAGAGGGTGATCTTGATGTCTGGTGCAGTGCTCCGCCTCAGTTGGTTGAGCATGTGGAAGTCACGAGCCTGACCGGCAAAACCATCCAAGGGGCCTACATCGATTCGTGTTTTGTGCCAGAAATGCTGAGCCGCTTCAAAACGGCAAGACGCAAGGTGCTGAACGCCATGGAGCTGGCCCAGAAGAAAGGAATCAACATCACGGCCCTGGGTGGTTTCACCTCGATTATTTTCGAGAATTTCAACCTTCTGAAGCATCAAACCATTCGCAGCACCACCCTGGAGTGGGAGCGGTTTACGACTGGAAACACCCATACGGCTTGGGTGATCAGTCGACAGGTTGAAATCAATGCTCCTTTGCTTGGCATTGATCTCAGCAAGGCTCGGGTCGCTGTGGTGGGAGCGACAGGAGACATTGGCAGTGCCGTTTGCCGCTGGTTAACGCAGCGCACCGGCATCAAAGAGCTGCTCATGGTGGCTCGTCAGCAGCAGCCCCTCACCGACCTTCGCGAAGAGTTGGGAGGCGGCCGCATTCTCAGCTTGGATGAAGCGCTTCCCGAGGCCGATGTTGTTGTGTGGGTAGCGAGCATGCCCCGCACCTTGGAAATAGATGCAGATCGCTTACAAAAACCCTGTTTGATGATCGATGGTGGCTATCCCAAAAATCTTGATTCGCGGGTTGCAGGGGAAGGCGGCGTTCACGTTTTAAAGGGTGGCATCGTCGAATTTGGATCAGATATCGGCTGGACGATGATGGAAATTGCTGAGATGGAGAAGCCTCAGCGTCAGATGTTTGCTTGCTTTGCTGAGGCGATTTTGTTGGAATTTGAGGCTTGTCATACCAACTTCAGCTGGGGTAGGAACAACATCACCCTTGAAAAAATGGACTTCATTGGTGCTGCCTCGATGCGGCACGGTTTCACCACGCTCAACCTTCAGGGGCAGCTTCAGGCTGCCGCTGCCTGACGTTCACAGATCTGGTTTTCATGGCACGTCGCCCCCTGCTCGAGTTTGAAAAGCCCCTGATTGAGCTTGAACAGCAGATTGAGCAGATCCGCCAGTTGGCAAGGGATTCAGAAGTTGATGTAAGCCAGCAGTTGCTTCAGCTGGAAACCCTTGCTGCTCGCAGACGCGAAGAGATTTTTCAAAATCTGACTCCAGCGCAGAAAATTCAGGTTGCTCGCCACCCTCATCGTCCCAGCACTCTGGATTTCATTCAGATGTTCTGCGACGACTGGGTTGAGCTCCATGGTGACCGTCGCGGGAGCGACGATCAGGCTTTGGTGGGTGGCCTCGGTCGATTGGGTGATCGCTCGGTGGTCTTATTGGGCCATCAAAAGGGGCGTGACACCAAGGAAAACGTGGCTCGGAACTTCGGGATGGCGACCCCAGGTGGTTATCGCAAAGCCCTGCGATTGATGGAGCATGCCGATCGTTTTGGCCTACCCATTCTTGCTTTTATCGACACACCTGGTGCCTATGCAGGCCTGCTGGCTGAGGAGCAGGGCCAGGGGGAAGCGATTGCCGTCAATCTTCGCGAGATGTTCCGCCTGAGAGTGCCCATCATCGCCACGGTGATTGGGGAAGGGGGATCTGGCGGTGCTCTTGGAATCGGTGTTGCTGACCGTCTGCTGATGTTTGAACACAGCGTCTACACGGTGGCGAGTCCTGAGGCCTGCGCCTCGATCCTGTGGCGTGATGCAGCGAAAGCACCGGAAGCAGCGGCGGCGTTGCGCATCACCGGCAAAGACTTACTCAGCCTTGGCGTGGTGGATGAGGTGCTTGCAGAACCGTCAGGTGGAAACAATTGGGCCCCACTTGAGGCAGGAGCAACGCTGCGGGAAGCTCTCGAACGGAATCTTGCTGAGCTTTCAGCACTCCCGCCCCAAGAATTGCGGGATCAGCGTTACCGAAAGTTTCGGGCGATGGGCCGCTTCCTTGATCCCACCGCGTCAGATGCTGATTCAGCTTCTTAGGATTGCCGGGATCGCTGAGGCTCATTGCCCTCTGTACTAATTACCGGAGCATCACGCGGTATTGGCCGCTGTGCTGCTCTTACGTTTGCTGAAGCTGGGTGGGATCTCATCCTTCTGTCGCGAGACGAAGCTTCTCTCCAATCTCTAGCGACTGAATTGGCTTCAACTGGTCAACGCATCGTGTATGGAGCTGTTGACCTCACCAAACCTGAGGAGATAGCTCCAGGCGTGGCAACCTTGCTCAGTCAGGGCCTTACACCGTCTGTACTGATTAACAATGCTGGCGCCGCTTGGACTGGAGGGCTGCTTGAGATGCCGTTGGATCGCTGGAATTGGCTAATGCAACTCAACCTCACCAGCGTGTTTCAGATGTGCGCTGCTGTGGTTCCTGCCATGCGTCCTCAAGGCGGACTTGTGATCAACATCAGTAGCCATGCCGCACGAAATGCTTTCCCGAACTGGGGGGCGTACTGCACGGTGAAGGCCGCCTTAGCCAGCTTCACGCGCTGCCTTGCCGAAGAGGAAAGGGCGCACGGGATTCGTGCCTGCACGCTCACCCTCGGTGCTGTTGATACGTCACTTTGGGATTCTCCAACGGTTCAGAGCACGTTTGACCGGCGTGCCATGCTCCCAGTCGAGCAAGCTGCTGTTACGCTTCTTCATCTTGCGCAGCAACCGTCCACACAAATTATTGAAGACCTCACTTTGATGCCAGCTACTGGTGCCTTTTAAAACACCCCTGACATGACTTCTACAATTCCAGCTATCTCCAACGGCACTTTGACTTCACTGAATGCTGAAGTTCAACCCGTTTCTCAGAGAATTCGCCAGCGTCTCATCGATCAGGGTATTTCTTTCCTGGCAAATGACAACGTTGCGGCATTCATCCAAACCGGTGAGCTCGATGAACTCGAGATAGAGGTTGCTGATCGTGTCAGGGAGCTTCTGCGCAGCCTGGTCATTGATATAGAAAATGATCACAACACAGCTGAAACGGCCGAGCGTGTGGCTCGTATGTATCTCCGTGAGGTGTTTAAGGGTCGCTATCACCATCAACCCAAGGTGGCGAGTTTCCCCAACGTCAAGCAGCTCGACGAGATTTATACCGTTGGCCCCATCACCGTTCGCTCTGCCTGCTCCCACCATCTCGTCCCAATCATGGGGAACTGCTGGATCGGCATTAAGCCTGGCGATCGTGTGATTGGTCTCTCCAAGTTCACCCGTGTGGCTGATTGGGTGTTCTCAAGGCCGCACATCCAAGAGGAAGCGGTGATGATCCTTGCTGACGAAATTGAACGGCTCTGTGCTCCTCAGGGTTTGGGCATCATCATCAAGGCTCAGCACTACTGCATGAAATGGAGAGGTGTGCGTGAACCGCAAACCAGCATGGTGAATTCAGTGGTTCGTGGTGATTTCCGTCATGACCCCAGCCTCAAGCAAGAATTTTTCGAGCTTGTGCGCCAACAGGAAGCCATGCTCAGTACCTAATTGGTCGTTTGAGCTGAGGGTGATCAGCGCGGTTGAATCGGTTTTATCGAATCGGACCGATCACGTTGCTGCTCACCCGCTGGACTTCGCCATCGCTGGTTGCTACGACCATCACTGCCATGATTTGTGAGCCTTGGTCGTCTTGGCTGATTTGATAGGTTTCCTCGCTGCGATCAGAGAAGAGTTTCCAATGGCCATCCCCTTGGCGTTGGTACCAGTGAATATGGACGCTGTTGATTTGTTCTCCTTGGAGATCAAATTTGGTCTTGATGAGTTGTCCTTCTCTCGCCTCTCCGATCAGGACGAATTGTTTTAGTCCTTGAATCGTTTGTTTGACCCGACCTTCCGCTTGGACGTCTGTTGAGATCTCCTTATTGAGAACATTGATTTGCTGTTGAGGATCTGCTGTTAAACCAGGCAAGCATTGCAAACTCCCGCCTTCGAGGCGACAACCTGGAAGCATTCCTTGCGCTTGCGTGGCCGCAGCTAAAAGACTGATCCACGCGAGAAAACCTACAGATGCTGCAGCCCGATAGGCCATGGAAATCGGTCTGATTGTTTGCAACTTATTGCCGAAGTGGTCTGTTGTCATGAACGGCTTGAACAAGGGAGCGAACTTTGTTCAGGTCTTTCACTCCCGGCTTCGCTTCCAGTCGGCTTGAGGCATCGAGTCCATAGGGGGAAACCAACCCGAGAAGGTCAGGGACCCATTCGGCGCTGATTCCTCCAGCCAACCACCAGACGGTGTCTGGTTGGAGCTGCTGATCCAAATGGGTGAACCAGCTTGGGTCCAGTCGATGGCCGGTGCCGCCAAGTTGATCAGGGCTCCAGGCATCGAGTAGAAGGGCGTCGCTATGGGATTCAAAGGAGCCCAATTCCCGCAGATCTTGTTCCGTGCGCAGTCTCAGGGCTTTCCACCAGCGCACCGTTGGATGGCGCTGCCTTAGTTCAAGGCAGCGCTCTGGCGTTTCCGATCCATGCAGTTGAACGATGGTTGGTGTGCCATCGCCTTGAAGGGCGCTTTGGATGGCCTGATCGGAGCAATCCGCGACAACCCAGACACGCTCAACGTCGGGATGTTGCTTTTCCAATTCCATAAAGATGGATCGTCGGAGTGGCTCCTCAGCGAAACGGGGGGTGTTGTCGACGCCGATCACCCCGATCGCCTGCACTCCCATCGCTGCGATCGAACAGGCTTGAGAGCGATCGGTGAGCCCACAGATCTTCAGCGCGATAGCCGCATCGGACATTCGATCGAGGTGCTCGGGTGGATCCTTTCTAGGATTGAATCATCGGGCCACGGCAGTGCCCAAAGGAGGAGCCCATGGGCGAAGGCTGGCAGCTGATGCAGATTCGCGGCATTCCGCTGAGGGTTCACCCCAGCTGGTTCATCATTTTGGTGTTGTTCACCCTTGCTTTTCAGCAACAGGCCGCGGCTCTTCCAGAAGGGTCTGGTGCGCCACTCCTTAGCTGGATGTTGGGTTTGGCCACGGCACTCCTGCTGTTTGTCTCCGTGCTTTTGCACGAACTGGGCCATTCCCTTGTCGCCTTAAGGGAAGGGGTCAAGGTGAACAGCATCACGCTGTTTTTGCTTGGTGGCGTTGCTCGCGTGGAACGGGAATGCTCCACGCCGATGGGATCTTTTCGGGTGGCCGCGGCTGGTCCAGCCGTCAGCTTTGCTTTGGCTGGTTTGCTGTTGGCTAGTCAGCACGCTGCAACCCATGCCAATCCATTGCTGGGCAATCTTGTTGGTCAGCTTGGTGCACTGAATTTGGTCTTGGCAGTGTTCAATCTTTTGCCGGGACTACCTCTTGATGGAGGCTTGATCCTGAAAGCGCTTGTGTGGCAGTTCACGGGGAGCCAACGCCGCGGGATTCAGGTGGCGACAGCCACAGGACGTCTTCTGTCGCTGAGCGCGATCATGATCGGGGTTTATATCTTTCTTCGTGGTGGGGGATTCACAGGCCTTTGGCTGGTGATGCTGGGTTGGTTTGGCATGGGAGCCTCGCGCTCCCAGTCTCAGACCCTGGCGCTGCAGCAGCTTTTGATCAATTTGCGGGTAGGACCTGCCTCCTCCAAGCGTTACCGGGTGTTGGAAGCCGATCAAAGTTTGCGCAGCCTGAGCCAAATGCGTCTGAGAGGAGCTGAGTCTGAGACTGATCTGCTGCCTGACTGGGTGCTTGTTTGCCGCTCTGGGCGCTGGATTGGGTATGTGACCGATCAGCCGCTCAAGGACTTATCGGTTCAGTACTGGGATCGACAAACCGTTGGCGAGCACATGCGCCCGCTTGCTGAACTTCCTTCTCTTCAAGAGTCGGCTCCCCTGTGGAAGGCCGTTCTTGCCCTCGAGCAAAGTGAACATGGCCGACTGCTTGTTACGGGTGCGGCGGGGCTTCCCTCCGGAACTCTGGATCGCAGTGATGTGGGCGAAGCGGTTTTGAAGGGGCTGTCCCTTAAATTGCCGCCACCCTTGCTCGAAGCCTCGAGGCGCCGCAACGACTATCCCTTTGGCTTACCGCTTCTCCAGGCGGTTACGTCCATGCGTGCCTCTGGAATGTTGGACGAGACCTCGGATTCGTTGACCTCATAACCAGCTGCCCGTTCGCTGATCAGCTGCCGCTCCTTGCTGCTGATTGGCGTCACGTTCCAGCTGAGTCCTGGCCAAAGCTCGGCAATGGCTTCGGTCAGAGCCGCTTCCACGCTGGCCGCCGACGGTGCGCAGGGCTGCCAGCAGGGTGGAGTCGTTCCAAAGACGTCTTGCCAAAGCTGTTGGGACGGGGCCAAGGGGATTTCACCGTGCTGCAGCAGGTGCCCCCTCTGCCAAAACTGGGCGCTGCCGATGCGTTTATGCCCCGCAGGATCGACTAAATCCGCCGTGGTGGCGCTGGCGAAGCAATTTCGGCTTCCAGCGAGGGCCTGGTCATCTCCTGGGTGAAGCTCGAGGCCGAGTCGGGCTAATCCAGATGCGATCCAGCTGTTCACCCGGCGATAGGCTTCTCGGCGTTGTCGGGGTGGATGCGGCCAGATCAAGGCGTAGGTGAGTCCACCACCATGAAGGACAGCACCTCCACCGCTGGGGCGTCGGACCATGGCTAAGCGTCCGCTTTTCACCAGATCGAGCCAATGATTCGACCGTGGTGTTTGATGGCGCCCGAGTGACAGCCAGGACCCTTCCCAGAGATAGAAGCGGAGCACGGGGCCAGGGTTGTTTGTGTTTTGGCAATGCTCCAATAACAGGGCGTCAAAGGCCATCTGTTCTGGACCGCTGCCGGCGAGCGTTGGGATCAGTCGGCCGTGGGTTTCGAACTCAGACCGGCAGGATGCAGGAATCGACATGGCCGGAATGGAGATTTTGGATTGGCTCCTGGTGGTGCCTCTGGGACTGCTTGCCGGGGGCTTGGCTGGTCTGCTGGGGATTGGCGGTGGTTTGATTTTCGCTCCTCTGTTGCTCTGGATGGGATTAACACCCCACCAGGCTCTGGCGACAAGCACCTTCGCCATTGTGCCGACGGCGATCAGCGGCATGGCTACCCATCTGCGCGCGCGAACGGTGCCTGCTCCGGCTGGATGGGCCATTGGGATCGCCGCTTTTGTAACGGCCCTGGTCTTCAGTCGTTTGGGGCGCTTGGTCGATGGATGGCACTTGTTAGCGCTGCAATCACTTCTTTATTTGTTTTTGGCTTGCACGATTCAGTCCCGTCCCCATGATTCGGAATCTGAGCTGGATCAGACCTTCTCTCTGCCAGGACTGGCATCCGTCGGTGGCTTGGCGGGGTTCGCCGGCGGAATGCTGGGCTTGGGCGGTGGGCTTGTGATGGTGCCCGTGATGGTTCGCGGGTTGGCCGTCCCCATTCGACTTGCGATCCGATTGAGCACGGTGGCAGTGGCGTGTTCCACGGCGGCGGCATCTCTTCAGTTTCTTTCTGAAGGGAGAGGACAACCCACCCTGGGTTTGCTCTTGGGGGGAGTGGCTGCAGTGGGCGCTCAGTGGAGTGCCTCGCGTTTGGACGATGTGAGGGCTGATCGGCTGGCCTGGATGCTGCGCGGCCTGGCCATTCTGTTGGCGTTGGATAGTGCTCGCAGAGCATTCCAGCTTGCGCTCCTTGGGTGATTCTGGGGCCAACGCCCGCTTCCCAGATGGCTTGACTCAGATGTTTGCTGAGCTGATCGGTGGCGTTTTTGGAACCCAGCAGGAAGCCGATCACCATCCACGCGCGATCTCCCTCAGCGTTGATCAAGGAGAGTCCAGAACGCTGCATCCACTTCGTAGCCAATGGTGGCAGCCATCTGGAGCAAGTTGCCCCGCTGAGATTGGGGAAGGTGTTTCCCCAGGTGATCGAGAAGCATGAACCGGTGGGTGATCCAGATCTCTAGGGCTTGAGGGTCGAAGCGAATCCCTTCACTGGTACTGAAGTCGTGGGGGACCACCATCGCCACGTGTTGGATCAGGCTTCCGCCAGATCGCTCCAGTACGAGCGGGAGCCAGGGGTGCACGGCATCGGCCCTGAGGGCCCAAAGTCGGGGCTCCGGGCATTCACTCAGCTCTCTGGGATCGTCGGCACCCCGAGGCCAGTTGTACTGCAGCTCTAACCCCGCACCATCGCTGAGAAGATCTGTGAGCGGCCTTTCCATCCATGGGTTCAGCGCCCTGAGATCAAGCGTCTGAATGGCAACGGCATCGATAACAACGGGTTGCGTTCGGCTTTGGGCATCCATGGGGGTGTGACAGGCCTTTGCGAATGATGGCTTGTAGAGGGGGTGAGGAGAAAGAATGGAGGAGCGTTACGCATCCGTCATGGTCAGTTCTATTACTCAAACTGAGATTTTCATCGCTTTAGTGGTGGCTGCCCATGCCGGCGTGTTGGCTGTTCGCCTGTGTGTGAGCCTGTATCGGGCATGAACGGACGTATGGGTTGAGCGATGGGCTCTTGCAGTCTTTCTCCGCTGCGTTAAAAGCGGATATGGCTAAGGCAGCTTCATCGCCAACACGACAACGATCCAAGCCATCTGATCGCTCCGCTAAGGAACCGGTCGATGCTGTGACTCGTGCCGCCCTGATTCAAAGTCAGGGCGATCGCAGAGACATGCTGTGCAGTGGCCTGGCACTAGCTGTGAAAATTGGTCTGATCAGCCTTGGTGGCGTCAGTCTTGTCAGGCTTTCGATGGCTTACCAGGAGCGCTTAGACCGCCATGGAGAGCTGGCTGCTGTTGTGGATGTGGAGACCAACAAGCTGCGTGGCCTGCAGCAACGGTTTGACCGTTTGTTCACCCTTGGCGGCAGAGATCGCCTGATGGATGAACAGGACCAATGGATTGCTCCAAACCGTTTGCGCATCATCTGGCGCTGAAGCCGTGGCTCTTTGAGTGGCTCTTTGAGATTCGCCGCCAACGACACTTGAAAGGTCAAACTGGGATCAGATAAAGGCATCTCGCGATGGGAACCCCAGGCACCGTTCTCATTACTGGAACAACCTCTGGTGTGGGCTTGAATGCCACGCAGGCGTTGGTTCGTCAGGGATGGACCGTGATCACGGCCAATCGGAACCCTCAGCGTGCTGCTGGCGCTGCTGATCGGCTGGACATTCCCCGCGATCGCCTGCATCACATCCTGATGGATTTAGGAGATCTTGAGAGTGTCCGGCACGGGGTGGAGATCCTTCGCGGCGGAGTGGATGCTTTGGTTTGTAATGCGGCGGTTTACGAGCCGAAGTTGAAACAGCCCAAGCGCTCGCCGCAGGGGTATGAACTGTCGATGGCCACCAATCATTTGGGCCATTTCTTGTTGATTCAGCTTCTTCTTGATCGCTTGAAGGCGTCTACCCATCCCTCAAAACGGATTGTCATCCTTGGCACAGTGACCGCTAATTCCAAGGAACTTGGAGGGAAAATCCCCATTCCAGCTCCAGCTGATCTTGGTGACCTCTCAGGTTTCGAAGCTGGCTTCCTCGATCCAATCGCGATGGCGAGTGGCCAAAAATTTAAGCCCGGAAAGGCTTACAAAGACAGCAAGCTGTGCAACATGATCACCACTCAGGAACTTCATCGACGGATCCACGCGGATACCGGAATTAGCTGCATGTCTCTCTATCCAGGCTGTGTGGCTGACACGCCTTTATTTCGAAATACCCCGAAGGCCTTTCAAGTGATTTTCCCTTGGTTTCAAAAAAAGATTACGGGCGGTTATGTCTCTCAGTCTCTAGCTGGTGAGCGGGTTGCGATGGTGGTGGCGAATCCTGACTTCAGCCAGTCAGGTGTGCATTGGAGTTGGGGCAATCGTCAAACAAAGGATGGCAAGCAATTCAGCCAAGAATTGTCCGACAAGGCGACAAATCCAGATGTCGCCCGTCGGGTTTGGGAGCTTTCAATGAAACTCGTGGGTCTCTGATCAGTCGAAACCCAGAAGGTCAAAGATCTCCCTGTCTTTCAGAGATACGGCTTCTAGGGGTTCAACATTGTGGATCATGTTGTTGGCCAAGCGGATGTATTCCTCTTGAACAGCTTTCACTCCTTCCTCATTTTCATCCATTTCAAAAATGGTGCATTTCTTTAGGCGTGAACGTCGAATAGCGTCCACATCCTGGAAATGGGCCATCGTACGCAGGCCCGTACGTGCATTGAATTTATCGATCTGGTCCGTACCAACGGAGCGATTGGCTATTACTCCTCCCAGGCGTACTTTGTAATTCTTCGCCTTGGCTTGGATCGCCTGCACGATTCTGTTCATCGCGAAGATGGAATCAAAATCGTTGGCGGTCACGATCAGGCAATAATTTGCATGTTGAAGCGGTGCAGCGAAGCCACCACAAACCACGTCTCCAAGCACGTCAAAGATCACGACATCGGTGTCTTCGAGAAGGTGGTGCTCCTTCAGCAGCTTCACGGTTTGGCCGGTGACGTAACCGCCGCAACCGGTGCCTGCGGGTGGCCCTCCGCTTTCGACGCATTTCACGCCGTTGTATCCCGTGAACATGAAGTCCTCGGGGCGGAGTTCTTCGCTGTGAAAGTCCACCTCCTCGAGGATGTCAATCACCGTTGGCACCATTTTGTGGGTGAGGGTGAAGGTGCTGTCGTGCTTGGGGTCACAACCAATCTGGAGCACGCGTTTGCCCAGTTTTGAAAACGCGGCAGAGAGGTTCGAAGAGGTGGTGGATTTACCGATGCCACCTTTGCCATAGACGGCGATGACAAGAGCGCCCTCCTCAATCTTTGTCCCCGGGTCCTGATGGACCTGAACACTGCCGTCACCGTCCGCCGGACGGGTGAGAGTTGTGGTCATGCAGAGACCTGCTTCGTGGGTGTTGTTTTCATTTAACTTCAGCAAGCTTGAACAGTCAGCTTTCAATTCGTGATCGAAACATCAGGACTGATGGTGTTGAAAGACTGACGAGGATTGGGCGAATTGGCATGAAAATAGCTGGGTCAATGAGTACAAAGACTCAGCCGATCATGCCTCGTTGCAGGTAAGCAATTGAGGCTAAAAATGGTTGTGTGGATGGTTAGGCGCTGAAGTGGGCTTTCGCGTCATACAGAGTTTCGCTGTCGATTTGGTTACGCCCAGTGGATTTGGCAAATGTTTCGGTGTTTCGGCGTACTTTTCCCCGAACGAAGAAGGGGATCTTTTTCAGCTCTGCTTCCCCATCAGCCGTCCACACCAGCTCATTTTCGAGGGTGCCGACAGCGACCTCCGTTTCTGCAGCAGCTCCAGAACCTCCCGCATGGCCAAGGTGGCTTTGATGGCCATCCACGAACTCAAAATCGTGTCGGAACATGCCGATGAGGTGTTCCTCTAGACCCATCATCAGCGGGTGCACCCAGCTGTCGAAGATCACGTTTGCGCCTTCCCAGCCCATTTGAGGACTGTTTCGGGCCGGCACATCTTGGACATGCATCGGCGTGCTGATCACGGCACAGGGGAGGCCGAGTCGTTTGGCGCTATGGCGCTCCATTTGGGTGCCGAGCACCAGCTCCGGAGAAGCGGCGGCCATGGCGGCCTCGACGGCGAGGTAGTCATCACTGATAAGAGCCTCAAGCCCCATCGCTTTTGCTGCCGCTCGCACGGGTCGAGCCATTTCTCTGCTGTAGGTGCCTAGGCCAACCACTTCAAAGCCAAGTTCCTGTTTGCAGATTCGTGCTGCTGCCAAGGCATGGGTTCCATCTCCAAAGATGAACACCCTTTTCCCGGTTAGGTAGGTGGAGTCGACGGATTCTGAGTACCAGGGCAGCCTGGACTGACGAATTCCCTCTTGGGGGGAAGGTGGTGTCATCCCCAGCAGCGTGTGAACTTCAACAAGGAAGTCTTGGGTTGCGCCGATTCCAATCGGGACGGTGCTGGTGAAGGGGATTCCAAAGCTGCGCTCGAGCCAGGCGCAGGTTGATTCGGCGATCTCTGGGTAGAGGCACACATTGAGGTCGGCTTCTGGGAGTCGATGCACATCTGCCACCGTGGCGCCCAACGGAGCGACGACCCCCACGTCGATGCCATGCATGCTTAACAGACGTTGAATTTCGAGCACATCGTCTCGACAGCGAAAGCCGAGCAACGATGGTCCCAGCAGATTCACGCGGGGACGCCGTCCTTGGTTTTGCCATGCCTTGGGGTCATGGGTCAGCTCAGCAGGAGCCTGATCTTTCAACAGAGTCCGAACCAGTTGATAGAACGTTTCTGCGGCACCCCAATTCTCTTTTTTGCTGTAAGCCGGCAGCTCTAAATTCACGATTGGCATGGTCAAGCCCATGCCAGCGGCTAAAGAACCAGGCTGGTCCTGAATCAATTCCGCCGTGCAGCTTTCGCCAACGAGGAGGGCATCGGGTTGGAAGCGATCAACGGCTTCGCGCACGTGGCGCTTCACCAGTTCCGCGGTGTCACCGCCAAGGTCTCTGGCTTGAAACGTGGTGTAGGTGACGGGGGGACGTTGATCTCGACGCTCGATCATCGTGAACAAGAGATCGGCATAGGTATCCCCTTGCGGTGCGTGCAGCACGTAATGCACACCTTCCATGGAGGCCGCAATGCGCATGGCGCCGACATGAGGTGGTCCTTCGTATGTCCAGAGGGTGAGTTGCATGGTTTTAGGCGTGAACAGGGTCAGAGTCGATGGGGGCGCTACTAGGCGGGTTCAGCGCTTGGCGAATGAGTTCGCGTCGTCTCAGCGGGCGGGAGAACAACTCGGCCAACTCACCGGCCTGATCGATGCCATGAATGGGACTAAACACCAGTTCAATCGACCACTTGGTGGCGATTCCTTCTGCTTCGAGCGGATTGGCAAGCCCCATGCCGCAGACCACGAGATCGGGTTGCGTGGCACGGACGCGATCCAGCTGCTTCTCCACGTGCTGTCCCTCCATCACAGAAGTGCCTTCAGGGAGAAGCGCAAGCTCCTCAGCCATTTGCTCGCGATTTAAGTAAGGCGTTCCCACTTCCACCAATTCCATCCCGCATTCCCTTTGCAAGAAACGAGCGAGCGGAAGTTCGAGTTGAGACTCCGGCAGAAGAAAAATTCGTTTGCCGTTGAGGATGTCTCGATGGGGCGCTAGAGCACTTTGGGCGCGAGCGACCAGCGGATCCAGCACGGAGGCGACCTGGTCAGCGTTGATTTGAAAGTCTTTTGCTGCGGCTTCCATCCAGCTGCGGCTCCCTTCCGCACCCAAGGGGAAGGGAGCCGTTAGAACCCGTGCACCTCGATCGCGCAGCAAGCGTGCTGTGGTTGTGAGGTACGGCTGTGTCAACAAGACCGTGGTCCCTGGCCCAACGGCGGGCAGTTCCGTGGATTGGCGTGGGGGCAAACTGCAAACCGAGTCGATGCCAATCCGACCAAAGAGGTGAATGAGGCGATCTTCGACGGCATCGGCGAGCGTTCCGACCATCAACAGCTGGCGTTGATCTGTCGAGGGCATGAGGGGAATTAAGGCCGAAAGAGCACCGTCTTCACCTTGGGTAAAGGTGGTTTCGATGCCGCTCCCTGAATAATTCACGACCTGAACGCGGCCTCTCAATTCATCGTTGAGCCGTTCTGCTGCCCGCGCTAGATCCAGCTTGATCACTTCGCTGGGGCATGACCCCACTAAAAACAGGGTGCGAATCTCAGGCCGTCGTTCCAGCAGCTCACGCGCGACGCGGTCGAGTTCGTCTTGAGCATCAGCGAGACCTGCGAGGTCGCGTTCGCTCAGAATCGCTGTTCCAAAACGGGGCTCAGCAAAAATCATCACGCCAGCAGCGCTTTGAATCAAATGAGCGCAGGTGCGTGATCCCACTACCAAGAAAAAGGCATCCGGCATCCTGCGGTGCAGCCAGACGATTGAGGTCAGACCACAGAACACCTCCCGTGGTCCTGTTTCCTTGAGCAGATTCACGCTCATCGCTTAAAAGGCAGGTTCCTTCCGTCACGATGACGCCAGATTCACGTAGTGCTCAGACCTAACAAAATTCTTCGGGATCGGTGTTGATTTCCAGTTGGCCCAGATTTGCCGGAGATGACTACATTTCAGCGCAAATGAGGCCTTCGCTTAGGTGTTGTCCTTACGAGCTTTTCCTGCCGTTCTTGATCTGGGTTTGAGCTTGGCGGCCTGTCAGTCAGTCGAGAAAAAGGCAGAAACAGACCAAGTCAAGGTGCTCTCCGACTCTGCTCTTGTCTGCAGTGCAACGGCTGAGGTGGAAAAAGCCATGGAGCAAGTGAATCATCTAACACCTGCTTCAACGGTGGCTGATGCTGAAGCAGCGGGTGCGTCGCTCCAAAAAGCCCTCGCCAAACTTGACGAGGCTGAAGCTGAACTTCAAACCTCACAGTGGAAGGAATATCGCGATCAAGTGGCGATCTACGAAAAATTTGTGGGTCAGGTTCGACAGAACAAAACCATGACCCTCGAGGAAGCAGCTAAGCAACTGAAAGCAAAAGCAGCGCCTGTGATTGCTGCTCACGAGCAACTCGCCGAAACCACAGTTTGTATTGAAGTTGAAGAGCCAACGGATTCAAGTGATGACCGTTCTCGGGATACGTCAAAGGATGACGGCCCCGAAAAGGCTGATTCCTAATCATTGCAATCAACGGAGCTGTTCAAAGGCGACGACGGAAACGATCGTCGCCGAATCCACCTGTTGACTGAGATGAATCCATGCCGATCTGGGTGAGACGCCACACGTTTCTGCTCAATCGGCTCGCCCGTAGGCCTCCTCTTTCAACTTGTTCCGAACCAGGGCGGATGCCAAGCAATTGGGTAACTTCCGCCGTACTCAGTGGAGCCCCTGTCTTAATCGCAAGAGATGTCAGTTCGAGTCTCTGGCGCAGCTCAACAAGATTGGCAGCACCACCATCTTCCGTATCGCTCCAAATCCAACGACCTGGGCCTTCCTGATTGAGCTTTTGCATCAAGCCCATTCCGATCATTCCCAGCGCTTGCTCGGCGCTGAGCTCAGAACTCAAGGAGGTTGTTTTTGGGCTATGGGTTTGATTGGCTGCCATGCTGCACTCCCGATTTGCGCGGACGGTATCGGTTCCGTTGGCTGATGCAAGTCGCGAGACGAATTTTGTGAGCAACCTTCCGTTAGCATCGCCGCAATGAATCGCTTCGCCAGCTTCGATGCCCGGGAGCGGCGAGTAGGCGGAAGTGCTCTCGTCACCGGAACTGAGGTACATACCTCGGCGAGTGGAGCGAGTTGTGTCGTCACGACCGACAGTGAATCCCCACGGCTGTTGAGACAAAACAGCCACGTGCAGTCCATTGAACTGCGCACCTATGTCTTTTTAGATTCTCTTCAACCCCAACTCGCTGCCTATATGGGGACGGTGAGTCAGGGCTTTTTACCGATCCCAGGCGATGCCTGTTTATGGATGGAAGTTTCACCAGGGATGGCGGTGCATCGCGTTACTGACATTGCTCTTAAGGCCAGCAATGTCCGTCTCGGGCAGATGGTGGTGGAGCGTGCTTTTGGCTCCATGGCTCTTTACCACCGAGACCAAAGCACCGTGATTCATTCCGGTGATGTGGTTCTAGAGGCCATTGGTAGTTCCATCGACCGACGAACCCCCGCCGATGTCAGTTGGACCGAAGTGATTCGTGCTATCACCCCTGATCATGCCGTCCTCATCAATCGTCTGAACCGCAGGGGATCGATGATCGAAGCCGGAATGAGCATGTTCATTCTCGAGACAGAACCTGCTGGTTATGTTCTGATTGCCGCGAATGAGGCTGAAAAGTCCTCCAACATCACCCTGGTGGATGTCAAAGCGGTTGGAGCGTTTGGACGCCTTACGCTTGCGGGGAGAGAAGGTGATGTGGAAGAGGCTGCGGCAGCCGCCATGCGCGCGATTGAATCGATCAATCGAAATTGTTCGTCACGGTGATGGGTTAGCCCGCTGATCCACAAACCATGAAGGTGGTGGTCAACGAATCCCTAGCTGTTGACGTAGGCGAGGAGCCATGTCTCTTGCTGCTTTTCCCCGGCTTCCCAGTCGACAGAGTTGGGCTGCTGTCATTTCGCCGTAGCTGCATCGTGTTTCGCGCAGCCAGAACAGTGACTCCAATCCACCACCTGAATAGGCAGGGCGTTGGAGGAGTTCACCCCAGCACACTCCTTCAGAGCTTTCAATCGACGCCCCGTCAGGGGAACAAAGAACCATGGCGCTGCGAAACCGGGCACTGCGATAAGGCTGGTCAGCCATCGATCGAAGCAACTTGGATATTTTCTCGTTATCAGTGGGCGCGAGTCGTGCTGTGTAGAGGCCAGGCGCCCCATTAAGGGCATCAACCTCCAATCCAGAATCATCTGCAAGAGCCCAGTTTCCCGTTAGCTGTGCGGCCGCAGAAGCCTTGAGGAGAGCGTTTTCGAGATAGGAGGTACCTGTCTCTTCAACGTCCAGCTCGGCAGGCTGTCGCAGCAGAGTGAGAGGGAGAGGCCCGAGCATCTCCTCTATTTCAGCAACTTTGCGTGGATTGCCACTGGCAATCGTCAGGTTGAGCACTGAAGGGGATCGAGTGATTCCCATTGTGTGGGGTAAGAGTAAAAATATCGATCAGATTCGAAAATGAAGCTCAGCAGGGGTTGAACATTCCACTTCGCTTACACGAAAGCTTTGCTTCGGGGGAAAGTTATGGGGTCTTAGGGCCCTTGCCTACCGCTTGTGTTGGTGTGCTCACCCGAACCCGCACAGGGCTTCAGATCAGTCCAGGCAAGGCTGATCAGTATCGCTTATGAGGTTCAGCATGGACAATGATCTTGCAAAGCCCCCAAACCGCTTGACGAGTTGGCCTCTGGCAGACCAATGTCATCTCCGAACATTCCACCCCCCTTACTCGGTAGGCAATGGCTAACGAAACCATGGGTATCGCTCTCGGCATGATCGAGACACGCGGCCTGGTCCCAGCGATCGAAGCAGCTGATGCAATGACCAAGGCTGCTGAAGTGCGCCTGATTGGTCGTGAATTCGTCGGCGGTGGCTACGTCACAGTTTTGGTGCGTGGCGAAACAGGTGCTGTGAACGCAGCTGTGCGTGCAGGTGCAGATGCTTGCGAACGTGTCGGCGACGGCCTCGTGGCGGCGCACATCATTGCTCGCCCTCACCGCGAAGTTGAGCCAGCACTCGGCAACGGCAACTTCCTCGGACAAAAGGACTGAGATCAGCCGCTAACCCCTTGATGGGGTTGCGCCTCTCATTTCTCTTACCGACTTAACGGAATTAATCCATGAGCAAGAAGTACGACGCTGGCGTCAAGGAGTACAGGGACACTTACTGGACTCCCGATTACGTTCCCCTAGACACCGACCTGCTGGCCTGCTTTAAATGCACCGGCCAAGATGGTGTCCCCAAAGAAGAAGTTGCAGCTGCTGTTGCCGCTGAATCTTCAACTGGTACCTGGTCCACTGTGTGGTCCGAGCTCCTCACCGATCTCGACTTTTACAAAGGGCGTTGCTACCGCATCGAAGACGTTCCTGGTGACAAGGAAGCTTTCTATGCCTTCATCGCTTACCCCCTCGACTTGTTCGAAGAGGGTTCAATCACCAACGTTCTGACCTCCCTGGTCGGCAACGTGTTCGGATTCAAAGCTCTGCGCCACCTGCGTCTGGAAGATATTCGCTTCCCGATTGCGTTCATCAAGTGCTGCGCAGGTCCGCCAAACGGTATTGCCGTTGAGCGTGACCGGATGAATAAGTACGGCCGCCCTCTTCTGGGTTGCACCATCAAGCCAAAGCTTGGCTTGAGCGGTAAGAACTACGGCCGTGTTGTCTATGAATGCCTTCGCGGCGGTCTGGACTTCACCAAAGACGACGAGAACATCAACTCTCAGCCTTTCCAGCGCTGGCAGAACCGCTTCGAATTCGTTGCGGAAGCCATCAAGATTGCTGAACAGGAAACGGGCGAGCGCAAGGGTCACTACCTCAACGTGACTGCTAACACTCCCGAAGAGATGTATGAGCGCGCTGAGTTCGCTAAAGAACTCAATCAGCCGATCATCATGCACGACTTCATTACTGGTGGCTTCACAGCCAACACCGGTTTGTCGAAGTGGTGCCGCGCGAACGGCATGTTGCTGCACATTCACCGTGCCATGCACGCTGTGATTGACCGTCACCCCAAGCACGGCATTCACTTCCGCGTTCTCGCTAAGTGTTTGCGTTTGTCAGGTGGTGACCAACTCCACACCGGCACCGTGGTCGGCAAGTTGGAAGGTGATCGTCAGACCACCCTCGGCTATATCGACCAACTCCGCGAATCCTTCGTTCCTGAAGATCGCAGCCGCGGCAACTTCTTCGATCAGGACTGGGGTTCCATGCCTGGTGTGTTCGCCGTTGCTTCCGGCGGTATCCACGTGTGGCACATGCCAGCACTGGTTGCCATCTTCGGAGACGACTCCGTCCTTCAGTTTGGTGGTGGTACCCACGGTCACCCCTGGGGCTCCGCAGCTGGTGCTGCTGCCAACCGTGTGGCCCTCGAGGCCTGCGTCAAGGCACGCAACGCGGGTCGTGAGATCGAGAAAGAAAGCCGCGACATCCTTATGGAAGCCGGTAAGCACAGCCCTGAGCTGGCCATCGCTCTCGAGACCTGGAAGGAGATCAAGTTTGAGTTCGACACCGTCGACAAGCTCGACGTTCAGTGATCGGTGCAAGGGGTGACTTGTTCACCCCTTAACCGAACCTCGATATGACTCCGGCCGGAAACATTTGATCCGGCCAAAACATTTTTCTAAAGCGTGATCCCCATGCCTTTTCAGAGCACCGTGGGTGACTACCAAACAGTCGCCACCCTGGAGACATTCGGCTTCCTTCCGCCGATGACCCAGGACGAGATCTATGACCAGATCGCTTACATCATTGCCCAAGGTTGGAGCCCGCTCGTTGAGCACGTCCATCCTTCCAATTCCATGGCCACTTACTGGTCTTATTGGAAGCTCCCGTTCTTCGGTGAGAAGGATCTCAACGTTGTTGTGAGTGAACTCGAGGCTTGCCATCGTGCATACCCCGACCATCACGTTCGCATCGTTGGTTACGACGCCTACACCCAGGGCCAAGGTTCCTGCTTCGTGGTTTTCGAAGGACGCTGATCTTTCGGCTTCACGATTTCGAGCCCTGGCTTGATCAGGGCTCAACTTTTCCTGTAGGGACTTGCTCCCTTCAACTCACGACGACATTCTCGGGCGGACATGGCAAGACTTTCTAGTCGCGAACTAGCACTCGAGCGCCGTAAGGCTCTCACGACTGCTGGCAAAAAGGCATCCGTTGCTGTTTCAGCAGGTGCGAATCGCGTTCGGTCGGCCGACGATGCCCGTAAGACGCGCACCAACGCAGATCCAATTGCGGCAGCTCCTTCTCAAGCCGCAACCCCCGTCGCTACTCAGCGACCAAAACATCAATCACTGACCGCTTCTTCCAGTTCCCATCGTTCTCGGGTGAAGCCTGTCAGTCACCCAAGTCGTGAGCTCGTGGTGGCTCGCAGAGAAGCCCTTTCACGTCGTGGGAAATCAGCAGACACCACCAAAGATAGAAATCGAGCTGAGGTCGCTCGCAAAACAGCGACAACAACATCCACAACAGCCCCCTCAATCAGTAAGAAAGATTGCGGTTGTGGAGGGAGTGCTGTAGCTGAAACACCAACTCGGTTGAGTCGTCAGGCCGTATCTGTTGACCTCTCAACCAAGGGTTCCTCCCGCCGCAGCAAGGCTCCAAAGCGACGTGCCATCGATAATCCCAGCCGCGCGCTCGTGTTAGCCCGTCGTGAAGCGATGTCTAAACATGGGAAGACAGCCGGTAAACAACCCACAAGCGCTGCTGCGGTAGCCCGTCAGGCGAATCCTGATCTCACCAGCCGGGAGCTGGCTCAGCAAGTGCGTGAGCTGCGTGCGAAGTCCGGAGCTCGTAGCAAGCAAAGCGCCGGAGTGACGCGTCCAACAGGCCCGAATCGGAACGGATCCAAGCAAGCCGCCTCCGCTGATGCTCACTGGAAGGTCGGTGAGTCAGAGACCACTGGAGGCCAGACCGTGACCGGTACTCAGGCGAATCGTTCTGTCAAGACGACGGGCAACGAAGCCAGCACGTGTCGTTCGATTACTGGCACTGAATATCTCGGTGCTGAGGTGTTCCAGACCTTCTGTCAAAGCGCTCCAACACCAACGACCCCTGCCAAGGTTCGTGTGTCTGCCACCACCCATGGCAATCGGGTTACAGGTAACGAAGTTGGCCGCTCGGAGAAAGTGACTGGGGATGAGCCCGGCACCTGCAAAAGCGTGACAGGTACTGAATACATCTCGGCGAATCAAAGCGCTGCCTATTGCGGTGGCACGACCCCATCACCTCGGAAAGTTGGCCACAGCCAAAGCCAAAAGGGCAGACCCATTAGTGGTGTCATGGTTGGCCAGTCCTCCAATGTCACTGGTAACGAGGCCGGTGCAAACCGCAGCCTGACGGGTGATCAATATCTTGGGTCTGAGCCTCTGCCCGAAGGACGCCCAGCCACCAAGGTTGGTTTATCCGAAACTCTGTCTGGTACAGGTGTTACTGGCACTCTTGTTGGCCGGTCATCGGCGGTAACTGGCGATGAATTTGGTTCTTGCCACCGTGTCACTGGCAATCAGTACCTGAGTTCTGAACAGTTCTCTACTTTCTGTGGTTCCAAGCAAGAAGCAGAAGCTCCCAAAGTTGGTTTCAGCGTCACCAACCGCAACCTTGTAGTGAGTGGAACCCAGACTGGACGGTCGGAGCGTGTAACAGGAGACGAACCCGGTACGTGCAAAGCCGTGACGGGGACTCCCTACGCAGGTCTCGAGCAAGCCGGCAATTACTGCGGAAACTCAGCGGTTCAGGCGATCCGCGAACGGACTCCTGTCCGCCCCGGGACACCTTCCTCCCCAATGACAGGCCTGCAACCAGGGATTGGAGGGGTGATGACAGGCGGCGAACGCGGCGCTTGTGAAGCTGTAACAGGTACGCCTTATATCGGTGCCGATCAGCTCTCATCTGCTTGTGGTGCTGCGGCACCTCTAGGAACAGAGACGCATGGCCAATCGCCAGAAGGGTCGAGCTGGACTCGATTCAGCGTTGTTTCTCCTGCTCGGGCTGCGCAGCAACAGCGTGAGATCAGCAAAGGTGTTACTGGCACGGCTTATGAAGACAGCAGCCGTATAACAGGCCCTTTTGATTTGGCCGGTGGCAAAATCACCGGCACGGAACAATTCCGATTCGATAATCGCGAATTTCAGGAGCGTCACAGCCAAAGCAAAGGCCAGCGTCAATTTCAACCCACCACCCCTGAGGTTGAAGTCGCTGTGCAGGAACCAGCCTCCCGGGTCACCGGAGAAGGCTCTTCCACAAAAGTTACAGGTGACGACTGGGATCGGGGCGAGCATGTGACGGGCACGGAAGGCGTCTCCGCGCGTCGTCGTAATCCAAGCCGCTCCGGTGGGAGAGAAGCTATGCCTCCGTTCGAACGAAAGCGCAATGAGCAGTCTGAATGGCCTGAAAGTCGTGTGACGGGTTCCAGTGGCAGTACCTCAAAGGGTTCACTGATTACCGTCTCCGGCGGAGCGCGGGGCTGATCGCCTGATGGTCCGCTCTGTGCCCTCCCGCGGAGGGCGACCTCTGTCTCCCTCCGCACCTACACGACGTCAGCTGCAACAAGAGAGAGCTGAGTCTTCGGCTTCCTCTGAGCCCAAGCAAGCTGATTCCAATTCGCTTTCAGCCCGTGCGGCCTCCCTTGAAAGACGGAGAGCGCTGACAACATCGGGTAAGGCAGCTGTTTTGGCTCAAGGCACGCTAAGTGCCGGTCGCGTCAGGACAAGCCAAGACAGCAGGCGTTCGGTGCCGCAACAGCCCGGCTGGGTGCGTCGCGATCAAAAGTCGTCAAGTGCAATGTCGAGCAGTTCGAATCGCTCAAGGTCTAATCGTCCAACATCCAATCGTCCAATATCCAACCGTTCAATATCTAATCCTCCAGGCTCTAAACGCCTGCATCCTTTAACCGATTCGGTTGCTAACGACCATTTACGGGGTTACGAGCTGGAAGTTAAAGGGCGCTTCGAAAGAATTGTTCCTGTTCTCCAAAAGATTTCAGCGCTTCAGCATCACGCTGACTTTATCGATCAGGCACAGCTACTAGCCTGTCGTGAACTTGGTTTTGATCTACCCAAGCACATTCTTGAGCGTGCTTGGGTACGTCCATTAGATATGAGAGCGCTTTATGCATGGTGCGTTTTTGAGTCGCACCGTGTTTTTAGTGATTGCTTTTTTCAGAACGATCCTCTCGCGGCCTCTTCAGGGAGTGAAGCGGCAAAGACGTTTGAGCGCTTCCTTCTTGATTGCGGTTTCCATCTCCTCGATGTGACACCTTGTGCGGATGGTCGGTTAGCTCATTCCATTGCTTACGCCTTACGGATTCCGTTCAGTTCAGTGCGTCGCCGGAGCCATGCCGGAGCCATGTTTGATGTTGAAAATACCGTCAACCGATGGGTCAAAACAGAACATCGGCGTTATCGCGAGTCCATACCTAACGCTGTCAGCCAAGACACCCGTTATCTCAAGGTTGTGACCTATCACTTCAGCTCCTTGGATCCAAGCCATCAGGGCTGTGCTGCCCATGGAAGTGATGACAAATTGGCTGCCTCCGCTGGATATCAGAGACTGCTTGATTTCCGACAAGCTGTTGAAAATAGCTTTTGTTGTGGTGCTTCCGTTGATTTGTTATTGATTGGACTCGATACTGATACCGATGCAATCAGGGTTCATCCACCCGCAAGCGATAGTTCAACTCAGTTGGATCGTTGGGTGTCAGCTCAAGATCTGTATGAGGCAACGTCAACGATGTCTCCCGATCAAGCATTGATTCAAATCGCTGAAGCTGTTGAATCTGGTGCCCCTGGGACGATGGACTCGGGAATGGTGTCTTTATTGACTCGCTTATTGGCCAATAATATTTCTCAGATTGATTATGTATCTGAGCTTCATGGTGGTCCCTATCCAGATGCTGGGCATGCGGAACGTTTTATTGGTGTAGGAATCGGTTTTAAAGAAGTTCATTTACGAAATCTCACTTATTTTGCCCACCTAGACACCGTCGAAGAAGGCGCTCCAGATTTGGACGTTGGAGTGAAAATTTTCAAAGGTCTAAATGTTTTGCATGATCTGCCTATCCCCGTTGTAATCCGTTTTGATTATTCCAGTTCAGTCCCTGGTGCGCGAGAACGAGCTATTTCAGATTGTCAGCGAGTGGATTCGGCTATTGCGAATCGATACTCAGATCTCGTTGGTGATGGTTTAATTCATACCTGTTTAACCATCCGAGATCGAAGTCAAACTTCTCCAGCAGAAGTTGTAGGGTCCACACTCGATCCAGATGTTCAGGAGGCTCACTGATCATGCTTATCGTCAAGGTTATTAAGCCACTGGTTTCTACCAATCGCATTCCTGATTTCGAACATAAGCACCTTCAGGTTGTTCTAGACGGCAGCACCCAAAAGGTTGCCGTTGATGCTGTTGGCGCGAAGCCAGGTGATTGGGTGATTTGTGTCAGTAGCTCTGCCGCTAGGGAAGCAGCAGGAAGTAAGTCGTATCCAAGCGATCTCACCATTGTTGGGATCATTGACCATTGGGATCCCGATCCACCGAAGCCATCGTCTTCATTGAAGGAGGCGAAGAGCTAGTGGAAATCATGCAGGTGATGGGGACTCTTGTCTGTACCTTCCGCGTCGGAGGTTTGGACCATATGCACCTGCGAATCCTTAAAAACAACAAGGGCAAACAACTCGTTGCTGTTGATCCTGTTGGCGCTCGAGAAGGCAATTGGGTGTTTACCGCTAGTGGTTCTGCCGCACGACATGCCTGTCCTGACAACACGGTGCTCACAGATCTCACCATCGGTGGAATCATCGACCACTGGATGCCAGATGGATAACTAATTCACGTTCTGCTCTCCGTCCCACCTCAACCCAATCCATCCAATGGCCACCCCTACACCCCGTCGTCGTTCCAGCGCCGACTCCGCCGCATCAACCCCAACGAATAAAGCCGCTACCCCCACTTCAGCCGCAGCGAAAGCCACCGTTGATGTGAAGCCTGTCGAGAGCGCTTCTGCTCCTGCATCGAGCTCCCCTGCTCGCAGTACCTCTCGAGGCACACCACCAAGCGGAGGCAGTGGCAAAGGGTCCTCCATTAAGGCTTCTGCGAACCCTTCTCCGAGGCGACCGTTTGGTATTGCCCTTGGCATGATTGAGACCCGAGGCATGGTGCCAGCGATTGAGGCCGCTGATGCAATGACGAAAGCTGCAGAGGTGCAGCTGATCAGTCGCGAATTCGTCGGTGGTGGATACGTCACCGTGATGGTGCGTGGAGAGACCGGAGCGGTGAATGCTGCCGTGCGCGCAGGAGCTGATGCCTGTGAACGGGTTGGAGACGGACTTGTTGCTGCTCACATCATTGCTCGTCCTCACGATGAAGTGGAACCAGCTCTCTCCTGTACGAACGTGACGCGGCGGATGTGAGCAATGCGTCACCTCTGTTCAACTCCGTTTAGATTCCCGGCCCAACACTCCTCTCAACGGCGCAACCGCCCCGTTTCTCTTGATTTCAGCTGCAACGCTGCCTCTGCAAACCGCCTGGTTGATCCCGCTCTATGGGTTCGCCGGAATGTTGGTTTCACTGCCTTGGGCTTTGGGGGTCTTTCGTCGTGATTCCCATCGCCCTGCGGCGTACCTAAACATCCTGCTCACATTGCTTGCTTTCATCCATGGAAGCCTTGTGTTGCGCGACGTTATGGCAGGTGGACCCACCCTTCTGACGTTTCCATGGCTCAACGTGGCTGATCTCAATCTTGAGATCAGCTTCAGCCTCTCTCTCACCAATGTGTCTGCTCTTGAGCTAATCACCGGTTTGAGCTTTTTCTCTCAGTTGTATTCCCTTGGCTATCTCGATAAGGAGTGGGCGTTAGCCAGGTTCTTTGCATTGCTGGGCTTCTTCGAGGGGGCGATGTCGGGGGTTGTTCTGAGCGACTCCTTGTTCCAGAGCTATTTCCTGCTGGAAATGCTCACGCTATCGACCTACCTCTTGGTGGGGTTTTGGTACGCCCAACCCCTCGTGGTGACTGCAGCAAGGGATGCATTCCTCACCAAGCGCGTTGGTGATGTGATGCTCTTGATGGGGATGGTTGCCCTAGCAACGTGGTCGGGTGTGACCAGCTTTGACGACCTCTATGCCTGGTCTGCTGCAGACACAATCAGTCCACTAGCTGCAACATTGCTCGGGCTAGGTTTGATTGCTGGACCAACGGGTAAGTGCGCCCAATTCCCAATGCATCTCTGGCTTGATGAAGCCATGGAAGGTCCTAACCCAGCCTCGATTCTTCGGAACTCTGTGGTTGTGACCTGCGGTGCTCTTGTTTTGCTCAAGGTGATGCCTCTGCTGCAGAACGCGCCCGTCACACTCGTCGTTCTCCAGGTGATTGGAACGATTAGTGCGATTGGGGGGTCTCTGGTCTCGATTGCTCAGGTGGACATCAAACGCACGCTGTCGTATTCCACAACTGCTTATCTAGGGCTTGTTTTTATTGCTATTTCCTTGCAGGTGCCCGTGCTGGCCCTGCTGCTCCTATTCGCCCACGCCGTTTCCAAGGCGTTGCTTTCGATGAGTGTGGGTGGAGTGATCGCGTCCACAAATTGTCAGGACATCACTGAGCTGGGTGGCCTTGGCGGAAGGATGCCTGCCACCACGGGTTCATACCTGGTGGGGAGTGCTGGGCTGGTGGGTCTTCTTCCCCTCGGAGGATTTCTTTGCCTCGCGCAGGCCGTTGAGCTGGTGGGAGCTCGCTCAGTGATTTTTGTACCGGTGTTTCTGCTCACCAATGCGCTAACAGCTCTCAATCTCACCAGGATTTATCGCCAGGTGTTTCTTGGACGCTCCTTAACCAAGACCCGTCGAGCTGCGGAGGTGAATTGGCAGATGGCCTTCCCGATGGTGGCCCTTGCCGTGATCGTTGTCTTAACCCCGCTCCTATTGATTCGTCTGGAGTCTCTGGATGGTTTGCTTGCTTTCCCTCTTTGGGCAGGTGGAGTCGTCGTTGGCAGCGGACTGACCGGGCTGTTGGTGGGAGCGTTCATTCCCCTCAATAAAGCCTGGTCACGCTCCCTCAATCCAGTGCTGCGTTGGTTCCAGGACCTGCTTGAAAATGATTTTTATACAGAAAGGTTCTATCGGGTGACGATTGTGAATGTCGTGGCCTTGTTCTCAAAGCTTGCTTACAGCTTTGACCGCAATGTTGTGGATGGAGTCCTCCATGGTCTCGCTCGATTTTCACTTCAGAGTGCTGAAGGCCTGAAGTTGAGTATTAGCGGTCGAAGTCAAAGCTATCTATTAACCGTCATCGCGGCCATTGTCTTGCTTTTGTCATCCCTGAGCTGGTGGTTGAACTGAATTAATGATGATTCTCTCTCTGCTACTGATTATTCCTTTCTTGGGGGCCCTCTTGTTGTCCCTTTGGCCTGAGGGATCCTCTTCAGCACATTTAAGACGTCTCACCCTGGTGATTCTTTCGGTTCAATGCCTTGCAAGCTTCGCAGTCTTTTTCTGGTTTGATCCGAGCAACCCTGGCTTGCAGCTTCAGGAACGCTTGTCATGGCTTCCTAGCGTTGGCCTTGATTATTCCCTTGCGGTCGATGGAATCTCCCTTCCGCTTGTTTTGATGAATGCGGTTCTCTGCCTTGTGGCAGCATTAGCATCGCGAAAGATCGAGAACCGACCAAGAATTTATTTTGCTCTTTTATTGATTATTAGTGGAGCTGTGAATGGGGCCTTTTTGGCTCAGAATCTTTTACTCTTTTTCATTTTTTATGAGCTTGAACTCATTCCATTGTGGCTGTTAATTGCGATTTGGGGTGGTGCTAATCGAGCCTATGCCTCAACGAAGTTTCTGATTGTTACCGCAGTTTCTGGGGTTTTGATTTTGGGAGCATTCCTTGGGATTGCTCTCGTCACTGGAAGTGTTGACTTTGGCATTCGTCCCATTTTGTCTGGAGAGATGGGGCTGACGTCGCAGCTTCTCTTGATGGGGGCCTTGTTGATTGGCTTTGGGATCAAGATCCCTCTCTTTCCATTTCACACCTGGCTTCCCGATGCTCACACCGAAGCCTCCACGCCCGTGTCGGTTCTCCTCGCTGGCGTTCTCCTCAAGCTTGGGACCTATGGGTTGTTGCGATTTTGCTTGGGTCTCTTCCCTGAAGCCTGGGAGGTTGCGGCCCCCTGGCTGGCCCTTTGGGCAGCCATTTCTGTGCTGTACGGCTCATTAGCTGCGATCGCGCAATCAGACATGAAGCGGATGGTGGCCTACAGCTCTGTTGGACATATGGGGTACGTCTTGCTCGCGGCTGCCGCGGCAACACCATTGGGTTTGATCGGTGCGCTCTTCCAAATGGTGAGCCACGGCTTGATTTCAGCGATTCTTTTCCTTGCCGTGGGTGTTGTTTATGAACGAACGGGTACAAGAGATCTGAACGTTCTTCGTGGACTTCTTAACCCCCAGCGAGGCTTACCCCTAACAGGAACGCTGATGATCGTGGGTGTGATGGCCAGTGCTGGAATCCCAGGGATGGCGGGCTTTATTTCTGAATTTCTCGTTTTCAGGGGAAGTCTTCAGCCATTCCCCATTGCCACCTTGCTGTGCATGGTGGGATCAGGTTTGACCGCTGTGTATTTCCTGTTGCTTGTGAACAGAGCCTTCTTTGGACGCTTGGCCATTGCTGCAGGCAGCGTCTCCAATCCCACCATTCTTTCGATCGTGCCGCTCCATGAGCAGCTTCCGGCGATCGCGCTGTCTTTTCTGGTTCTGCTCCTTGGTCTAGCGCCTGATCTCTTGGTCGGGATGAGTCAGGCGGCCACAACCGGTCTCAGCGAATTATCGCTCTTACCCATCACAGGAGGACTTTCATGACTGCTACCAAGATCACTGATGTCCCAACGCTTCCAACCCTCCCTGATCGTGAAGAGCTGGTTCGTCGTTTGCTCTCTGACCAACCGTTATTGGCCGATACACCCGACCATCTCCTACAGATTGTCAATGTTCTCGATAGCTACGGGATCGTTCTTGATGCCTACAGCAAGAACCTGGTGAATCAGGGTGAAACTCAGTTGCTGAATCCATTCCCCGTGATGCGATTCTTTCACGAAGGTTTCAGCGTGGAGCGCTTATGGCAGCACCTTCGCGGCGATCGCATCAACTTTGAATATGCCGAATATTGCCAAAAAGCAATGTTTTGGCACGGAACAGGAGGAATGGATGCGTATTTCGATTCAGAGCCTTTTCTCGAGGCTTGTCAGAAGATCATTGCATTGCGTAGTCGCCGGGATCCATTGTTGGCATTGGTGCATCGGCTCTATCCAGGTTTTGCTCCTGAGGCCATCCGATCGATGGCCACCATTTATGCCCTTGGTCTGTTTTGGCGGGTGATGAGTGACCTGTTCCTTGACCTTTCTCGCCGATATCGCAATGGTGAAATTGTGTCTGTTAATGATGCTGTTCATCACATCAGAGATGGTTTAGTCGCAGCCGCTGGTAACCCAATGACTTATAAAGTCACGCTTGGGAACGAAGACGTATGGGTTTTACCACCAGAGGCCGGACTGACATTTTTGGTTGATGTGGCTGTGCCCTATGTGGAAGCTGTCTTTTTTAGGGGAATGCCCTTCCTGGGCACCGTGTCTTATAACGCTCAGGCTCGACAGATTTCAGCTGATATTGGCGATTTCAAGTATGGAGCTCTGTATGCAGATCCAATTCCCAGCATGGGAGCAGGTATCCCTCCAAGTTTGTGCATGCAAGATATGTACAGAAACCTTCCAGAGGAGTTAAGTGATTGGTATGTATCGCATGGCAGAGGCATGCACGATGTTCATGTCCAGATCTGCATCAGTTTTCAAAAATCGATGTTTTGTGTCACGAATGGTGCGATCTCAGGCACGATGCCCCATCCCCTTGACACGACAGATCCTGACCAGCAACAAGCCAATCGTGCTTATGCCGAATCCTGGTCTGAGCGGTTGATGGGATGTCAGCGAGGAGCTCTACTCTAATCCTTGCTGTAAAAACTAGCCTGTTTTGAACATCTTCTGAATCAAGGAGATTCTTTTTTCAGTCTTTGCCTCTTCTTTTACTTTTGCTTAAAAATTTAGCCTCGCTGGAACATGTGCATCTGTTTTGCTGTTGGCAAGCCGATGATGCTCTGGGTTTTTGACTTCAAACTCTTTTGGTTGAGATGATTGATTTTCAATTTCCCTGTCAGTTGTAGGTTGAGTTTTAAGATTTATTTGTTTGGTTGTTGGCCCGTTCTCTACTAGGTTTGTAGGTGATGGAAGGATGGTTTTATGGACCAATGGCATGAGCGCAAGAGGCCAGTTTGCCTAGAACGCCGATTTGAGTTTGAAAGCTATGCTGCTACCCGTGATTTTCTTGATCGGCTTGGCGACGTCAGCGAGGCTAAGCAGAGATTTCCTGATATTAGTTTTGGTCGAACCTATGTGAATATCACTCTTCGCCCAGACGCTGAAGGCAATGAAAGTCAGCTGAGTGATGATGATCGTTGCTTTGCTTCAGAAATTGATGCCCTCTTCAGTTGACCTGGCGGCAGCGTATGCCGATTCAGGTGTTGCGGAGGTCCTTCAGCAGCTTGACCAGGAGTTGATTGGTTTGCGGCCAGTGAAGACGCGCATTCGTGAAATAGCGGCGTTGCTTCTGGTGGATCGAGCTCGCCAACAGTTGGATTTGCAAAGCACAGCCCCTGGTTTGCATATGTCTTTTACTGGCAGACCGGGGACGGGGAAGACCACGGTTGCCAAGCGAATATCGCAAATTCTTCATCGGCTTGGCTATTTGCGTAAGGGACATGTTGTCACCGTGACGCGTGATGATCTTGTGGGGCAATATGTCGGGCACACGGCGCCGAAGACTCGTGAGATGGTCAAGCGTGCCTTGGGGGGTGTTCTGTTTATTGATGAAGCCTATTATCTCTATAAATCTGATAATGAACGTGATTACGGAGCAGAAGCGATTGAAATCCTCCTGCAAGATATGGAGCGGCAACGATCAGATTTTGTTGTGATTTTTGCTGGTTATAAGGATCGAATGGCGGAGTTTTATCAATCAAATCCTGGCCTTTCCTCACGGGTCGCCCACCATATTGATTTCCCTGATTACAGCGAGGAGGAGCTCATGGCGATTGCCCTTCTTCTTCTTCATCAGCAGGATTATCACTTCAGTGAATCAGCGCATGATGCCTTTAGTCGTTACATCCAAAGGCGACGACAGTTGCCGTTTTTTGCGAATGCTCGTTCGATTCGAAATGCTCTTGATCGCCTGAGGCTTCGTCAAGCCAATCGCTTGTTTTCTCGTCTGGAGCAACCTCTTAGTCGCGATGATCTGACCACCATCGAAGCTGAGGATGTCTTGGCGAGTCGTGTCTTTCAGGGTGAGATCGAGGGTCGAGATCCTTCTCAGCCTTTAACAACGATTCTGGATTCTGCTTGAGCGGTTGTTAGTGCTTGGGCTGATCCAGATCTCTCCGAATCAGTGCCAGCAAGTAGGACGGTGCTTTGTAACGCCCTGGCAGGCAACGATTGAGTGTTTCCAGGTGTCCCCAGCACACCGTTCGTTCAATGTCCTTGATACTTCGACCTTCTTTCAGAAGTCTCCGTAAGGCTTTGCAGTACAGGGGGTAGCCCGCTTCGAGTTCGCCAATGGTCAGCTTGGCTTGGGCCATAGGATCTCTCAGCTTCGTCTCAACCTAAGAAACCGCGGGGCCCCCCTCTTGAGGAGGACCCATTGCAGTGTCAGTTGAGCCAGGCAATGCAATCGATTTCTACCTTTGAGCCCTTTGGCAACGCAGCAACCTGGACGCAAGCCCTGGCAGGACTGACTCCATCACCAAACATTTCGGCATAAATGGCATTCACGGCTTGAAAGTCACCGAGATCCACGAGAAACACGGTGGTGCGCACGACTTTTGAGGGGTCGGTTCCGGCCTCCTGAAGCACCGCTTTCAAGTTGCGCAACACTTGGCGGGTCTCAGCCTCCACATCTCCATCCCCCACCATCGCTCCAGTGGCAGGATCTAGCGGAATTTGACCGGAGCAATACAGCCAACCACCGGCGATCACAGCCTGGTTGTAAGGCCCCACTGGCGCTGGTGCCTCTTGGGTGATGACAGCCTGGAGTGGGGTGGATGACATGGTTACGGCTCAGAATGAAACTTCATTTTCGCGTTCCGTGTTGATGGAGTCGTGCCCGGTTGAGCTTGATGGTCTTTGGCACCGCTACGGCGGCGCCAATGAAGCATGGACTTTGAAAGACATCAATCTTCAACTGAAGGCGGGTGAGCTTGTGGGGTTGCTGGGGCCATCCGGTTGCGGAAAAACCACGCTGTTGCGTTTAATCGCTGGCTTTGAACATCCCAGTCAGGGCGTGGTTCGCCTGCATGGGAACGACGTCGCCTCATCCCGCGTGCGCCTTGCTCCGGAACGCCGTGGTGTGGGCATGGTCTTCCAGGACTACGCCCTCTTTCCCCACCTCAATGCTTGGGAGAACGCTTGTTTTGGACTGCGTCGCGGTCAGGACACCAGCCGGGCGTCATGGCTGCTTGAACTTTTGGGGCTGACGGCTCTCAGAGGTCGTTACCCGCACGAATTGTCTGGGGGGCAGCGTCAGCGTTTGGCTCTCGCAAGGGCTCTCGCTCCTGCCCCCTCCGTTGTGTTGCTGGACGAACCCTTTTCCAATCTGGATGTTGAAGTGCGTTTGCGTTTGCGCAGCGAGCTGCCTGGTGTGCTCAGTGCCTGCGGGGCCAGTGGGTTGCTGGTGACCCATGACCCGGAAGAGGCCCTTGCGATCTGCGGGCGGGTTGCCATTCTTCGCGACGGTCAACTTCATCAATGCGCGACGCCCCGTGAATTGGTTGAGGTCCCGGCAACGCCCTTTGTCGGGCGGTTCGTGCTGCAACGCAATGTGCTCCCTGTTTGGCGGGATGGAGCGACGTCGTTGTTGCGTTGTTTGCTGGGTGATCTGGAGATTCCAGAGGGGCAGCGCTCCATGAAGCTTCCAGACGATGCCACGGTGTTAATTGATCCGGGGTTGATTGATTTGGAACCGGATGCTGCAGGAGATGCCTGTGTGATGGGGCGGGAGTTTTTGGGTCGCTCCTGGCTTTATCGCATTCAGATCGGAGATCAGCAGTTGCGTCTGATCAGGCCGCTCGGGGAAGACCATCAGAGGGGATTGCGCTGCAGGCTCTCGCTGCAACAGCACAGTGAGGTCTTGCTCCATCCCCAATGTTTATCGCTTCAGGTCTTGCCTTGATTTGATCAGCCTCTCCAGTGGTCTTTGTGTTGACGCAGACGCCCCAGTTGTTCGGAGCTGGTAGCGCGTAAAAACAAGTTGGAGCGCCATTCTTCGGCAATGCTGCTGGGAAGGCTGAGGGAGCCTGATCGCCTTTTTGCTTGCACCTCCTGCAGCCGGTTTGTGATCAGGGCATCGTCAGGGACCTGCTGCGCGGCCCAGCGCAGATTGGCCTCGGTGTATTCGTGCGCGCAGCAGACCAGGGTTTCTGGTGGCAGGGATCCCAGCTTTTGTAAGGCGCGGTGCATGTCAGCCGGTGTTCCCTCAAACAGTCGTCCACATCCAGCGCTGAATAGGGTGTCGCCGCAGAACAACACACCGGTTGGAGAGGTTGAGACCGCTCCCTGGGGCAACCAGTAAGCGATGTGAGCGCGTGTATGGGCACGGACATCCAGAACCCTGACGGGCCTGCCCAAGAGCTCGATTTCATCTCCATCGCGAACGGACAGCGTTTGAAATGGGATCCGCTCTTGGTCGTCCGCGGCGGCGACGACGTCAGCGCCTGCCCAGCGTTGAAGAAGTCCAGGAGTGCCGCCGATATGGTCGGAATGATGATGGGTTTGAAGCACGGCAACGAGTTGTAATCCACGCGTCTCCAGCCAGGCGACGATGGGGTCCGCGACGGCTGGATCGATGACGATGGCCTGATCGCCATGCACCCATACCCAGACGATGTTGTCGTTGAGGACGGCAACTGGGTGGATGCCATCAATCGTGGAGGCCATCGCCATCGTTAAAGTTCTATTCAACGCTTGATTCCATGATCACTGTTGCCCTAGCCAAGGGAGCGCTTCTGAAGGATTCAGTGGCCCGCTTTGCAGCGGCTGGGCTCGATTTTTCTGCAGTTCTCGACCCCGATAACAGGCAACTGATGGTTCCATCAGCGTGTGGGCGAGCCCGAGCGTTGCTGGTGAGGAACGGAGATGTTCCTGTGTATGTGGCGTACGGGCAGGCGCAGCTTGGGGTGGTTGGTTATGACGTTTTGCGGGAGCACCAGATGCCTGTGGCGCAGTTGGTGGACCTGGGCTTTGGCGGGTGCCGTATGGCAGTGGCTGTGAAGGCCAGCAGCGGATATCAACGGGCGACGGATCTGCCTCCCCATTGCCGAGTGGCAAGCAAATTCACCCGCTGTGCTCGCGACCACTTTGATGCCATCGATTTGCCTGTGGAACTCGTCCACCTCACCGGTTCGGTCGAGCTTGGCCCGATCACTGGGATCGCTGAAGCGATTGTGGATCTGGTGGCGACGGGCAGGACGCTTCGCGATAACGGTTTAGTGGCGATCGAAGATCTGTTCCACACCACGGCGCGTTTGGTGGGGCATCCCTTGTCTCTGCGCCTTGATCAAGGCGATCTGCGCCAGATCGTGGAAGCGATGCGGTCGGCAACACCCGCGTCCCAGGTGGCCAGTTGATGGCTGGTTCGGATTTTCAGAGGGTGAAGCGGCTCGGCCGTTATTTGGGCCAAGACCGACGACGACTCACGCTCACGTTGGTGCTTCTCATTCCGGTAGCTCTTGCCGGCGCGATTCAGCCGCTCTTGGTGGGCCAGGCGATTGCCGTGCTGCGGCGTGTCGGAGGCGCTGCCAACGAATCGGTGATTCCCCTCTTTCAGGGTCTCGACAGCACCGTTGCGATCCGTCTGATCATTTTGATGTTGCTGGGCTCCGTTCTGGTTCGCTTGGCTCTTCAGGGGGTCCAGACGTTCAATATCCAAGCTGTTGGCCAGCGACTCACCGCTCGAATCCGCAAGGATTTGTTTGCCCATGCGATGAGTTTGTCCCTGCGGTTTCACGACCGCATGCCTGTGGGCAAGCTGCTGACCCGCCTTACGAGCGATGTCGATGCCTTGGCCGAGGTGTTTGGAAGTGGTGCTGTCGGCGTGCTCGGCGATCTGGTCAGCCTCTTGGTGATTGCGGTTTCGATGCTGCTGATCGAGTGGCGTTTGGGATTGTTGTTGTTGGTGACCCAAGTGCCTGTCACCCTCGTGATTGTTTGGCTCCAAAGGCGCTATCGCAAGGCCAACTATCGAGTGAGGGAGGAGCTTTCGCAACTCAATGCTGATTTTCAGGAGAACCTGCAAGGTCTGGAGGTTGTGCAGATGTTTCGCCGGGAAGCTGTGAATGGAGATCGGTTTCAGAGAACCGGTTTGGCCTATCGAAGCGCTGTGAATGGCACGATTTTTTTTGACAGCAGCATTTCTGCCTTTTTGGAATGGGTGTCGTTAGGCGCGGTTGCCCTGGTGCTCGCTCTCGGTGGATGGATGGTGACAGCAGGGGCGATGGGACTGGGCACGCTGACCACCTTCATCCTGTATTCACAGCGCCTCTTTGACCCTTTGCGCCAAATGGCTGAGCGGTTTACCCAGATTCAGGGGGGACTCACCGCTGTGGAACGAATCGGCGAGCTCCTAGAGGAACCTCTTGAGATTGTTGACCATGGCGCCACACCTGGTTCCGCGCTTCTCCAGAACGCTTCATCTTCACAAGCCCGTGGTGAGGTGATCTTTGACGAGGTGGACTTTGCTTACCGAAAAGACGAAGCGATTCTTCGCAATCTCAGTTTCCGTATCGCACCTGGTGAGCATGTTGCGCTGGTTGGACCCACAGGTTCTGGCAAGACCACGGTGATTCGGCTCCTGTGCAGGTTGTACGAGCCTCAGCGTGGACGAATTCTTCTCGATGGCCAAGACATCCGCAGTTTGCCTTTGCAAGAGCTGCGTCGTCAGCTGGGTGTGGTTCTTCAAGACACCTTTCTTTTCAGTGGAACGGTGGCTGACAACTTGCGTTTGGATCAGCCTCTCGATGATCAGAAACTGCAGGAGGTTTGCCGTGACCTCGGCCTCGACCCCCTGTTAGGTCGATTGCCCGAAGGCTTGAAAACCGAATTGAGAGAGAGGGGCGGCAATCTCAGCTCTGGGGAAAGACAGCTGCTGGCCGTGGCCAGGGTGGCGATTCGCAATCCAACGGTCCTGGTGATGGATGAAGCCACGGCGTTTATGGACCCTTCTACGGAAGCCACCCTGCAGCGCGACTTAGATCGTCTCCTCAACCGCCGCACCGCCGTGGTCATTGCCCACCGACTTGCCACGGTTGAAGCTGCTGATCGGATTTTGGTGCTTCGCCGAGGAAGCCTGATCGAGCAGGGCACCCATCTGCAGTTGCGTGCCAGTGGAGGGTTGTATGCCGAACTTGCTGATCTTCAAGAGCGAGGACTGGCCAGGCTTTGATCGCTGAGCCAGGTCTGGATGGTTTGTGCAAGAAGGTCTGGATGGCTCTGCATGGCCAGATGGCCGCACTGTTTGAGTTCTTTCAGGCAATGTTTGTCGCTGTATTCGGCAAGGTGTTGCACATAGCCGGGTTCCATCACACGGTCTTGTTCACCGCTAATCCATAGGTTTTCTGTCTCCAAATTGGCCACCAGGTTTGGAATCTGTTTGACTGCTCCGCGGGTGGTGCTGTTCACGAGAAGCCCCAGGGCAGCGCGCTGTTCCGCTTGAAATGGCCCCAACGTGCCGATGGGCCCTGGCAGGTCTGCGGGACGAAGTTTCAGAATTAATTGCCCTCCAAACCTGAGACGTCGAAACGGTCTTGGTTGGTAGATCCCGCCTCCGGCCGCCAACATCACCAGGCCCGACAGGGGCTCACCCCAATGTCGCCGCAGATAGGTGTCCGCATGCAGGGCAATGCTTCCTCCCAGCGAGTGACCCATCAACACCACATGGCGACCCTTGGCTTGCGCATGAATGTGCTCCGCAAGCCATTGCCCGTAGGACGCCAAGGTCGGTCGGAGGTGGCGAGGGCGAGACTCCAGTCCAAATCCTGGTAAATCAGGACACCACAAAGGAATGGAGGTGTCTAAGCGCGTCCAGCTTTTTTCAAACGGTGCCCAGACCTTTCGGCTCAGCATCCAACCGTGTACGGCGATCAGCAGCAGATCAGAGGTCATCGGTGCGTCAGGATTAAGCCATCGTCGCAGGACAGGGTGACTAGCACTTCCTCTCTCACCCAACAGATTTTGGTGCATTCCTACGGGAAAGAGGCTCGGATCTGTGAAACACCCAATACGAACCTCTGCCTGGTGTTTAGCCAGTCTCGTCCGATGGATTTGGTCGAGCTGGAGCAGCTCTTAGAGGCCGTGGGCTGGAGTCGCAGACCGGTTCGCCGCGTGCGTAAGGCCCTCGATAACAGCTTGCTCAGGGTGGGGCTGTGGCGCCATGACCCACGCATTCCACGCTTGGTGGGTTTCGCTCGCTGCACTGGAGATGGTGTGCTTGAAGCCACGATTTGGGATGTGGCGGTCCATCCCCTCTATCAGGGGGCTGGGCTTGGTCGTCAGTTGATGGATTACATCCTCGAAGCTTTGACAGAGATGGGAACGGAACGCGCCACGCTCTTCGCCGATCCGGGGGTGTTGCCTTTTTACGACCGTCTTGGCTGGGACTTAGAGCCCAATGGTCATCGTTGTGGTTTTTGGTACTCCAATTGAGTGGCTGAAAGGGGCTTCACGTAGTACTCCGCTGCCAAGCGTGCTGGGGATTCCCCGCGCCGCCAGCGCTGCCGCAACCTGGCGTTCTCCAGGCCGCGGCGCAGAACCCCCCCCCGCTGCCAGCGACGGCCATCGGTGGTGATCGCCAGCCCAAGGGCACGCAAGCGTGTGAGTTGGCTGAGTCTCTGCACGAGGTCGAGATCCTCCATGAGCGGCAGGGGTTGATAGCCACCACTGCGTGCATAGAGAGACCTGTGCAACAGGAGTCCCTGATCTCCATAGGGTCTTTGGCCGCAGCGGCTACGAAGTGCGATCACTCCTTGCAGCAGGCGTCGGGCCGGTGTGCTGGGGTGAATACGCAAGTCAAAAAACCATGCGAATCGTTGGGCATCGGGATGCTCAATGCGACGCAGCACGCGGCTTTCCCAGTGACTGGGTAGGCGGCTGTCGGCATGCAGAAAGAGGAGCCAGTCACTTTCGGTTTGCTGGAGGGCGTGCTCGGCCCCTGCCGCCAGTTGCCTGCCCCGCCCCGCTGGATGCTCCTTGATGAACTGACCGCCAGCGAGAGCGCTGATGCGCTTGCAGTGGTCGGTGCTGCCACCATCCACCACCGTGATCGCGATCGAGTGAGGCCAACGTTGCAGGTCCGCGAGGAGAAGCGGAAGACGCTCCGCCTCGTTGAGGCAAGGAATCACCACGCTGAGCGTGGGGGTGTCAGCGTTCATCGCTGCCATAAACCGAGATCAGCAAGACAATCAATGTCGTTTTTCAGGCTGAGCTGATGGGGGGTGATCCCCAGCCCGCGCGCGCGCGCGCAGGTGATGTTGAACACCTTGTTGCTTCCCCATGGCACGGCAGCAAAGAGTGCATCGAGCTGGGGCCGCGTTAATCCAGGGCCCAGCCCCAGCAACCAATACCCACCGTCGGCGGAGGGGCCAATCACCAACGGTTGGCTTAGCAGTGTTTGGATCGCCTGGATCAGATCGTTTTGGCAAAGATCGGCAAGATCGGTACCGATCACGATCACAGGCTTGTTGCGCTGCCCGGAGCGCGCACGATAAATCTGGCGGAGCATGCGAGCCCCTAGCGATCCATGCCCCTGATCGACGAGGGTGCATGGCGGTAGGCAAGGCAGCGAACGTTGGGCTGATCGGAGGCTGACCCCGCTCATCGCCACGTGTAGATCCACATCCCCACGCTCGGTTAGTGCTTCAGCTACGGCAAAGGTATGGGCGGTGAGCCGTTGCTGAATGATGGCCGCCTGCTCCGTCCCGATGTCGACGGCCAGGCGGCGTTTGCAGCGACCGCTGGCTGGCCAGCGCGCCATCACAACGAGTGTTGGGATGGGGGATCGACTCATCCTTGTCGTGGCAGCTCCTCTGGGATGACCTCCAGGGTTTGCTGTTCTCCATCTCGTTCCACAATCAGCGGCATGGCCTGACCCACCTGTCCTCGGTCAACGGCAAGCTGCACTTCCGAGGGGTCGTTGACAGCGGAGCCATTCACATCTCGGATGAGATCACAAGGTTTAATTCCAGCCTTGGCTGCAGGGCTGCCCTCCACCACTTCAATCACAAGCACGCCGTTGAGTTCTGGGACTTTGCACAGGTTGCTAGTGGCGTTGATTTCCTTGGCTAACTGGGGGGTCAGGCTCTGCAGTCGTACACCGATAAAGGGGTGAGAGGCCTGACCGGTGCTGATGATCTGTTGGGCAATGCGCTTGGCCAGGTTGATTGGGATGGCAAAACTCAGTCCCGCGCCTGGGGCTTGGCGAATGGCTGTGTTGATGCCGATCACTTGCCCTGCGGCATTAATGAGGGGCCCCCCGCTGTTCCCTGGATTCACAGCAGCGTCGGTTTGGATGTAGGGGACACGCTGACCTTCCCCTACGGCGTTGGTCCGATCCACAGCACTGATGATCCCCGCTGTGACCGTGTTGTTGAGCCCGAGAGGATTGCCGATCGCGATCGCCCATTCACCAGGTTTGAGGTCGTTCGAGTTGCCAAGAGGGGCGACGGGCAGCTTTTCAGCCACAACCCGCACCACAGCCACATCCGTTAAGGGGTCGCCGCCAAGAACGCGTCCATTGAAGCTGCGACCGTCAGGCAAGGTGACCGCCACTTTGTCAGCGCCCTCCACCACGTGCGCATTCGTGAAGATCAGACCATCAGAGCGTGTGATGAATCCTGAACCTTGACCGGCTTGTTTTTGGGTGGTTGGGCCCGCTCCAAACAGGCTGCCCAAGGGATTCGAGACGCGTTTCACCGTGTCGATGCGTACGACCGACGGACCCACTCTTTCGACGGCTTGGACAATGACGTTACGGCCTGGTTGTAGAGGGGCCGAACGAGGCCCATCACTGACTTCGGGCACGGTTGCGGGTGCCTTCGCTTCAGGCTCTAAGCCAAGGCGTTGACGCCAGGACGAACTACACCCTCCCATGGCCAAGCTGACCAATCCGATCCCGATCCAGGGCAGGGATCGTGCCAGGGTGCGGGAGACGGCAGCTGCCATGAACAGAAACGTGTTGAAACTGGTCTCATTAAAGACGGGCCACTCGGCATGAAGCGCGTAGATTCGGCATTCGCAGAAGGTGGGATGTGGTTCTGACGGGCAGTGAGCTGTGGAACAAGGTGCAGCACGCCCTTCAGAGCAATCTCAGTAAGCCCACCTTTGAAACGTGGATTCGTCCTGCGCGCTGCAGTTCCTTTCAGGATCGAACGCTCACCCTGCAGGCTCCCAATAGTTTCGCCAGCAATTGGCTGCGCAAGAACTACGCCAGCACGATCGCTGAAGTGGCGCAGGAGATCACTGGTCATCCGATCGAGGTGATCGTGCTCGCTCAAGACGATGAAGACGCGGGCTCTGGGGGCACTCCTGTGTCGGAAGCGTCGGCGTCCAGCCAGCCGCCGGCCTCAACGGCTGCAGCAGTGGCTGCGCCGCCGAGCAGCCGCCCTCCTCGACGGCTCCCCGGCTTGAACATGCGCTACGTGTTCAATCGATTTGTGGTGGGACCGAACAGCCGGATGGCCCATGCCGCTGCTTTGGCCGTCGCTGAGGCCCCAGGTCGTGAATTCAATCCGCTGTTCATCTGTGGTGGCGTGGGCCTAGGGAAGACCCATCTCATGCAGGCAATCGGGCACTACCGCCTGGAGATTGATCCGGAAGCACGGGTGTTTTATGTGTCGACCGAAACGTTCACCAATGATTTGATCACTGCGATTCGTAAGGACGGCATGCAGGCTTTCCGAGACCGTTATCGGGCTGCGGATCTCATCTTGGTGGATGACATTCAATTCATTGAGGGGAAGGAATACACCCAAGAAGAGTTCTTTCACACATTCAATGCTTTGCATGATGCAGGGAGACAGATTGTGATTGCCAGCGATAGGCCACCCAGCCAGATCCCCCGGCTGCAGGAGAGATTGATCTCTCGGTTCTCGATGGGATTAATTGCTGATATCCAGGCCCCTGATCTGGAAACGCGAATGGCGATTCTTCAGAAAAAAGCAGAGCAAGAGCGCGTTGCTCTCCCTAGAGATTTAATCCAATACATTTCTGGACGCTTCACCTCCAACATTCGCGAGCTTGAGGGAGCGCTCACTCGGGCTGTTGCGTTTTCCTCGATCACAGGCATCCCGATGACCGTGGAATCGGTGGCGCCGATGCTCGATCCCAGCGGGCAGGGCGTTGATGTCACACCGCAGCAAGTGATCGAAAAGGTGTCGGAGGTGTTCGACGTCACGGCGGATGACATGCGCAGCAGCAGCCGGCGTCGGGCGGTGAGTCAGGCGCGTCAGGTGGGGATGTTCTTGATGCGGCAAGGGACAGATTTGAGCTTGCCGAGAATTGGCGACACCTTCGGAGGCAAGGATCACACCACCGTGATTTATGCCATTGAGCAAGTAGAAAAAAAGCTGGCGACCGACCCTCAACTCGCGAGTCAGGTTCAACGGGTGAAGGATCTATTGCAAATTGACTCTCGCCGCAGGCGTTAGGGATCACCACCCTTCCAGCCCGCTAGATGGGATGCAGCCGATGAGCGAGCAAGCCGGCGTGCTGCAGGCAGGGCGGGATCCAAATGTTGAGAGCTAAAGGGAGGCATGGGCCGTGTTCGCAACCAAAGCCCCCAACGGAATTCGTGATATGGAATTAAGGGCTGAGGCTTGATCACTCCCTCCTGCTTGAGTTTCCAAACCAGGCTGCGGTAAGGATCATCCTGGAGGCCAAGCAAGGTGGCGGGCAGGTCGTGCGCCGGCCAAGGGCCATTGCCGCGTCCGTCGTGAAGATAAAGCCACCCCTTTTGATGCAGGGCTTGAAGCGCCTCCTCCCTGGTTTTATGGGGCAGCTCGTCGATCACGTAGCCGAACGTCTTGATGCTGGGAACCATTTCGAGCAAGGCTCGGAGGCGGTGATGACGATCCACCATCCAGAGATGTCCAAGCTGATTGCGCACCAGAGGGACTGGCTTGCGATTGAGATAGCGACGACGCTCCTCGGAACTTTCCTCACGGAAATCGCGTTGCCGATTCCATACCTCAGCCATCCCCACACACATCTGTGTGGGTTGAAGGTCAGCAACGGCCACCTCAAAGAGTTTGAACCCTTTGGTGTGGTCAGGTATCGGGGCGTATTCAGGAAGATGCAGAGGGCAGATCTCAACGCTGCATGCATCCCACTATGCCGAGGTTGAGTTCTGAATTGAGTCGCTCATCATCTGTGAGCTGACTGGGCTTCGATTGTTGTGGTGTTCCTGCGCCGAAGCCTGCGGGCAAGATGTGAGAAAACAGTGCGCTCCATGGAACCAATCTTTGATCTTGTGGTTCTCGGTGCTGGGTCTGGAGGTCTGGCGGCTGCCAAACGGGCGGCCCGTTATGGAGCCAAGGTGGCGATTGTGGAGGGAGATCGCGTTGGCGGCACCTGTGTCATTCGTGGCTGTGTGCCGAAAAAGCTTTTGGTGTACGGCTCTCTTCTCTCCGAACAACTCGATGGGGCATCCAGTTATGGCGTGAGTGTGGAGGGGGCAACGTTTGATACGTCTGTGCTTCTGAGCAATGTTCGTCACGAAGTGGATCGCCTGAATGCGCTTCACATCGAGTTTTTGGCCAAAGCGGGGGTGGAGCTGATCAAAGGCTGGGGGCGATTTCTCGATCCCCATCGCATTGGCGTTTCGAGGCTGTGTGAGGGCGAGATCGATCAGGTGCTGCAGGCCAAGCGCGTGATGATTTCCGTGGGTGGGCGCCCTGTTCGGCCGGAGGTCCTAGGGGCGGAGCTCGCTTGGGTGAGCGATGACATGTTTCTGCAGGAGCGTTTTCCGGACAAGGTGGTGGTGGTTGGCGCCGGATTTATTGCTTGTGAATTTGCGGGCATCCTGCGAGGCCTCGGCGTTGGGGTGACCCAGCTGGTGCGGGGTGAACAGCTTTTACGAGGTTTCGACAGCGAGCTTTCAGGCGTTGTGCAGGAGGGCATGCAGGAGAAGGGCATCGATCTGCGCTTTGGAGAAGGCCTCGCTGCGATTGAGGGCCGACCGAACGATTTGACCGTTGTCACCAAAAGTGGGGATCGGCTTCCCTGTGGCGGGGTTTTGTTGGCGACTGGGCGTCAACCATTCCTTTCAGGCCTAGGGCTCGAGGCTGCTGGCGTGGTGGTGGAGGGCCGTCGGATCCCGGTCAATGCAGATCAAGCCACCAATCTCTCCCACATTTTTGCCGTGGGAGATGTGACGGATCGCATTTGCTTGACCCCCGTTGCTGTGGATGAGGGTCGTGCCTTTGCAGACAGTGTGTTTGGAAGCAAGGCTCGACAGGTGAATTACGACTTAGTGGCGAGTGCTGTCTTTAGCCAGCCGGAGCTGGCCACGGTGGGCCTATCGGAAGAGGAGGCGATCGCCAAGCTCGGTGCGGATCGGATTGTGGTTCATCGCGCCCGTTTTCGCTCCATGGCTCAGGCTTTGCCAAAACACGGTCCCCGTTGTTTGTTGAAGCTGGTCTTGGAGGCGAGCAGCGGGAGGGTGCTCGGATGTCACATGGTTGGAGAGCATGCAGCTGAAATCATCCAGATGGCTGCAATCGCTGTCGGGATGGGCGCGACCAAGGCTGATTTCGACCGCACGATGGCCTTGCATCCGACGGTTTCAGAGGAGTTTGTGACGATGGCCTGATCCCTCAATCCCTTGGGTTGGGTCAGCTCATGCGCTCGCTGAGAGTGTCAGCTAAGCGCAGGGCTAAGGCGATCGTCGTCAGACCCGGCCCAACGCTGGGACAGCTTGGGAACAAGCTCGTGTCGGCAATGTAGAGATTGTCGAGTTCATGGCATTTCCCTGTGGCATCGACCACAGAGGCCGCTGGATCGCTGCCCATGCAACAGGTGCCGCATGCGTAGCCCACCACGCTTAAGGGTGCTTCGCCCCGGGGGTGGGTTGGGGCTGGATTGACGACGCGCGTGAGTGGGTCGGCTTCGATGGCTTTGAGAGTGTCAATCCAGCGATAGACCAGTCGGTCATGGGCTTCGCGGTTGTTGTGGATGTAGTTGATGCGGATCTGATCGTTATTGAGCCACACCTTGTTGTGGGTGTCGGGCAAGACTTCAGACATGGCCCACCAAGCCACCGAGCGGGACGCCAGTCGCTCCAGTCCGAAGTCGGGAATCATCTTGGTGACAAGGGACAACACCGGCGGTGACTCTGCAAACAGGGCGTCTTGAAGAACGCCTCCCGCGGCTTGGACGTGGCCGAGGGGGAAGGAGACGTTTTTGTCACCCCAGTAGTAGTCATTGATTCCGAGCGACCGCGCATAGCGTCCGTCGTTGCGTTCGCTCGCGAGCTGCAGGATGGAGGTGAGTTGCAGATTCATCAAGTTGCGACCAACTTGATCGGACCCATTGCTGAGGCCGCGGGGGTGATGGCTGGACTGCGATCGCAGCAGGATGGCCGGAGTGTTGATGGCACCTGCGGCAAGCACGATGAGATCGGCTTTGAACAGCCATGTTTCTCCAGCTACATCGGCTTCCACTCCCTTGACGGAGCTGCCGCTCGGATTCACGTGCAAACGCTTGACCGTGGCTTGCGTTCGGATCTTTAGGTGAGAAGGATCGGCATTATCGAGGCCATACAGCTGGGAATCTCCACTCGGATCTTCCTGGCTATTGGACCAGCTCAGCGGTAGGTCATAGGGCTGGCATCCCTGGCGTTTGAGCGCTTCTCGCAGGGGCTCAAGAAAGGGAACCAGGGGTTTTGGCTCATGGTCAAAAGGGGAAGAGCGGCTTGGTTCGGTTGGGTCAACGCCAGAGCGACCGTGGACCCGGTACAGCTTTTCAGCGGCTGAGTAATAAGGGGAGAGCTGGTCGTAATAGATTGGCCAGGACGGTGAAATCCCTTCTTGCAACGGGACTTCCCCAAAATCCTGTTCGCGCATGCGTTCCAGGACGGCGCCCCAGATTTTGGTGTTGCCGCCGAGGGAATAGGTGGTTTGTGGTGCGAACGGATCCCCGTCGGGGCCAAACCAGCGTTCACTTTTGGGGTGGTAACGATCTTTCCGGAACAGATCCACATCGGCCACGTTTTGATCTTCGAGCGCCATGGCCTCGCCGCGCTCGAGCATCAGCACGGAATGCCCCTGCCTGCTAAGGGCACCGGCAAGCGTTCCACCACCGGCACCACTGCCGATAATGATGACGTCGTAATGGCGGTCGTCGATGATCATGATGGGGAAAATGAAGGCAGATCTAAAAACTCAGACGGATTAGGTGGTGCGTTGCCAGACGTAAATTAGGAGGAAAAGAATGATCCAAATAACATCCACAAAATGCCAAAACAAGCTCACTGAAGTGACACCCATATCGCCTTTCTCGTAATTGTTTGGCCTAAAGGATCGAAGCAGCATGATTCCCATTAATAGAATGCCTGTAATCACATGCAGGCCATGGAATCCCGTTAGCAGAAAAAACGTACCGCCAAAAACACCACTGCTAAGTCCGAACTGAAGTTCGGACCACTCCACATATTGCCCATAAACGAAGTAGGTTCCCATCGCCATCGTGAGAAGCCATAGAGCTCGAAAGCCCCAAAGGTTTTTCTGATGTAAATACCGTTCAGCAAAATAGGCTACAAAGCTTGAACTCACCAGGACAATTGTGTTGATCAAAGGCATGCTTGTTTCCAGCCCTTCAACGCCTTCAGGAAGCCACTCTGGTGCGGTGATTTTGAGCAGTGCAAATCCAGTGAAAAATGCTAGGAAAATAATGCTTTCTGAACACAGGAAAATGATAAAACCTGTGAGGTTGTGCCCATCATGTTTGATGTGGCCGGGTTGATGATTAAGGGGTAAGTCGGGATTGGTTGTGGTCATGGCTTTAGGCCTCCATGGAGCGACGGATATAGAAGTCTTGGTCTTCGACTAAGGGCTTGCCTAAGCCATAGCCGTAAGGCTCACTAATCACAGTCGGAATGTCGTCTTCGAAGTTTTCGGCCGGAGGCGGGGATGGCAGCAGCCATTCCAGACCAATCGCTCGCCAAGGGTTGGGAGGAGCCTTGGGTCCGCGCGCCCAGGAACTCACCATGTTCAGGATGAAGGGGATGGAGGCGACGCCAAGCATGAAGGCGCCGATGCTTGCAATCACGTTCCAGATGGCGAATTCTGGGTCGTAGGAGGCCACACGACGGGGCATGCCTAGCAAGCCGGCCCAGTGAAGTGGAAGCCAGTTGAGCGTGGCTCCGATGAAGGTGAGAACGAAATGGACTTTCCCAAGGCCTTCGTAATACATCTTTCCTGTGAATTTTGGGAACCAGTGGTAAATACCGGCGAAAACACCAAAAACAATGGTGTTGAAGATGACATAGTGGAAGTGGGCTACAACGAAGTAGGTGTTGCCTACATGAATATCAATGGGCACGGTGGCTAGCATCACCCCAGTAATTCCCGCGAAAATAAAATTTATGAGACCGCCGATGCAGAACAGCATTGGTGTGCTCAAGCGCAAATTGCCTGCCCAGAGTGTTCCCAACCAGGCGAATACCTTCACTCCAGTTGGGATGGCAATAAGCATCGTTGTGAACATGAAGATGTGACGCATCCAGTTCGGTGTGCCTGTGTAAAACATGTGGTGAGCCCACACAATCAGGCTCAGAAAGGTGATTCCGAACGAGGCAATTGCTACAAAGCGATAGCCAAATAAAGGTTTGCGTGCATAAACCGGAAAGAGCTCAGAGAAAATTCCAAACACTGGCAACACCAGCACGTAAACGGCCGGGTGGGAATAGAACCAGAAAAAGTGCTGAAACAACACTGGATCACCGCCACCTTCCGGCCTGAAAAAGCTTGTACCGAAACTGAGGTCAAACAGCAGCATCACGGCACCACCTGTGAGAGCCGGCAGTCCTATCAACTGGATGGTCTGGGCGGCCCATGCCGTCCAAACAAAAATCGGCATTCGGAAGAAGCCCATCCCTGGGGCTCTCATCCGGATGATGGTCGTTACGAAATTGATGGCGCCCATGATCGAGGAGATGCCGGACAGGGCCACCGCAAGAATCCAGAGAAACTCTCCATTGATGAAATGGCCGAGTGGATTTTGCAAACTCATCGGTGGGTACGACCACCATCCCGATGAGGCGGGTCCGCCAGGGGCGAAAAAACTTCCCATCAAGACGATGGAGAACACTGGCACCAGCCAGAAAGCAGCGGCATTCAGCTTCGGAAATGCCATGTCTGGTGCCCCGATCATCGTGGGGATCAACAGATTGTTGAAACCGTTGAGAATGGGAAACAGAAACAGGAACAACATCACTGTTCCGTGCATGGTGTAGAGGCCGTTGTAGACGGTTGGGTCCACAAGATCGGCTGGAGGAGTGATCAGTTCGCCCCGCACGATCATGGCCAATAGGCCACCCACTAAAAGGAAGAAAAGGGCCGTGGCGATGTATTGAATTCCAATCACCTTTGCGTCGGTGTTGAAACTGAAGAAGCGCTTCCAGTTGTCAGGGGCTCCAGGAACTGGATGTGGTGCCTTGAGAATGCGAAGGTCGTAGGTGTTCGTCGTCATGGCATGTCTCAGGCGTCGTGTGGAATGGAGGGATCACCGGGGTCGTTCACCATCGGTGCTGGAGCGGGCGGCACCGTGGCCCAGCCCTTGTCACCACGGGCGATGCGGCGGTCATAGAGGGCGCGACTTGGATCAAGACCTTGTTGGAGCGGTTGTTGTGCCGTTGTCTTTAACCAATCGGCGAAATCCTGTGGGGTTTCGACAATCACGTCGGTTTGGTTCTGGGAGAAATAGGCACCGCTGAACATGGCGTCTCGGAGTCGGAATCGCCCTTCTTTTGTTGGAGTAAGGCTGTAAGAAATAATGCTTCCGGGAATGATGTCTTGTTTGAGCCGGAAGGCCGGGACGAAGAAACTGTGGATCACGTCTTCCGAAATCATTCGGAAATTCACACGCTGATCAATCGGGAGATGTAGCTCAGAGCTGCGAACTCCGTCGGGGTAAACGAATTCCCAACTCCACTGACGGGCAATGACATCGATCGGTCCCACCTCAGCAATCGGATCTGCCTCCATCAGCAGAGTTGGATCGGTTCCGATGGCGTATTTGTGCTTCGGCCCGAGGGTTTGAAGCTTCATATTGACGTTCATCGAATAAGTGGCGATCAGGAAGACCGTCACCAGGGGAATGATCGTCCAGGTGATTTCTAATTTGGTGTTGCCTTCGATCGGTGCCCCATCACTTTCGTCGTACTTTCCAGCCCGGTTGAATAACAACACCCAGCCCATAAAGCCGGTGCATCCAAAAAAGATGAATGAGCCGATCCCCGTCTCCAGTGCGAACAGATTGTCGACGTAAGGTGCGGCACTGGATGCTTGGGGTGGGAACCAACTCAGAGACCAAGTCGCCATCAATTTCGAGATGACCAGATTGATAGCGACGGCGACAGTGATGATCACAATGGCGCCAATATTTGGCCCCTTCTTGGGAGTTGCGCTCGTCATGGCAAGACCTCATTGAGATCGGCCCCGGCAGCAAGGAGCTGATCGGCTGTGATGTGAACACCAAATTCACTGGCAAGCCAGGCTCCAAGACTTCCATGGACGCCCATGACGAGGAGCACGACAGCACCGCATCCCAGATAGAGCCAGCTCACCTGACGACCAAAGTCTTTTCGCCACAAAAATCGTTGAAACCCTCTCCAGATGGTCATCACCACAATGATCAGAAGCAGGGCGACCCCTCCGATCGCATGCCACAGCATCGTGTCGATCGCGTTTTGGCCAATGATGCTGCTAACTCCTTGCAGTGGAACGGCAAGCAGCATTTCGTAAAAGCCAGCCGCAACGGTGAAAAAGGTGATCACGCTGCAAGCGAGAAGGTTGTACCAGCCAACATCGTGAAACCCACTTCGTGTGGCTGGTAGTGCTAAGAAACGAAAAACTCTTTTCTCTAGGGGGTAAAAGGCTCCGGCAAAATCAAAGGCGATTCCGATAGCAAACAAGCCAATGGTGAAGTGCACCAAATTGGGATGAATCGGGATCGCGTAGGGGAGATCATTCGCCCCAAGTTTGTCGGCGATTTCATTCACCGGCGAGAGTATGGTGCTGATGACAGTCATGACAGGGCTCCACTACGGACGGCTTCGACCACCGGGACCGTATGGAGGCCATAAATCCAAACAAGTTTGTCGCCAAGGTAAACCTGGCAAAACACCAGGATTGCTAATACTGAATCAATGATCAGAAATCCTCGTGGCAGCACTGTGGGGTCTTTTTGTCTTGCGACATATCGCCACCCTGTCAGGAGGCTGAGAATCGCAGCAAGCGACCAGCCAAGGGTGCTGTGGTAACTCAAAATGTCTCTTGAAGCTCCATAAGGAGTGGCTAGGCCGGCTTCGATCTGTCCAAAGATGATGGCGACGAAGATGGCCACGGTCGCTACCAGCAAGTTCCAGAAGCTCACCTCAAACAGGTTGCGCCGCCCTGTGAACACTCCAATCAGGTCAAAGACCACCGTGATCAGCGCCATCGCAATCACGAAATGAACCACAATTGGATGAATCACATCCAGCCAGGGGAGATTCTTGTCGTTGAGCGGGGGGAGCAGCAGCCCAATCATCGGCATGCCGATCGTGCTCTTTAAGCATGGATAGCTTTTGCTCCGCAGTCATCCCTCCATAACGGAAGAGAAGCAGAAGCCATTGTTGAACGTTATGCGCCCTCTCGTTTGAGCTGTCTCCAATAGCGAGCTGCCTGCACCGTGATGAGCACGACAACAGCAGGCAGTACAACGCAAAGCATGATGAGGCGAAATTCGTCTGACCATGACGAGAGCCCTGTGCGGGGAAGAACGTTGTCAGTGATGTATAGGAAGTAAAGGCCAACCAGTAAGCCCCCTTCAAGCCTGCTGATTCGTCCTTTGGTCCAGAAGATTGGTAGGCAAGCCAGGCTTGTCAGAATCATCACTGGCATGTCGTCATGAATTAAATCCTGGCTCACACTTAGGCCGTCTGATCCAGCCGCCAATGCTCCTCCAGCAAGGACAAGAAGAAGATTGAGAAGACAGCTGCCAACAACATTTCCGATCGCGAGATCCGTTCTTCCTTTCAATGCTGCGACCACTGAAGTGATCAGTTCAGGCATGGAAGTGCCTGCAGAAACAATGGTGAGACCAATGATGGGTTGAGGAACCTTGAGGATCTCGGCAACTCCACTGGCTCCATTCACAAGCAGATTGGCGCCAAATCCGAGAACAACAATGCCAACGACAAGGCGCACCACGGCCTTGAACCAACCCTCTTTAGCTGTCTCGAGGTCAATCTCTGGTTCGGCAGGTTCCATTTCCTCTGGTTCCTCCCGTGCTGTGCGGATTTCCCAGACGGTGTTAATCACCAGACCCAGCAGGAGTGCAACGCCTGATTGCCAGGTCACACGTCCCGCCGATGCCATCCCCCAAGCCGCCGCCGAAACGGCAAGGAGGAGCGGGACATCCCTTCTCACCAGACGGCTTTCCACTTTCAGCGGCAGAACGAGGGCGCTGCAGCCGAGCACGACCAACACATTGAAAATGTTGCTCCCCACCACGTTGCTGACGGCCAGCGCATCAGCCCCTTGCACCACGGAACTGATGCTGACAAAAAATTCTGGTGCGCTCGTCCCAAGCGAAACCACCGTCAGGCCAATGACCAGCTGAGGGACGCCGAGGATGACAGCCAGAATGACCGCACCTTGGACGAATAACTCGCCCCCGCCGAACAGAAGTCCGATTCCCACCAAGAGCTCGAGGGTAGAGATCAGAAAGTCAGGCATCGACTCCGTGCTTCTTCAGATTCAGAACTATCTTCCTTGCTCGCCTTGACGGCTGCAAAGAGGAAGAGACTTAGCATTATCCAACTTCAAAGACGGGACTCTGGTGCTCCTTAATTACATCAGCACTCGCAACATCCGTGGTGATGCCTTTGGTGGGCTCACGGCTGCTGTGGTGGCACTTCCAATGGCGCTGGCTTTCGGCGTGGCTTCTGGCGCTGGTGCGGCTGCAGGTCTTTGGGGTGCAGTGATTATTGGCCTGGTGGCGGCCCTGTTTGGTGGGACATCCACGCTGATCTCTGAGCCCACTGGTCCGATGACGGTGGTGTTCACAGCGGTGATCCTCAATTTCACCAGCCAAATCCCCGACCGATCGACAGCGCTGGCGCTGGCTTTCATGGTGGTGATGCTCGCAGGCCTCTTCCAGATCCTGTTCGGACTTTGTCGATTAGGCCGATACATCACGATGATGCCTTACACCGTGATTTCAGGCTTTATGTCTGGAATTGGGGTGATTCTTGTCATCCTTCAGCTGGCCCCATTTTTGGGTCAGACCAGTCCAACGGGCGGTGTGATTGGCACCTTATCCAGTCTGCCTCAGTTGATTTCCGGTGCACAACCGCTGGAGTTTTTACTTGCACTCATCACGCTGCTGATTCTTTGGTTTACCCCTGAAAGTTGGAAGCGTTTTTGTCCTCCCCAGCTTCTCGCCCTCGTTGTTGGAACAGCGTTATCTCTCAGCATCTTTTCGGATGCTGGTTTAAGCCGAATTCCTGAGTTTTCCGCTGAGTTTCCTCGTTTTCAGCCACCTACATTTTCTGGAATTACTCCAGATTTGCTGCGGCTGATGGTGGTGAATGGGGCCGTGTTGGGAATGCTTGGTTGTATTGATGCCCTCCTCACTTCTGTTGTGGCTGACAGCCTTACGCGCACAGAACACGACTCCAATAAGGAACTCATCGGTCAGGGTCTAGGTAATTTAGTGTCTGGTTTATTTGGTGGCCTCCCGGGCGCTGGCGCCACGATGGGAACGGTTGTCAACATTCAGGCGGGCGGACGTTCTGCCCTGTCGGGAATTGTGAGAGCGATCATTTTGATGCTTGTCATTTTGGTGGCAGCACCTTGGGCTTCGCTGATTCCCTTGGCTGTGCTGGCCGGGATTGCCCTGAAGGTTGGTTTTGACATTATCGATTGGAGTTTTTTGATGCGCGCTCATCATCTTTCGATGAAAGCAGCATGCATTACGTATGGAGTGATTGGTCTCACCGTTCTCGTCGATTTGATTTGGGCCGTGTTCATTGGAGTTTTTGTTGCCAATGTTCTAACGATTGAACGGATGACGGCCCTTCAGTCCAAGGGGGTGAAGACAATTAGTACCACCGATGATGATGTGACGCTGCCGCTTGATGAACAAGCGCTGCTCGATCGTGCATCTGGACGACTTTTGCTCTTTCAGCTAACCGGGCCGATGATTTTTGGTGTCGCTAAAACCATCAATCGTGAGCACAATGCGATTGAGGCTTGTGAGGCTGTGTTGTTTGATCTCAGTGAAGTGTCTCACCTCGGTGTAACGGCCTCCCTGGCCCTTGAAAATGCGATCAAAGAAGCCATTGAAGTAGGCCGTTTGGTGTATGTCGTTGTCCACCCTGGGGCGACACGCAAGCGCTTGGAGAAACTCAAGCTTCTTGACCTTCTGCCCGAAGATCACGTCAGCGCCAGTCGTTATGAGGTGTTGTTGCGTGCCGTCAATCAATTGCCTCAGCTTCAGGAGCTTTCTTCCTAGATGACCTGCTCAGATCGTCTGGTCTTGCGTCGTCCGGATGATTGGCATGTCCATCTCCGCGATGGGCCCATGTTGGAAGCGGTGCTGTTTGCCACGGCCAGAGTGTTCGCAAGGGCTGTTGTCATGCCTAACCTGCGCCCACCGATTACGACCGTGGAAGCTGCGCAGCGGTATCGCCAGAGGATTAAGAACGCGCTGACAGACGGCCTGGTTTTTACACCGTTGATGACTGCGTATCTGACGGATGACCTTGATCCCGAAGAGCTGGAACGAGGTTTTGCGGAGGGGGTGTTTGCTGCTGCAAAGCTTTACCCCGCCAATGCCACCACCAATTCAGCGGCTGGGGTGAGCGATCTGGCTTTGATTGCGCCCCTGCTGGAAAGGATGGAGGCGATCGACATGCCCTTGCTCATTCATGGAGAGGTCACCGATCCAGATGTGGATGTGTTTGACCGGGAGGCGGTTTTTATTGAACGACATCTCATCCCCTTGCGTCAGCGTCACCCTGGATTGCGGATTGTTTTAGAGCACATCACCACAGAGCAGGCCGTGGATTACGTCGCAAGCGGCGACCAGCGTTTGGCTGCCACGATTACGCCGCATCACCTCCATCTCAATCGCAATGCGATGTTCGTGGGTGGCTTGAAAAGTGATTTTTACTGTCTTCCTGTCGTCAAAAGAGAATGTCATCGTCGTGCCTTGGTTAAGGCGGCAACGAGTGGCCTTCCATGCTTTTTCCTTGGCACGGATTCCGCACCCCATCCCCGAGCGGGGAAGGAGTCAGCCTGTGGTTGTGCCGGAATCTTCAACGCCATGCATGCCATGGAGAGCTATGCCGCTGTGTTTGACCAGGAGGGTGCACTGGATCGCTTAGAGGCCTTTGCGAGTGAATTTGGCCCGCGCTTTTACGGATTGCCCCTCAACACAGACACCATTGCGTTGGTGCGTCAGCCGCAGACCGTGCCGAACCAGCTCACTCTCCCTCAAGGTCTTGTAGGAGAACTTGACTCTGGAGAAGCCCCTGTGTTTTTTCATGCTGGCGAGTCTCTGGCTTGGTCTGTTGACCTGGCTGCTGGGGATTAAGGGATCAGGATCACATTCGCTTCCCCAAAAGCTGCTGGATCCACGATTGACTCCCTCAATGGTTGCCTCACTGGTTGCCATTGCGGACATTGGAATGTGGGCTCCAATACGTGCGCGCCTGGACGGATGGGGGCGGGGGGACTTGAACCCCCACAGGATTTTCATCCCAAACGATTTTAAGTCGCGTGCGTCTACCGATTCCGCCACGCCCCCGCTTGCCATGCAGGCCCGCCTCGACATCTTAGATTGACTCCAACCAGGTCGTCTTCTGTGTCCATCGAGAATCTCCTGTCTTCGGTCTCCTTAGACACGCTGCTTGTGATCGGTGGCTATCTGGCCTTGGGTGGCCTTTACCTCGTGGTGATGCCACTGGCACTCTTCTTTTGGATGAATCGGCGCTGGCACGTGATGGGCAAGATTGAGCGCCTGTTCGTCTTCGGGCTGGTTTTCTTTTTCTTTCCGGGAATGATTCTGTTCGCACCATTCCTCAATTTCCGCCTCAGCGGTCAAGGAGAGGTTTAAGTCTTTGACGCGTGCTGGTGTTCTCAAGCTGGGTCTGGGGCTCTTACTCGCGGGAGGCGCTGGATTCTGGCTGTTTAAGGCTGCAGGGTTTGAGGGGTTTTCAGCAGGAATCGCTGCTGAGGCCGTCTTGGTGGTGATTGTTGTGGGCTGGACAGGCTCCTACCTCTTCAGGGTTGTGACTGGTCAGATGACGTATATGCAGCAGCGACGCCGCTACCGAAAGGAGTACGACCAACTCACAACCGATCAGCTTCAGGCACGTTTTGATGCCTTGAGTCCGGATGAGCAGCAAGCCCTGCTGGCCTCTCTCAATTTGGATGAGTCTGAATCGGAACAGACCTCAGAACCGTAGGCTCCGTTAATCAGACCCTCTGCTTTTTGTGACGGATCAACTTTCGAGGATTGAAGCGGTTTTCTCCCGAACGGCTCAGGAACAACGCATGGCATTGATGCCATTCTTGATGGCAGGAGATCCAGACTTGAGCACAACGGCTGAAGTGCTTTTGAGCCTTCAAGCCAATGGTGCTGACATTGTTGAGCTTGGCATCCCCTATACGGATCCATTGGCTGATGGGCCTGTGATTCAGGCTGCTGCCTATCGGGCTTTAGAGCAAAAAACCACGCCAGCGAAAGTGATCGAGATGCTGGCTGGCTTGAAAGGTCAGCTCAGCATGCCTGTGATTCTGTTTACCTACACCAACCCGCTCCTCAATCGGGGACCAGAGCGTTTTTTTGCGGAAGCTGCTGCTGCTGGCGCTGCAGGATTAGTGGTGCCCGATCTTCCCTTAGAGGAAGCCGAGAGATTGTCGCCTTTGGCGGCAACGTTTGGATTGGATTTGGTGTTATTGGTCGCACCAACAACACCACAAAATCGTATGCAGAGGATTGCTGAATCCAGCCGTGGATTCACTTACTTGGTGAGTGTGACCGGTGTGACTGGAGAGCGCGTCAAGCTCCAAGATCGTGTGGCCTCTTTGGTGAGCGATTTAAAGGCCTGCAACAGCGGTCCAGTGGCTGTCGGGTTTGGGATTTCGGGTCCTGAACAAGTTTTGCAAGTAAAACAATGGGGAGCTGATGGTGCAATTGTTGGCAGTGCTCTTGTTAAACGAATCGCCGCTGCAGCGCCCGGGAAAGTTGCATTAGAGGCTGGAGAGTTTTGCAGGCAACTCAGGGATGCTGCTGGATGATGATTTTACTAGTTGATGAAATTCTTCATTGCAACTAAATCGAATCGCAATTCACTCGTCACAATCGCAAACAGCGATTCCATAAAAATCCAATTCAAATCCAGTTCGATTTCAATGTAAATTCAATTTCAATTCATTGAATACAAGTGATTTGTGCGCCTCGAAGATGCCATCCTATTGTCAACAATAACCTGTAAGTGGATGGTCTAATGGCACGCTTCGTTCTATGGGGAACCTATTGCGAGGGCGCACTTCAAAAGCGTGAGCCTTTTCGAGACGAGCATCTTGCTGGACTGCGAGTGCTTAAAGAGCAGGGAACCTTAATCACGCTGGGTCCCACAGAGGGCAGTACGCACGTATTTGCGATTTTTGAATCAGACAGCAAGGACAGCGTTTGTGCCCTGCTCGAACAAGACGTGTATTGGCGCGAAGGAATTTGGACTCAGCTAGATGTTTATCCCTGGATCCAGGCATTTTGAGCTTGTTGCCAAACCCATTCGGCCACAATCACATCCCCGCCCTCACCAAGGGCATCGGCGTAACCACTCATTTGTCCGATTCCTTCTCGGGCGACTTGCGCGATGGCCTCACTGCTATCAATTCCACGCTTGGTTAAAGCTTTGATCTTGAGTGTGCGCCCGCGACGAATAATGTTTTCGCCATTGGGGTGGCAACTAGCACAATTATTTTGAAATAACGAGGCTCCGGACTCCACGGCAAGTGCAGTTGATGGCCACAAGAGCAGCACGGCCAGCAGGATGGATGAGAGGAGTCGAATCATGCTCACAGATGGCCATAGAGCCATAGTTTGCTGCCTTGTTTGCTGCCGTGCTGATGCCTGTCTCGATTGTTGGCAGGATTAGAAGAATCACGGACGTTCCAGTTGGCCGAAAAGGATCTTCAGCGATTCCTGCAGAAGGTGAATCATCTGAATGGCTTGGTTCAGTCCCTGCACGAGCATCCTGAGCGCCGTCAGCAGCTCGCCGCTTGTGATGATCACAACTCAGTCGTTGAGCTTGCCCGTTCCTGGGGTTTTGAGATCGCTCGGCGATGGGGCGATGGAGAGGAGGCGGCCATGGATCGGCCCGCGAACAACTTGTTGCTTAGCCAGGAGTTACAGCCTGGAGAGGAGCAAGAGCGGATGCTTTGCCAAGGTCCTGGTTGGAGATTGATGCGGATCGAGTCTTGTGCGGCTTCTAGCCCCGAAGACTTCTGGTACGACCAGGCTGAAAACGAGTGGCTGACCCTGATGCGTGGCAGTGCCAGGTTGCAATTCAAGGATCCAGATGACTGTCTTGACCTCAGCGTGGGTGATCAGCTCTTGATTCCAGCCCATCGTCGTCACCGCCTGGAGCGGACAGATCCAAGTCCTGGGACTCTATGGCTCGCTCTGTATTGGCCTGTGGGTTCCAGTCCTCCATTCTTGCCGCTGGATAGAGAGGGCTTGAGCGTTTGACCAGCCAGTAGGAGCCTGCCAGGGCAATCGAAGCGATCCCCAGCCCAATGAGGAGTTGTGGTTTATTTTCAGATCCTGCAGGTAAAACAATGACTTTTCTCGCAACAGCCGTGAGAGCTGTTACCAGAACCAGTTCAATCTGAATGACATGTTTCCTCAGGTAGCTCGTGACGTTCTGAAGGACTTCCAGGGCAATCAGGACGGTGAGCAGATCCCCAAGAATTTTGATGAGCCCATCACCCAACCAATAGGAATTTCGATCGGTGTAAATCAGCGCAAGACTGACCCGAATGGTGAGTTGGATCAGGGCCGCCACAATCACCACGGATGTGATAACCGTGAGCAGCTTGGCTACTTGTTGCTCTGCGGAGTCGACGAGCAGCATGAAGGATCGACGCTTACGACGGGCCTGAGGCACGGCTGGTTAGTTGGTGAATGGGTTGTAGTAAGGCTTGGCAGGGGTGGTTCCTGCGGGGTTTTCGATCTTGGTGTTACAGGTAATCGATCCATCGTCTCCCGTCACGCAATCGGTAGGCACCACGGTGCTGCCTTGCCCTGAGCGGCTGTTGGGTCCGAGCAGCCATGTCTCTGATTGAGCCTGCGCGATTTGGGGAGCCACAACAAAGAGACCAGCACCAGCCATGAGTCCGACGCTGAAGACGAGGGAAGCGGATAAACGCAAGGCAGGAAGGCATCTGGTACCACTTTGCCTGCGATCTCGTTCAGTTGCCGCGATCGTCTCGGATTTCGCGCAGAAGAAGATCGAGTTGGCCAAATGGATCTGTGTCCGTCGTTAAGTCTCCTGCGGAAGCGCTGGCATGGGCCGGGGCATTGTTGATCCAATCGGCTTCGATGCTGCAGAGCTTTGCCGCGAGACGGGGAAGTCCTCCGAGGCGGTGCTCCCGCTCAAGCACTTCCATCAGAGCGGGCATGCGCGTTGAGGTTGCCCGGAGGCTCCGGCGAAGGTCGGCTTGAGTTCGACCCTGCTGTTTCAGCCAATCCTTCAGGACGATGGCCAGTTCTTCCTCGACCTCGGCAGACCAGGAATTCATGAGCGACCGAGGGGGAACCATCGGTCCAGTCTGCGTTGTGCCCGTAGACGGATGTCGGGTGTGATGTGTTTGCTGCAGAGACCGATCACGGCAGTCAAGGCAACCAGGTCATCGCTAAATCCCGCGACAGGTAGGAAGTCGGGGATGAGATCGGTTGGTATGAGCAGGTAGGTCAGGGCTGCCAGCATGGTGAGCCTGGCTTGAGCCGGCGTGGACGCATCTAGCACCATCTCCAGCGCTTCAAGGGCTGGGGCCGCAATCGTTCTTCCTGCGCGCCTGAGTAGACGTTGAAAAACTCCCTCATCAATGACGGAGCTGTCAATCACATCCGCTTCAAAAATGGGTTCCGTGAAAGAGGAGGCATCAGTCATGAACGATTCAGCGTTGGTTGGGCATGACACGTCCACTATCACCGAATTCGCCGGATTTTCAGTGGGCGGGTTCCACCAAGCCATGTTGAATGCTGGTTTTACGCAGTTTGCGTAAAGCTCTTTGCACCACCTGGCGGCAATACTCCCTGCTGCAGTTCATCTGTCGGGCAACTTCGGCAAGGGTGCGCCACTCGTGGCTTCCATCAAGCCCAAACCGCAGCATGACGATGGTTCTCTCCTTGGGAGTCAGGTTCGAATTGTCGAGTAGCTTCCAAGCGGAGTCCGTCCGCTCGGCGATTTCGGCCCGCTCCATGGGTGGGATTTCGTCACTGGGTAAGACATCCACCAATTCAGATGGATCCGATTTCGACTTCACCACACCCTGAAGGCTCACGGTGACGCTGCGAAGTTCACAGCCCAGTAAGTCTTCAACTTCGCTGATCGGTAATTTCATGCTCTCGGCCAATTGCTCCGCCGATGGGGCAAGACCATTGCTCTGCATCAAACGCGCTTTGGCTGCGCGTAATTTCGTTAGTTTTTCATTGACATTCACAGGGATGCGAATGGTTCTGCTTTGGGTCGACAGGGCGCGGTTCAAACCTTGACGAATCCACCAGTAGGCGTAGGTAGAAAAACGATGCCCTCGTGTGGGGTCGTATTTTTCCACCGCTCTGGTGAGCCCGAGCGTGCCCTCTTGGATGAGGTCAAGAAGGTCCAGTCCCTTGCCTTGATAACGCTTCGCAAGATTGACAACCAACCTTAAATTGGCCGTAATCATTTGATTTTTCGCCTTTTCTCCTCGCTTGATCGTGCGCTTCTCCTCGTCGCTGTAAACGCATGCATCGCCTTCGCCACCTGCCATTGTGCAGCGCTCAGTCAGAGCTGCCATGGCTTGAACCTTGCGGCCCAGGGTTAATTCCTGCTCAGGTGTCAGCAGTTGATGCCGACCGATTTCGCCGAGAAAAGCACTCAGAGAACTCACCATCTGTGACTCCTGGTTTTCTTGAACTTAGGGCGGAAGTCTTTTTAATCAGATTGCGTAATAAAGACTGCGGAATTTATGTTTACACCCTAATTAATGTTTTTTTCGTTATTCATTATTGCTCCATGATTTCTTTTTGTTGCGCGTCAGTCAGAGGCCGGTAGAGGGGCCTGACCCTGGCGAGTGTGGCTAGCCAGCAGCTACGGTCAGCCCCACTGAATCCCTCGTTATGCCGCTGGCCACTTTGCTGACTCCAGAGATTGCTAAAAGCGCTGGTGTGGCCTATGTGCACTACCTGAGCTTCATGCTCTGTTTCGCCGCTCTGGTCGTGGAGCGGCGTCTCTTGCGTCCGGATCCGGATCGTCGGGCAGCCACGGCCATGGTGATCACCGACATCATCTATGGGATCGCCGCATTGGCACTGCTGATCAGTGGCATTTTTCGTGTCCTGTATTTCGGGCAAGGCAGCGAGTTCTATACGACGAACCCCCTGTTTTGGTGGAAGGTCGGTTTGTACCTATCTGTGGGTGCCTTGTCCTTGTACCCAACGGTGACCTACATCCTTTGGGCGATTCCCTTGCGTAAAGGCGAACTTCCCAAGGTGTCCGAGGCGCTGGCTACCCGCCTGGGCTGGATTGTCAACATTGAGCTGGCTGGATTCGCCCTGGTGCCCTTGTTGGCAACGCTGATGGCTCGTGGAGTTGGACTTCCGGCGACCTGATTTGACGCATGCAAGTTGACCCCTGCCCTCCAGTTCAGGCTCAGCAGATCAGGACCGATCCTTTGCGACGTAATGATCTGACGAATGCCCCAGGGTATGGATCCAGATTGGCGATTAGCGATTCTGGATTCCCCGTTCTGCCGCGCTGGTGCGTCTGGGTTCAGCCAGCCAAAGGGGCTGAGCCCAATCGCTGGGAGCGGCGATGGTTCGGCGCGATCGATCGCGCTCTCGATGAGTGGTCTGCGGTTTTGCCGATCATCCGGGTTGAAGACTCTGAGCGGGCTCATGTCCGGATCGAACGACGCAGGCCGCCCCGGCGACGTCTTGCTGATGGATGGCGAGCAAGCAATGGCAGAAGTGTGCTTCAGGTGTTGGAGGTGCAACGGCAGGGGGTATGGCGTCTTGAGCCGAACGTCACCGTGATGGTTTCCCCTGAGTTGAGAGCCGAGTCTCAACAGGCCACCGCGCTTCATGAGTTGGGTCACGCCTTCGGACTTTGGGCCCATAGCCAGGTTCCCAGTGATGCGATGGCCCCTGTGCAAGGAGCCTCCCCGGTGTTGAAGCTGTCGCCGCGGGATCAGCTCACCCTGCAGTGGATGCGACAGCAGCCGAGTGACTTTGGTGTGCCGATGCCAGGGCCGCCTTAAGAACGCCTGGGTGCCCCACGGCGATTGGCCAGAACGGCTTGGACGTCTCGCCAACTGACGTTGTGGTGGGCCAAAGCAACCTGGAGGTGAAAAATTAAATCAGCGGCTTCCCCTGCGATTTCGCTGGCGTTGTTGTCTTTGCATGCCATCACAAATTCTGCGCTTTCTTCACCGATTTTTTTGAGGATCCGATTGTCCCCCCCTTCCAGTAATCGATTGGTGTAACTACCTTCTTCTGGGCAATTGCGGCGGTCTTCAATCACTCGCATCAATTCGGTGCAGGCATCGGCTGGAGGGGCTGCGGCCTCGTCTCCTCCCTGGCTAGGCACGGGACCATCGTCGTAAAAACAGCTGCGTGCCCCTGTGTGACAGGCCACATCGCCGGCTTGTTCGATGGTGAGAAGGAGCACATCGGCGTCGCAGTCGTAGCGAAAGCCTTTGAGACGTTGGATGTGACCACTGGTCGCTCCTTTGTGCCACATCTCTTGTCGAGAACGACTCCAGTAGTGCACTTCACCGGTGCTCAACGTGAGCTCCAGGGCGGCACGATTCATCCAGGCCTGCATGAGGATGGCCCCATCGAGCCAGTCTTGAGCGATCGCAGGAATTAGCCCCTTGTCGTTGAAGCGGAGTTCGTCAATGAAGGCGACATCAGCAGCTGGCATCGGGACTCGGTGCATGTAGATGTAGACATGGTCAATTCTCCCGCAGTGTGCTCCCTCTTCCGCGCTGATGTTTCTGCCTCCCGCCGGCTTCACCTGCAGCAAGCATTTCGAGGGGTATCCCTGTTGTCATAGGCAATGGCAACACTCTGGCCATTGTCATTTTGTTCATGGCTACAGCCGAAGCTTCACGTTTTGGTTTGCTGCAAAGCAGCTTGATGCGTGTGGCTTTGTGGTGGATTTCTCAAGCTTGCGTCCCTTAGAGAAACAGTTGAGGGATCAGTTTGATCACACTTTTTTGGTGAACCAAGATGATCCCTTGCTCGAACAGTGGCAATCTCTTCATCAGCAGGGAGCTCTAGATCTTCGGGTGATGCAAAATGTAGGGATGGAACATACCGCACAATTGTTGTGGGACTGGGCCAATGAACACTTGAAAAAACGTGATCAGGGCCGAACCTGCTGTTGGAAAGTAGAAGCCAGAGAAAATATCAGCAATGAAGCCACTTATTATTCGGTACCTCACTGGTTTGAACCTGTGAATTCGGGGGGTCAGCCTTTTGCTTCGATTTAATGTCTCTCATGGCATGAATGGTGTTAATTGAGCTTTGTGCAGTAGGTTCAGCTCAAGAATGATACTTGGATGATTGCCCTTTTGATAGAGAATTGATTAGTAATAAATCCATCAAAAGGGGTGCAAAATTTAGAATTTTAGAGTTTGATCTTTGCTCTTCTAAATTCTTAGGATCATATTTGACAGCTTAAGCGTGCTATCAGAGCAGGCTTAGTTGTTCTTCTTTCACTTTGATTTGAACGCTGCTTCCTTCCTCATAGGCACCTGCGAGAATCGCTTTTGCAATTGGTGTTTCAAGTTCGCGCTGAATGGCGCGTTTGAGGGGCCTCGCACCATAAACCGGGTCATAGCCGGCATTGGCTAACCAGTCGGTCGCCTCTTCGCTGATGTTGAGGCCCAGCTTGCGCTCGCTGAGGCGTTGTCGTAACCGCTCCACTTGTAGGGTAACAATGAGGCGCAATTCATCACGACGAAGACTGTGAAAAATGATCGTGTCGTCAATTCGGTTTAGAAATTCTGGGCGGAAGTGGCTGCGGAGCGCATCATTGACCCGGCTTTCCATTTCTTGGTGTTGGTTGTCATCACCTCCTAAATCGAGGATGGATTGACTGCCGATGTTGCTGGTGAGAATCAACACAGCATTGGTGAAATCAACAGTGCGGCCTTGCCCGTCCGTGACGCGCCCATCATCCAGGATTTGGAGCATCACATTGAAGACGTCTGGATGAGCTTTTTCCACTTCATCAAACAAGATCACCGCGTATGGCCTGCGCCGTATCGCTTCTGTGAGCTGTCCTCCAGCCTCATATCCCACATATCCGGGAGGTGCACCGATTAATCGGCTCACCGTATGTTTTTCCATGTATTCCGACATGTCGATGCGCACCAAGGCGTCTTCGCTATCAAACAATTGGGCTGCCAAGGCTTTTGACAACTCTGTTTTGCCTACACCGGTGGGTCCCAAAAATAAAAAACTAGCGATGGGTTGATTTGGATCGCTGAGCCCGGCTCTGGATCGCTGGATGGCGTCGGCTACTGCCGTGACGGCCTGGTCTTGCCCCACAACGCGTTCATGCAGTTGGTCCTCGAGTTTGAGCAGTTTTTCCATCTCAGACTGCACAAGCTTGGCGACGGGAATGCCTGTCCACTTCGCAATCACCTCGGCGATGTCGTCTTCGCTGACCTCTTCTCTCAGCAGTGATTTTTCTGCTGTGTCATCGGTTGCTGCCAGGGCCTGTTCCTGGGTTAGTAGTTGTTTTTGAAGCCCAGCCAGCGTTCCGTATTCCAACTCTGCTGCTTTATTGAGGTCGTAACTGCGTTTGGCCTGCTCCACTTGCAGCTGCACGCGTTCGATGTCTTCTTTCAGAGCCGAGAGCTCATCAATGGCACCTTTTTCTTGCTGCCATTGAGCATTGAGGGTGCTTTGCTGTTCGGATAATTCAGCAAGTTCTCGTTCTAATCGTTGCAGCCGTTCTTGACTGGCCGCATCCGACTCCCGTCCGAGCGAGAGCTTCTCCATTTCCAACTGCAGGATTTTGCGATCGATCTCGTCGATCTCTTCTGGTTTGGAGGTGATCTCCATCTTGAGCCTTGCGGCTGATTCATCCACAAGGTCGATCGCTTTGTCTGGAAGAAAGCGATCAGCGATGTAGCGACTACTCAAAACGGCTGCAGCTACAAGGGCGCTGTCGGCAATGCGGACTCCGTGGTGCACCTCATAGCGCTCTTTCAGTCCTCTCAAGATTGAAATGGTGTCTTCCACCGTGGGTTGATCGACCATGACTTGCTGAAAGCGACGCTCCAGAGCGGGGTCTTTCTCAATGTGTTGCCTGTGCTCGTCCAGGGTGGTGGCTCCGATGCAGCGAAGTTCACCTCGGGCCAGCATGGGCTTCAACAGGTTGCTGGCGTCCATGGCACCACCGGTGGCACCTGCACCCACCACGGTGTGGATTTCGTCGATGAACAACACAATTTGTCCCTCGGAGTTGGTGACCTCCTTGAGCACGGCTTTGAGTCGTTCCTCAAATTCACCGCGATATTTGGCTCCAGCGATCAGTGCTCCCATATCGAGGGCGATCAACTGACGATTTTGCAAGGCTTGAGGCACATCCCCATTGACGATGCGTTGGGCAAGCCCTTCCACAATCGCTGTCTTGCCGACCCCTGGTTCACCGATCAGGACCGGGTTGTTTTTGGTGCGTCGGCTGAGGATTTGAATCGTTCTGCGGATTTCTTCATCACGACCGATCACTGGATCGAGCTTGCCGTCTCGGGCAGCGCTCGTGAGATCTCGACCGTATTTTTCGAGAGATTCGTAGGTTCCCTCAGGGTTTTGGTCGGTCACTTTCTGACTGCCACGCACGGCATTAATGGCGGTTTTTAAACGAGAGCTATCGGTGCCAGCTTGGCTAAGAAGCTGACGGCCACAGCGACCATCGTCGGCGAGGGCCAGCAGCAGATGCTCAATGGAAATAAAGCTATCGCCATAACTTTGCTTCAGTGTTTCAGCGCGATCGAGCAGGGCATTGAGACCTTTGCCTAGAAAGACTGAGTCGGGGGCGTTGGTGAGGGATGGTTGCTGACTGAGATAGGTGTCTACAGCCGTTTGCAGAGCGGGTGGAGACACCCCAGCCTTATCGAGGATCCGGCCTGCCAAACCTTCTTGGTCCAACAAAGCCCTCAACAGGTGCTCACTTTCAAGGTGTTGATGCCGACGGTTTTGGGCCAGCTGCTGGGCTGACATGATCGCGGACCAAGCTTTTTCGGTAAATAGTTCAGCAGTGGGTTGCATGGCGATTTCTACGTTTTATTGCTTGGAACCGTATGTGGATCTTTTGCATTTGTAGAGCGGAGAACCGATCCGGCTCGGTCGGTCTTTGCGCCACCATGCGGTATCCCGACCTGCACTTGTAGGGTCAGCCGATCCTCAACGTTGAATGGGAGATAGGGATGGCAACAGATTCAGCTTTGCTCAAGGCTTTGGTGGAGCGTGTCCATGCCGTGTATGGAGCCGAACTGAGTGATGTGGAGCGCAAGTGCTGGACCGTGGTGCATGAACATCACCACGGCGCCATGCCTACGGAGTACGACATCCGGGAGATTGACGAGGATCTGTATCTTGCCGTGTTGGAGGCTGTTCGACAGTGATATCAAGGTTCGTCAAGCACTAAAGGAAAGGTGTCTCAAGACGAAATTATTAAATTAATCACAGCATTAATTAAATTTTTTTCGGCTATACGGGTGCGGTTCTTTGGAAGTTAATAGGCGGTATCTTTTGTTGATAGCAATGAGAGAAAGTGCGACAATATATTCTTCTTGTTGTCAAAAGACGCTGTTGTCTTAGTCCCTTGATTTGGGGTGTCCGGATGGATAACCATTTGAAGCATTCGTTTTTTTGTCGCTTTCGAAAAATTCGTGCCATCGGCTCAGGGCTTCTTGGCGTTGACCGATTGGGCGAGCTGCCATGATCAATCCAGCTTCTACAAGTGCACCAGAGCCGGCATCAGGCATCTCTAGTCTCACTGACTGGAGGGCTTCATCATGCTCGGTTCTCCAGGCTTCACCATTGTTTTGGTATTCCTCCCATGCCTGGGCATAGGTCATTTCGCTAGGGCTTGGCCTGTTTTCGATGTTAATCATCTATTTATTGTAAGAGAGAAGGTCTTGACGAGAGGTGGTTTCCATTAATCGAATTTATTAACGATGTCAGTTGGTTGGATATCTGCAAGTTTAGCTTCTGCCGCTTAAGCCCATTCTTTTGATCCTGGTTGTTGATCGAGTGCTTTGCTTGTTTTGGTTGGTCGCTCATTTCTTGCGGAATTTTTGCCTTCGTTTTTAGTGTTGATTCATATTTGATTGTTTTTTGCCATTAATGCCTTAATAAAGTGTTTCGATTCTATAGGGCTTGTTGGGCTGGCGATTCTCCGCCTAACATGAGAGAGAAGATGTCTTTGACTGAGTAGGATGCGAATCAAGTTGCTCTCCATTTTGTCTGGGGCTGTTCTTTCTACAGCTTGTTTTTATGCTTTTAATTCAAAAGCAGTCAGTCCTGAAATCCCTAACCTGATTGGTGACTGGAGGGTTGAGGCGGAAGGCGCTTCGTTGCTCCATGGCACGAGCTACAGCAAGACATCACATCATGCAGAGCGTTTTACTACGTTTTCTGCCATTGCTTCCATTGAGGAGCAAGTTGGCCGAAGAATTGCTGGTGTGATTACGTCTCCGCGTCATTCCGAGAAATTTGTTGGTGTCATAGGCTTGGACGGAAAGTCTTTGATTTATGTTGATGAAGATGGCGTTTTCCTTGGCAAAATAGTTAGTCCAGACTTGATTGTTTATGAATATAACCATGTGCATGACAACGAAAGTGTGGTCGCTTCTGGCTCTTATGCGCGCATTAATAAGTAATTTTGAGAATTGATTTTTTGGTGATGGGCAGTTGCTATCGCAGGTTTTGTGGTTGAGAAGCTCTTGATTTCCTGTTATTTTTGCCTCTGTTGAGGAGGGCAATGGTGTGCACCTAGACGATTCTTCTCTTAACGTGGGTAAGTTGAAAATTTTTCACTGTGAATCCTAAGCAGCTTGGAGCTCTTCGTAGAGCAGGAATTTACTTTGTTGTGGGATATGGGGGATTGGTTCTCATTAACAACAGCGGTTTGGCTCTTGACAATATGTGGATCGCTTACACGCCAATGTTTATTGGTGTTTATTTCTTCGCTCGTTGGGCTGATGCCAAGATTGCAATACGGTCGACTAAAAAATCAGAGGGCTCAGAGAGCTGATTTGGCCCTTGATTCAGCGATGACAGGGTGCTCGAAAGCGATCCGAATGGCTTGTGGCTGCGTGTTTCGTTTTACGGCCAGAAACACGTTTGCGCCAGCTTCTGAATGATCCTGGTTTTAAAGTCTGGCGCATCAAGCTGATCACATCTTTCTCAATGAGACCAAACTGATATTCAATGGCTTCAAAGGGTGTTCGGTCTTCCCAGGCCATCTCAATGACACGATCCAACTGTTCGTTGGTCATTGCATCTGCTTTGATCAACGTCCTCATCTCTCTAAAGAAATACCACCATAAAGGTGAGATTTATAGGCTGTGATGTTTTGGGTTGTCTGACTAGTTGATTCTGCTTTGATCGAACCACTTGCCAATGGCTTCGGCTTGAGCGTCATGGTTGAGATCGTCCAAGCACAAGGCAAAACCAAGTCGCTTGCCAATCTGAATGATGTCTTCTGTTCCCTTGCAAGCATTGAGCTCACGCTGAAGAGCAGGACTTCGTTCTGCAGCGTGCAAAAAGTCTTTCCAACCCTCTCGGCTCATCGCTGCCAGCCCTTCTCAGCCTTCAGTTCTACGTAGGCAGCTACATCAATGATGTCTTGCTCGCTCAACTTCCCTACAAATGAGGGCATCGCATTTTTTCCGTTTTCAATTTGGTGCTCGATGGCCTCGATGTGATCGTCGCCGTACTCATTTAGATGCGCTTGCAGATCACTTTGACTCAAGGTTCTGGAGGCACTGATCACGTTGCCACCGCCCATATGACAGGCAGCACAATTGGCGGAAAACAGTTGGCCACCATGATCGAGGTCAACGGCAGGAGTGCTGGCCGCAAATGCAGGCGAGACTCCCAAGAGGTTGAGGCTGATGCAGAGCATCAAAGCAAACAGGGAAATGGGATTAAGCATCACCATCGGCGTGACTTTCTTAAACCCTATCCATTACGAGGGACAAAAAAAGAGCCCGGTGCGCATCTGTTAAAACGCGCACCGGACTTGTGTTCAACTGCTGATCTAAACGATCATTCAACGATGACTTTGCCAACCATGCCGGCACCACGGTGTGGCTCGCAATAGAAGTCGAAGGTTCCAGCTTCAGTGAAGGTCTCTTCCCATGACTCCCCTGGAGCAAACGCTAGATCGCTGTGGCTCAGTTCGTCATGGCCATCAAACACGGCGTTATGGGGGGCCAACTTGTTGTTGACGAACTTGACTGTGTCACCCGTTTTGATATTCAGAGTGTTTGGCTCGAAAGCCAGCATTCCGGAATCTGTACCGAGCTTCACTTCAACAGTGGCGGCGTTGGCTGTGCCAACACCTAACCCGAGAACGAGAGCGAAAGCAATCGCGGCTGAGAGGAGAGAACGCAAACGGCTGATCATGAGCTCATAAACACTGCGATCAGTTTAACGCTGTTCAGATGCTTCCACGGTGTGGAAGGCCTGAATCCATCAGAACTGTTTCAAGGTCTGGCCCATGGCTGCGACCTCCGAAGCGTTCAGGCTGGGTGACGGGATCATGAACGAAGTGGCGCTGGTGAATGGAAAAGCGATCCCATGCGTTGATTTCGATCGGAAGGATCTTGATCAAGCCTTCAATCAGCCAGCTCCAAAGGGGAATCCCAGGAGTTCTTGAAACACCTCTCCAGCGGCAGAGGGTGGCAACGGCGTCGTTCACGCTGATCCATGGTTGCCCCATCACAAGTCTGCGGACCGGTCCCTGGCCAGGCTCTGGATTCGGTTGATGAGGCGTGGTTGCCAGGATTCCGCAAATGGCTGCAATGTCAGCCGCATGGATGAAATGAAAGCTGGCATCGGCTCTCAGCCAGCGAGCCAGCCATAACCATTTGCTGGCTTCTGCTAGGCCTTCCGTGAGGTAACTCGTGGGGAAAGGGCTTGTCCCATCCACCCTTCCGCCGAAGACCAATGTTGGGAACACGGCCACAATGCGCTCAGCTAAGGGGTGTTGTTCCAGCTCCCTCAAGCATTGCGCTTTGGTTTGGATGTATTCGGTGCCGTAGGCCAGGGCTTCCTGGAGCGGCTGCAATGAACGATCGAGAATGCTGGCGGTTGAGAAGTAGATGATTTGCTCTACGACGGCTGGGTTCAGCAGGGCCAGCATCCGCTTGACGGCAACAACATTGACCTGATGGGCACGTTCCGGATCTCCCCAGGCGGTAGCCGTATGAATCACCCTGGTCACGGTGGAGAGTTCGCTGGCAAATCGGTCTGTTTCACGAAGATCACCGATTAACAGGCGTACTCGCGGTTGATTCGCTGAGATTGCCGAAAGTTTGGCTGGATCACGCAGCCAAAGCAGCAACTCGGCATCGGAATTTTCCAGTAGCCAAGCTGCTGTGTACTGGCCGACGCAACCACTTGCGCCGGTAATCAGGATTCGTTCGGGTGCCTGGATCAATCAGCCCCCCCGATTCGATCCATGACGGTCTTGCCGGCTTCAAAGAAAGCGCGGCCGTTCTCCTCAGGCGTTCCAGGCAGAATCCCATGGCCCAGGTTCAGGATGTGGCGGCGGCCACGGGCCTTGCGCACGCAATCATCGATGCGATCTCGAATGGCCTCAGGTGTGCCGAAGAGCAATCCTGGATCAACGTTGCCCTGTACGCCGATGTGGTCAGGAAGGCGAGCGAGTCCCTCAGCCATGTCCACCGTCCAATCCAGAGAAATGATGTCGACACCTGTGCGACCCATGCGCTCTAAGACCCCGGCACTTCCAGAGATGTAAAGGATGAAGGGAGTGTCGGGATGCGTTTGTTTGACGAGATCGACAACTTTTTTCTGATAAGGCGCAGCAAACGTGTCGTAATCGGCGGGGCTGAGTTGCCCGGCCCAGGAGTCAAACATTTGTACGACCTGGGCTCCGGAATCAATTTGATAGCGGAGGTAGGTGGCAATCGATGTCGCGAAGTGATCGAGAAGTTTGTGCAGGAGTTCTGGCTCCTGAAAGGCCATCTTTTTGATGACGGCATAGTTCTTGCTGCTTTTGCCCTCCACGACGTAGGCCGCAAGGGTCCAGGGTGCCCCTACAAAACCGAGGACGGCAGCCTGATTGCCAACACTGCTGCGCAGGCGTCCAAGTACTTCGCCCACAAACGGCATGCTTTCTTCAGGTTGAAGATGTCTCAGAGCTTCAACTTGACTGAGACTCCTGATCGGATCACCAATTTGAGGGCCTTTGCTCTCAACAATGTCGAACTCGATCCCCATGCCAGGAAGAGGGGTCAGAATGTCTGAAAACAGAATGACCCCATCCGGCTGGAACGCCTTGAACGGCTGCATCGAAATCTCATAGGAGAGATCCGGGTTCTCAGATCGTTCACGGAAGCTGGGGTGGCGATCGCGAAGGTCGCGATAGACCTTCATGTAGCGACCTGCCTGGCGCATCATCCAGACAGGAGGACGCTCTACCGCTTCTCCGAGGGCGGCACGGAGCAGTAGGGGCAGGGTCTCGCTCATGAATGCGTGCAGATCAAGGCGGCAACCTACCTGACGAAACTGACCAAAACGCTGTGTTTTACGGCGATCCGGGCAGTTTTGTCACATCACCTGAACCTAAGCACTCTCTTTGTCAGTGACTTCAGCCAAACTTTTTTTGGGGTCGTGCTTAAACACCATCAGGCTGAGTGGTGGCAGACAGAGATCCAGGGAGTTGTCGTAACCATGGATGCCCCATTCATCGGAGGGCTTGCCACCAAGATTTCCCAAATTGCTGCCTCCGTATTTGGCCGCATCCGTATTGAAGATCTCTTCGTAGAAGCCAGAGATGGGAACTCCCACCTTGTAATGGGAATGGCTTTGGGGGGTGAAGTTGGCCACCACCACAAGCCAGGAGCTGCTTGTGCTTTCTCGGCGCATGAAACTGATCACTGAATGGCGATTGTCATTGCAATCGATCCACTGGAAGCCGTACTGATCAAAATCGTCCTGCCAGAGAGCAGGCTCATTTTTGTAGAGCGCATTCAGTTCTCTCACCATCCGGTGCACGCCCGCGTGCGGCTCGTAGTTCAGCAAATCCCACTGGAGATCCCCCCACACGTTCCATTCCGCACGTTGGCCGAACTCCATGCCCATGAAGATCGTTTTCTTGCCTGGGTGCGTCCACATGTAGGCCAGCAAGGCCCGTGTGTTGGCGTACTTCTGCCAGTCATCACCTGGCATCTTGTGAAGAAGATGACTCTTGCCATGCACGACTTCGTCGTGACTGAGGGCAAGCATGAAGTTTTCGGTGTACGTGTACCAGATCGAAAACGTGATGTTGTTTTGATGAAACTGGCGGAACCAAGGATCGAGCTCGAAGTAATCGAGCATGTCGTGCATCCAACCCATGTTCCATTTGAGATTGAAGCCCAGGCCACCGCTCTCTGTGGGCTGAGTCACCATGGGCCAAGTGGTGGATTCTTCGGCGATCGAGAGAGCACCGGGGAAATGCTCAAACAGGACATGATTAGCTTGTTGGAGGAAGCGCACCGCTTCCGTGTTTTCTCTACCCCCGTGTTCGTTCGCTAGCCACTCACCATCAGGCCGCAAATAATCTCGGTACAGCATCGATGCCACCGCATCCACCCGGATGCCATCGATATGAAACTGGTCAAACCAGAAAACGAGATTGGCAACAAGGAAGTTTCTAACCTCATTGCGGCTGTAATTGAAGATCAGGGTCCCCCATTCCTTGTGCTCGCCAATCCGTGGGTCGGCGTGTTCGTACAGGTGGCAGCCATCGAAGAAGGCAAGCCCATGACTGTCTTTGGGGAAGTGACCAGGCACCCAATCGATAATCACTCCGATGCCCTCGGCATGGCAGCGATCGACGAAGGCGCGAAATTCGTCGGGAGTGCCGTAGCGGCTTGTGGGTGCGTACCAACCGGTGACTTGGTACCCCCATGAACCATCGAAGGGATGCTCTGTGATGGGCATCAATTCGATGTGGCTGAACCCTTGCTCTTTGACGTAAGGAATCAGACGATCGGCAAGCTCTGGGTAGGTGAGCAGACGGGCACCTGGCTTGAGATCGGCCGCAGGCACCGGTGGGCGTGGCGTTCCATCGGCTTCGATGAATGGATCGTCTGCTGAGGCGTGAATCCAGCTGCCAAGGTGCATCTCATAGACCGAGATCGGCTGATCGAGAGGGTTCCGACGATCTCGGCTACTGATCCAGGCGTCATCACTCCACTGAAATCCGTCGAGATGACTAACGATCGAGCTGGTATCAGGCCTGACTTCATGCTGGAAGCCATAGGGGTCAGCCTTCTGATAACAGTGGCCGTCTTGGGTGCGGATCTCATATTTGTAAAAGTGTCCTTCCTCAAGCTCAGGAACGAACAACTCCCATATGCCGCCCAGTCTCTGCTGCATGGGGTGGTAGCGGCCATCCCATGAATTGAGATTTCCGATCACGCTGACGGTGAGTGCATTCGGTGCCCACAGGCAGAACATCACACCTTCAATGCCACCTTGTTGGCAGCGGTGGGCTCCCATCCGACGCCAAATGTGATGGTGATTGCCCTCTGCAAAGAGGTGGCGATCCATCTCGCCCATCCACTCATGCCGAAAAGCCCAAGGATCGAATTGCTCGTGTTCGATCCCGCCACGCCGGATCTGCAATTTGTAGTTATGGCCTGGATCCCGAGAGCATTCGGCCTCAAAAACCCATGGGTGATGAGGCGTTTGCATCGATAGGCGTTCGCCATTGAGGATCAACTCAACGGTTTCAGCTTCGGGAACCCAAGCTCTCACGATCCATTGGCCCGACTCCAGCTGTTGGGGCCCCAAAAGAGAGAAGGGATGGTCGTGTCGGCATTCAGCCAGCCTCTGGCTGTCCTGAACCATCCAGTCGAGAACAGCGCCGGTCATGCAGGGGGATGGTCTTCGTTAGCCCGGGAGCTTAAGCGGAAAACCCGCCTTGGCTGCATGGAATGTGCTGAGTTTTTGGGATCAGACCAGATCCTCAGAGAAGTCCACATTGATGATTCGGCCTTGGCTATCGAAAATGACGAACAAGTTGTCGGTCACGGTTCCAAATTCAATGGTGACCAAAACAAGTTGTTGATCGGCTCCTTTGCTTGAGATGACAGCATTTTTGATCCGCTTCACGCCGCCCAGGACGCGGCTTAATTTGCTCCACTTGCGTTCCAGATCTTCTGGGGAGATCTCCTTTTGAAAATCGAGCGAAAGGTAGTAGCGAGCCTCAATCCAGCGTTTTGCGTCGAGATCACGCACAAATTTCAGAGCGGTTGTCTCGATCGGCAGCGTTTCCCCTAACCATTTCCAGGCCACGAGCTTGCCTTCATCGTCGAGAACGAGAAGCAGTTCTTTGCTTCCTTCCTCGGTTTGGGCAATGACATCGACGGTGGTGTCATCGATCCCTGGATAAATCGCCACAACACGGGTCGATTTGATGCGATGAGCCTTGTTCAAGCGCCCCTTGACGGCTTCAAGGGTGGTTGCGTTTTGCAGTGGCGTTGATAGGCGATCAAATAAAGCCTGGGCGTTACGGGTTTGCAGCGCTTTCAGGAGTGCATCTGCTGCTTCACTGGCCTCACTGGCACTCAGCGGGGTGCGTGGCGCTAACGCTCCCTGGGCTAAAAGCTGTTCTCCTCGTGCTGCTGGCACGGGGAACGCCTGCAGCATCGGTGCCGCGAGAGCGCAGACCAGAAGGCAGGAGGAGAGCTTCATGAACGTGGAGCAACAATGAACTTAGTTTGCCGGAGTTCATCCGGCTTGGGGAAGGAGCAGTGGCGCCATTTGCAGTGTCGCTCCATCCAGCTGCAGGCAAAGGGTGATGACGCGGCAATCGCTCGTGGGGGGGCCAAAGCGTTGGTTACCGTCACCGGGATTGACAGCGATGGCTGGCCATGCGGCGCCCGCAAGCGAGAGCCGCAACCGATCTCCAGGCTGGAAGCTCACGAGCAGAGGCTGCAGTTCCAAGGTGATGGGGCTGGATTGCGCGTGAAAGTCCCGTCGAACCCGCAACACACCGGTTGAGATCTGCTGCACCTCATCGCGATCAGCAGGGAGTCTTGACAGTGCCGCGCAGAGGTCAAAGGCTGGCTGATCGACGGATACCTTGAGTTTCAAAAGGGGGCGACCGCAAAACTGGACAGATGTTTTGAGCGGTTCGGAGCTAAAGACGGCCACGTCCGAGCGTTGATCAACCATTTTTCGATCGCACGGCCCCGCCGTGGGACTCAAATGCCCACCAACAGCCGGTGCTGGTCGCCATGGGTCATGAACGATGACGCAGGTTCCTGATCCAGGCAGCGTGGTATCGAGCAATTGCCCATCGGTGGGATCAAGGCAAGCCAAACCATTGCTGTGGAGATGCCAACAGGCCTTGCTGCATTCGTTTCCGCTCTGACCTGACCAGGTCCCGTCGCCTAGGTCCCAAAGCCTGATCGCAGCTGTTTTGTCTTGGCTGGGGGTTGGGGGATGTTTGAGATGTTGATTGAAAAAATCCAGCAGAAGCTGGGTCGTTTCCGGCCACCACTGCAGATGGGTGGCGGGTCCGATGTGCAGTTCGGGGTTGCCGCCGCTGGATCGGGCCGTTTGGAGAAGGTCGAGGAGACCCCGCAGATGAGGATCCCACCAGCCGCCGATCAGCAGCATGGGTTTCTGGAGCCAGGTTTGCGCTGGGCGATGGAGAATCCAGCTCTCGTCCTGATCTGCCGGTTGTCGCAACCAGCGCAAAGCCATTCCCTGGGGGTCATGTTGCTCTAAGAGCTCGACGCCTTCGCGTAGATAGCGACCTTCCACCAAAGCGCTGTAGATCTCGTTCCAGGCGCCAGGATCGTTGCGACGCTTGGCCTGAAGGGCTGCCAGCTGCAACCCCCAGCCAAGGCCGAGGTGCCACCAGTGAGCGCCGCCTTCGCAACTCCAATCCTCCCGTTCAGCTAAGCCACACATGGCTGGCGCAAGGCAGTCAGGAGCCTGGCAATCCGCTGGTGCAAGCAGCTGGGTCAGCCCTTGATACGACAGTCCGTAAAGGCCGATGCGTCCGTTGCATTCGGGCCGCTCGCGGAGCCATGTGAGGGTCGCTGCGGTGTCGAGAGCTTCTTGGCCGAATCCTTGAAATGTTCCCTCAGAGCTGCCCTGTCCGCGGACGTCTTGGACGACGACTGCAAACCCTTGGTCGGTCCACCAGAGCGGGTGGGGGAGGGTCACCGTGGAAGCAATCGCCCGCCCATAGGGTTGTCTCATCAGCAGGGTGGGCCAAGGACCAGCCCCCTGAGGTGTCCAGATCCGCGCGACCATATTCACGCCATCAGGAGTGATCAAAGTCGCATCTATGAATTGTTGATCAGCGCACATCTGATCAGTGAAAATCTGATCAGAAAACATCCGATCAGCGAACATCCGAGCAATGCAGTCCGATCACGTAAGTCGCCAAAATTTCAGCGTTATTGGTGCTGAGGTTGCGTTGACTTGCCAGCTGATTGATCGCTTCGGGTGCCAGTGCGGACTGGCCATTGCTGTTCATGGCTTTGAACGACTGACACATCGCTTCGGCTTCCGCTGGGTTTCGCTTGACACTCTCTAGAAGGCTTGATTGAGCAAACCCTGCTGAAGCAGATATCAACAACGAAAGTGATAGGCCCCTAATCGCCCGAAGGCAAAAAGTCCAAGTCCAGCCGAGACCCTGATGGAGGGGACGCATGGTTCCTCCTTAAATGACTAAAGCCATTTCAAAGGGGTAAGACCTGGGTTGCTGCGTTGAACGGTCAGTTCGTGGTTTGCCTGGCTTTGGCTCGCAGGATCCACTGTTTGGCTATCGCCAGATCCACAACCGGAGCTCTGCCACTCCCCAACTGGCGTTCCAAACGCCCGGTCCGGTTCGTAATGTCCTGCGGGGAAGAGCCTGCGATTGCCGCGACTGTGGCAAAGCCTGCGTGCATCAATAGGGCCGCGTCGGCTGGCGCCAGTTCCAAACAACACACCAAATCAGCGATGCCGCGGAGACGTTTGAGGTTTCGTGCTGTGGATCGTCCAGTGGCGACAAGACGGCTCAGCTTTTGATCTGTCAGATCGCTTAGCTGTCCCCAGTTGGTAATGCCAGCTTGTGTTAGATCCCGTTGTTCATCGCGAAAACCTTGCGGTAATCCACGGAGAGGGGCAGTTGCGCTCATCCCTGGCTGAAGTCCCGTTTGGTTTCCCCAAGCACCACGGGTCTTGAGCTGCCCTCGCTCTCGGTTTGAAGTTGCCGAAGTCGAACACGGACCTCCAGGTTGCGACCTCCGGGGCGGAGGTTCGCAGCGATTTGGTTCAGGGTGGGGGTGATGGCTTCTTGTGCAAAGCCACTGGAAGCCTGTGCCACGACGAGGTCGGTGCCGTTATCAAACACAATCGGCACCTGCACAGCTCCTTCAATGCGCACCGGGGGCGAATAACTGATCGAAAAAGCCCAGCAGCTCACGGCTAACAAGAACGTGAAACTACTGACGCCTACAAGCCGAAAACGCAGCCCCCAACGGGTTACGAAGGCAACCACGGTAAGAACGGAGAGGCCCAGGCCACTCCAGGCCAGCCATTTGCTGGATACCTCCAATAATTCCGGAAGCGGCATGGGCTGGTTAGGAACAAATCTCCTCTCTATATTGCGTCGACCTTGGCTGGGATGACGGTCATCAATGCGGAGCACAGGCAAAGGCGCGATGGCTCCACGAGTGGTGATCTCTGGACTGGGGCTCACAGTTGTGGCTGCTGCTGTTTGGTTCAGTGCTGACCGCTTCATTGCACGAGCCGTCAATGGCTTGCGTCCCTCCTTGGAACAGCAATTTTCCGTACCTCTGGGACATCCGATTGAGATTGGCCCTTATCGCGGACTTGGGCTCGATGGAATCGGAATTGGACCGATCACGATTCTTCCTGGAACGAAGGATGCCTCGACCCTGCGTGTGCAGAAACTCACCCTGGGGATTGATCCCCTCTCCAGCATTCGCCACTTGCGGCTGGTGGTCGTCGCCCGACTGAAGGGAACCAATCTCAATCTCAACCGCAACCAACAGGGACAGTTTTGGGTGCCAGGCCCTCGGGTAAGCGATGAGTTCCTTCATCGCGTCGACCTTCGTGTGCGGCTCATCGATCCAGCCAACATTCGTGTTGAGCCCTCTGACCTTCAGCTCTCCTTGGCGGGAGCCGCGCGTCTTCGTCTCAATGAGAAATGGGCTGATGGTGCCTTTCAAATCGCTCTGCCCGATCGAGGCACGGTGAAGCTAAAGGGGCGTGCTCACTGGGATCGTCCTGAATTTCTGCTCACCACGCAATTGAAGCGGATTCGCCTTAACCGCTTGCAAGGGTTGCTGCCGATGGCGCAGCCCATCGAGTTGGGGGGCCAGGTGGGTGGTGATCTCAGTTTTGATTCGAATCGAGGGCAAGTCAGCTGTGGGGGTGGCCTCTCTGTTGTGGGCTTGACCGTTAGCGGCAAGCCGCTTCAGCACGCACTTGCATCGCAACAATTGCGTCTTAATTGTGATGGAGATCAACTCACGATTCCACGCAGTCAGTGGCGTTACGGCTCCTATAGGGCCGACCTGGGCGGTCGGGTTCACCTCAATAAGCGCTTTGATTTAAGCGCCACCTTGAACGAGCTAAACCAGGACAATCAGTTGGCGCTAAGCCTTGATGGTGACTGGTCTCAGCCCCGTTTCAAATTTGCAGGAAGATGGAGACTTCCAGAGGCCAAGCTCCTGGATGAACCCGTTGCCATTGATCTGCAGGTGCGCGGAGATGGGCGTCGCCCGAAAGCATGGAAAGCCAGGCTTGACAACCTTTCTCTAGAAGCATCCGGTGTCTCAATCAAGGCACAGGGTTCCTTGTTTCCGCTGCTGGATGTCAAGACAAAGCAGCTGCAAGTGGTCGGGAAAGCCTGGAAGGGCCTGCCCTTGATTCCTGAGCTGTTGGGCACGAAGGCTCCTTTAAAGGGGGAGTTGCGCCTGTTTGGCCCCAGCCTCTCGCCTCAACTTCAGTTGGCGCTCAACCAGGAGAGCAATCCCTTGCTTGACCATTGGTCGCTCAAGGCCGATTGGTCTTCAGAGCAGGGTTTGTTGACTCTGAACCGCTTCACGAGCCCTCAGTTCAATGCTGATGCTGTACTGCCACTTCAACTCGGGAAAGGGGGGCTGCAAGTTGGCGCGTTGCAATCCAATCTGCGCTTACAGGCCTACCCGCTCAGCAGGATCGGTTCTCTGATTGGGACGGAGATGGATGGCACGATTGCGGCCGAAGGGGAGGTCCGTGGTCCTCTTCAGTCGTTACAGCCTGATCTTCAGATCGAAGTTCAAAGCCCTCGTGCGGGAGCTATTCGTCTTGTTGAGCGTTGGCAAGGCCGCTTTGAAGGCCGACCTGGTGGTGGCGGTCAGCTCCAGATGGCCTCCGTTGGAGCCGTGATTCCCGGCTCATTGGATGCTCAACTCGGGCGCAATTGGCTGCCAGAAACCGTGCGCCTGCAGCGCAGGAAAGGTGAGCTGCAGATCAGCGGTAGTCCTGCCCTCTATCGCTGGACAGCGAACGATCTGAGTGTGGATGGTTTGGAGTTGGTGTTGCCTCCAAAACAGCGTTGGGAAGGGGTGTATGGCCGTTTGAGTGGTTCCGGTGATTTGAGTTTGCAGCCCTGGAGCATGTCGGCCGACCTGAAGCTCGCTCAACCGGGATTGCTGGGCATTCAGTTGCGCCAAGTCTTAATCACTGCCAAATACAAAAACGATCGGTACGACATCAGTGGCGAACTGTTGCCTCGCGATACGGGACAAATCACGTTTAAGGCGGATGGCTATCGGAACGCTGGATTAAAAGCCAATCTTCAGGCCCGTGGCCTCAGTGCACGATGGCTCACGGTCGGTGTGCTGAGCCTTCCTCAACTAACTCAATCTCTTCCTGCTCATCAAGGCGATGCCACTGATCTAGGCACCTTGCTGGTGAACACCTTTGGTGGATCTTTGGATGGCCAGTTGACGGCATTGAGGCAATCCCAATTGGCCCTTGCAGATGCCCGTCTTGATCGGAGACAGAAAGAAGCGTTTCACCCTGAAGATTTAAGGGGGCAAGTTGATGCTGTTATGGATCTTCAGGGGCCAAACCTTAAGAGCCTTGATCTTGATCTCAATGCACGTGGTCATCTTTGGATCGATGGTGAAGATGAAGACATTGCTCTGCAGGTGAAACCATTCGTCGCTGAGCTCAAGGGGCCGCTTCATGGCGGAGAAGGCCGCTTCTCTTTGGCCCATCTTCCCTTCAGCCTGCTTGCACTGGTGGCACCGGTGCCTCCTGCTTTGCAAGGGGCTCTTGGCCTCACGGGCAGCTATCGCTTGGGGGAGGGGTCCCCAGTCCTGACAACGGAGCTAGTGCTGGAAAAGGCACGCGTCGGCCAGGAGCCGATTGCACTCGATCGCGGCCAGGTGTTGCTTTCAAACGAGACGTTGCAGCTTGATTTGGCTTTGCGTGCAAAAGGGGCAAAGGAGCCTCTCACGGTGATTGGGCAAGTTCCCCTGACGCCCGACCGACCATTGGACGTCAGGATTGAAAGTCATGGTGACGGGCTTCATTTCTTGGCAGGATTCTCGAGAGATGTGGTGGCTTGGAATCAGGGAGATACTGATCTGAGACTGTTAATTGGAGGCAGTCTTCTGGCCCCTGAGGCCAATGGATTCATCGTGATGAAAGACGGGAAATTTGTTGTTCAGGACCAAATTGTCAGCAAGGTCAATACTTCTGTTGTCTTCGACTTCGATCGTCTCGAGGTACAAGAACTCAAGGGGAAAATTGGTTCCTCTGGCATCCTTCAGGCCAGTGGTGCTCTGGCGTTGTTTAAGCCTGCAGCTGAAGCCTTCCCTTTGGCGATCACCGTTGAAAAGACCCGAATCAAGTTGCCCAGTGCTGATGTAGCAATTGCCGCTGATCTTCGCGTGAGTGGAGCACTTGTGAGTCCCGATTTTCAAGGGAATCTTCAGTTGAGTGAAGGTTCGATAACTCCGAATCGATCTCTGTTCCGAAGATCTAAATCGAGCAATAAGGACAGTGCTGAGAAGGCCAACCAGGTGGATCCTGCTAGCTCTTTCGTTTCAGCGAATGCGTTGCTTGAAGAAGATTGGAATTTTAAGGACCCACTTGTTTTGCTCGGACCCAATGTTGAGGAAGACCCAAATAAAAGCCTTAAGGCATCTCTACCCAATTTGCCGTTGATTTCTTTTGACAACTTTCGGGTGCGGTTTGGGCCTAATTTAAAAGTTCAAGTCCAGCCCGTAACTAATTTACCTGATCTAGCCAATTTCACTACAGCAGGGTCAGTCTCCCTCAATGGTCCTCTGGATCAAAATATTAAATTGAGAGGTGTGATTCAGTTGCTTACCGGGCGGGTGTGGATGTTTACCAGCACCTTTAACTTAGATCGCAAAGCTCCAAACGTGGCAGTTTTCACCCCTTCGCAGGGGCTGATCCCTTATGTGGACATTGCAATGGAGACGAGGGTCTCAGATAGCGTTAATCTGGGTGTTGGTAATAATCCCTCAACCACAACTGTTTTTGATACCAATGGCACAGGTACCCTTGGTGCTGGAGGTCAATTACGTTTAGTGAAAGTGAATCTTCAAGCTGAAGGTCCAGCCAATCTTCTCTCTAATAACATTCGTCTCAGAGGTTCTCCTCCAATGTCGCAGACCCAGTTGCTTGGTTTGATTGGCGGTAACTCGTTAGCTGGTCTTACTGGTGCAGGTGCAGGGACTGCTTTAGCCGCGGTGCTTGGTCAATCTTTGCTTTCACCATTGTTGGGAACGTTTACTGATGCTTTTAATCAGAGGCTTCAATTTGCTCTTTATCCTACTTATGTTACGCCTGTAGTTGATAACGATGGCGAACGAGTGTCAGGGCGCGTTCCACCACAAATGGCAATTGTGACCGATTTTGGAGTGAATGTTTCTGATCGTTTTGACTTGTCAGTATTGGCTGCGCCTAATCGCAATGATATTCCTCCTCAGGGAAGCCTTAGTTATCAAATAGACCAAAATTTAAGCATCTCGGGTTCTGTTGATACGCAAGGTACTTGGCAAAGTCAATTGCAGCTTTTCTTCCGATTTTAAGTGATGAATTCCCCTGAAGTAATTGGAATCGATTTGGGTGGAACGGCCATTAAATTGGGTCGCTTTTCAATCGATGGTCATCTGCTTGAGGATCAGCAGCTGCAGACCCCTCAGCCGGCTACGCCAGGTGCCGTTTGTGTTGACTTGGTAGAGGCGATTGAAGCCTTGGATCCTGATCGTCGCGCCTCGATCGTTGGGATTGGGTTGCCGGGTCCGATGGATGTGGAGGCCCGTGTGGCCAGGGTTTGCATCAACTTGCCTGGCTGGGAGGAGGTTCCGCTTGCTGATTGGCTTGAGCCTCGTCTCCAGCGTCGGGTCACTCTCGCCAACGACGGCAACTGTGCATTGGTCGGAGAGGCATGGAAGGGGGCGGCCAAGGGGTATTCCGATGTGGTGATGCTCACTCTCGGAACTGGTGTGGGCGGAGGGGTCATGCTGTCCGGCCAGCTATTCACGGGACACAATGGGGCCGCGGCCGAGCCGGGGCTGATCGGTCTCGATCCCGAGGGGCCACCCTGCAACAGCGGCAATCGCGGCAGTCTCGAACAGTTCGCCAGCATCTCGGCTTTGAGGAGGTTGTGGGATGGAGATCCAGCCGAATTGGCAGCTTTGGCCGCGAATGGTGATGCGGAAGCCCAAGCGGTGTGGTCCCGTTATGGGAGCACTCTTGGCGTAGGGATCAGCTCGTTGGTTTACATGTTCACGCCAGAACTGGTGCTGGTGGGTGGCGGGATTTCTGGCGCTGCGACCCATTTCCTGCCTTCCGTGCGCAAGGAGGTTGCTCAAAGGGTTCAGGCCATGAGTCGTCAAGGTCTGCGCATTGACGTCTGTGCGCTCGGTAACGGTGCAGGCCGACTTGGCGCAGCCCGATTAGCAATCCAACGCTTGACGTGACGCGAAACGAGATGATGAAGCAAAGAACACGCGCGCGACGATGAACAGTCAGGGTGTGCCAGAACCATCAGCTGATCTTTTGCGCCTGGCTACAGCCGTTCGGCGTGCCGCTGTTGGTTTGGGTCAGAGTTCCAACCAACAGCGACAACACGCGCTGATGGCGATGGCCGCTTCCCTGGAGGGCCATGCCGATCACATCGTTGCTGCCAATGCGGACGATCTCGCTCAGGCTTCCGCGGATGGTTTGGCTCCTGCGTTGGTGGCTCGTCTCAAATTGGACGCGGGCAAACTGGCTGGAGCCATTGATGGCGTCCGTCAATTGTCGGCACTGCATGACCCTCTGGGGGCCAGGCAATTGCATCGCGAGCTTGCCGATGGGTTGGTGTTGGAGCGCGTCACGGTGCCCCTTGGGGTTTTAGGGGTGATTTTTGAGGCCAGGCCTGATGCGGTGATCCAAATCGCTGCCCTTGCCATTCGCTCAGGCAATGGCGCAATCCTGAAGGGTGGTAGCGAGGCCAAGTGCACAAATCAAGCTGTGATGCAGGCGTTGAAAGAGGGCTTGGCTGGCACATCGGTGTCTGCTGATGCGTTGGATTTACTCACAACCCGAGCGGAGAGCTTGGCTTTGCTTCGCCTCGACGGTCTTGTGGACTTGATTATTCCCCGGGGTAGCAACGAGCTGGTTCGCTTCATTCAGGACAACACCCGAATTCCGGTTCTTGGCCATGCCGATGGTGTTTGCCATCTATATGTGGACAAAGAGGTTGATTGCGCACAGGCCTTGCGCATTGCGATCGACAGCAAAACCCAGTATCCAGCGGCTTGTAATGCGATCGAGACGCTCCTGGTGCATCAGCAAATTGCGCCGAGCTTTCTGAAAGAAGCTGTTCCTGCCTTTAAAAATGCTGGTGTCTGCTTGCGCGGCGATGAGACCAGTCGAGGCTTTGGGGTGGAGCAGGCTGCAACCAGCGAAGATTGGCGTGAAGAGTATCTGGATCTCGTGCTTGCTGTGCGAGTGGTGAAGGATTTCGACGAGGCCCTTGAACACATCCAGAGGTATGGCTCACGCCATACGGAGGCGATTGCGACGGTCAATCAAGACACCGCAGAACGGTTCTTGCGGGCCGTGGATAGCGCTGGTGTCTATCACAATTGCTCAACCCGTTTTGCGGATGGTTTCCGCTATGGCTTTGGCGCAGAAGTTGGCATCAGCACCCAGACCTTGCCCCCGCGCGGGCCTGTCGGGTTGGAAGGGTTGGTGACCTATCGCTACCGATTGCGTGGTGATGGGCACCTTGCTGCGGATTTTGCTGATGGGCGCGCACAGTTCAGCCACCGCGATTTACCAACCGCTACGACCTGATAGCTATGGATTTGATCCATATCCGAGATCTCCGCCTCTGGGCTCATGTCGGAGTGCTGGACCATGAACGACGGGATGGTCAATGGTTTCAGCTCGACATCTCGTTGGGTTTAGATCTCAGTGAATCGGCCAGGTCGGACGATCTCAGAGCGACCGCTGATTACAGCCTGGCAGTGCTGGCACTTCAGGAGTTGGCCAGAGATTTGTGTTGCCTCACCATTGAGCGTTTCAGTGAGGAGATCTTTGAGGTTCTAGAACGCCTTTATGGTCCCTTGCCTATGCATCTGGTCCTCCAGAAGTGCCAGCCTCCGATTGCTGGTTTTACAGGTGCTGTCGCGCTGGAGCGTCGGCGCAACTGGTCAGCGGAGCAGGGCCATTGATGCCATCTGAAGCTCCCAGCCGGCCTCTCGTTTTAGTGCACGGTCTTCTTGATACGCCTCGGCTGTTCTCTCGTCTGGAGCGTCGTCTTGAAGGTCAAGATCGTCCGGTGTTGTCTCCCCACTTGCCCCATCGCTTTGGTGCGACCCCTCTTCGCCAGCTCGCTCAGCAGCTGGATGGCCTGATTCAAGAACGGTGGGGAGTGGAGACGTCGATTGACATTCTTGGTTTTTCCATGGGTGGGGTGATTGCTCGGACTTGGCTCCAAGAGTTGGGAGGTGCCAAGCGAACGCATCGTTTCCTTAGCGTCGGTAGCCCCCAACAGGGAACACTCACCGCCCAGTGCGTTCCCGCCTGGCTGTTCGCTGGTTTGGCAGATATGAAGCGTGGTAGTCCCCTGCTGCGCTCTTTGAATGGGAATGATTCCGACTTGCAGGCCGTGGAGTGCATCAGCTTCTTTTGCCGTTGGGATCTCATGGTGTGCCCTGGGTGGCAAGCCGTGCTTCCAATCGGAAAGAGCACAGCTGTGCCCGTCTGGACGCATCAGCAGTTGATGTCACATCCCAGATCGCTTGATCTCTTACTCAAATCACTTTGTATTGATTGACTGGTAACGCTGGCTTGCCTGACTAAACATGGTGCTTCGTTGATTTTTTTTAAAGCTCCTACGTTTTGCCGAAGCATGGTGAGCAGAGGCATCAACGTAAAACAATTTGACGGCTGATACCTGTTTCACACTGCCGCGTCCAAGGGCCTCTTCCAGCGATATCAGCCGCACATGGGCCGATTGAGAGAGGTTCCAGCTGGAACTCAACGCAAGCAGGTCATGCTCCATGTCTGCAAGCTCAACGACCGGCTGCCGCCAATCCGGAGTGGCGAATTAATGCGTCAGTGCTGGCTGTTCGCCCCCTGAAAGACTTGTAGACATCCGCTGGTCTTTGACTGCCACCGAGGCTCAAAACCGTGTTTCGGAAGCGTTGACCGGTGGCTTGAATGTCCTCTTCCTGATCGAGTCCCACTTCCTCAAAAGCGGCAAAAGCATCGGCGCTTAAGACCTCTGCCCACTTGTAGGAGTAGTAACCAGCGGAGTAGCCACCAGCAAAAATATGGCCAAAGGCGCAAAGGAATCGGTCTTCCGGAATCGGTGGCAACACGGTTGTGGTCTCTGCGATCGACCGTCTGAAGGCATCCGGGGATTGACCAAGCTCGGGGCTCCAAACGCTGTGAAGACGTAGATCAGTCAAGGCGAAATGAACCTGGCGGAGCGTTCCGCATCCCTGCATGAAGGTGCGGCTGTTGCGCAGTTTGTTGTAGTCCTCTTCAGGCAATGGCTCCCCTGTTTTCCAATGACGGGCCATTCCCATCAAGGTTTGGCGATCAAGGCACCAGTTCTCCATGAACTGACTGGGAAGTTCCACCGCATCCCATTCCACGTTGTTGATTCCTGCGGCTTGGGGATGCTCCACCGTGGTGAGCATGTGTTGAAGGCCGTGGCCAAACTCATGGAAGAGGGTCTCTACCTCTTCAAAACTCATCAGGCTTGGAATGTCTCTGGCGGGTGGGGTCTGATTGCAAATCAGATAGGCCACAGGGTGAGTGATCTCACCTTCAGCATTGCGAGACCGGTTCAGACATTCATCCATCCAGGCTCCACCTCGTTTGCTGGCGGGTCGGCTGAAGGGATCGAGATAAAAGGCTGCGAGTGGCTTTCCCTCTTGATCGCTCACTCGGAAAAAGCGCACATCCTGATGCCAGATCGGTGCTTCGCCATCAGCAGCTTCAATCTGGATGGAGAACAAACGTTCGCAAAGATGGAACAGGCCATCGAGCACTTGTGGCAGTGGGAACCATGGACGCAGCGCTTCTTGATTGAGATTGAATCGCTCTTGACGAAGTTTCTCTGCCCAGTAGCTCACATCCCAAGCGCTGAAAGCATCAGCTTCTGTTGCGCCATGACGACGGGCACAGTCCCTCAATTCGTCAATTTCTCGTTCCGCGACGGGCAGGGCGGCAACGCGAAGTTCTTCGAGAAGCCTTTCAACGGCTTCGACGTTGTCAGCCATTTTTGAGGCCAGGCTTTTCTCAGCCCAGTTTTGATAGCCGAGGCGTGCTGCTTGATGGGACCTCAGGCCCAGGATTTCCTCGATGAGAGGAGTGTTGTCGAGTTCTCCGGAGCTGGCCCGACTCACCTGAGCCCTGTAAACCGTCTCTCTCAGATTGCGGTTGTCGGCATGGGTCAGTACTGGGAGGTACCGGGGCATATCGAGGCCAAGACGCCAAGGCCCTTCCAAGGCACTGGGCTCTTGGCCATCACGATGTTGATCTCCAGCCTCTTTGGCGGCAGCCGCCAATGCTTGCAGGGCCCGTTCTGGTATGCCCTTGAGTTGGTCAGCGTCATGCACCAAAAGGGTCCAGCCTTGGGTGGCATCGAGAACGTGATTGCTGAATCGGGTGGACAGGGAAGCGAGTTGTTCGCTGGCTTCATTGAAGGACTTTTGGGCAGCTCCGTTCAAACCCACTCCTCGATGGCGCATCGACAACAGCTCGGCATCAAGGATCCGGGTTTGGGTGGAGTCCAATGGATGACTTGGGTTCTGTTGAAGACTTTCCAGTGCTTGGTGGATGACTTGGCTCTGCCCAGCGCGGTTGCTGAAACGCACGACATCGGGTTGCTGCGCCGCATGGGCTTCGCGCAGCTCAGGGCTGTTGCAGACGCCGTTGAGATGACTCACCACCCCCCAGCTCCAGCGCAAGCGTTCCCCAAGCAGGTGAAGGGGTGTCATCACCTCATCCCAGCTCAGCGGTGTGTTGTCAGACAAGCGTTGCTGAAGAGTGGATTCCAGCGTGCTCAGCTGATCTTCCAATTCCTGGATCAGGGCTGGGATATGCGCTTTTACCTGGGATGCATCGATGGCCTCGAAGCGCGGTAAGCCATGTCCGCGCAAGAGTTCTGGTTTGGTCATCGCTGTCAGCCCGCCGGCAGCAGGGTCGTGAGTGCAATCAGGCTATGAGTGCCGAGATCACTGGCGAGAGCATCGGTTGCTGCTTCGTAGAAATCCATGGCGATACGGGGCCAAACGCCAATCACCAATGTGGGAACCATCAGGGTGAGCCCGATCACCAGTTCTCTAGGCCGCATGTCATCGATGAAGGCCAACGCCGGGATTCGTGGCCCGAAGAACACGCGCCTGCACATGGAGAGGAGATACATCGGGGTGAGCACCAGACCAATCGCGGCAATGGCCACGGTGGTGACGCGGAACAAGGTGGTGAAATTTTCCTGATTGGTGACGCCCAAGAAAATAGTGATTTCACTGATGAATCCGCTCATGCCTGGAAGGGCAAGGGACGCCAGGGAGCTGGCGAGAAAAAAGGCAAAGGTGATTGGCAGCACCTTGGCAAGTCCGCCCATGTTGGGGATAGACAGGGTTTTGGTGCGTTCGTAAAAACAGCCAGTCACGAAGAACATGGCCGCGGCAATCAGTCCGTGACTGATCATTTGGAGCATGGCACCACTCAGGCCGAGGGCATCCACGGCACCGATTCCAAGCAGCACAAAGCCCATATGGCTAACGGAGCTGCAGGCGATGCGCCGTTTGACATTGTCTTGAGCGAAGGCATTCAACGCTCCATAAATGATGTTGACGATGCCGAGAACGATGAGTGCTGGCGCAAGAACAAGATGCGCTTCCGGAAGCATTTGAACGTTGAAGCGCAACAGGGCATATCCGCCCATTTTCAACAACACACCAGCGAGCAACATCGATACCGGAGCATTGGCTTCTCCGTGGGCGTCGGGGAGCCAGGTGTGAAGCGGAAACATCGGTAACTTCACCCCAAAGCCAATCAAGAATCCGAGGTAACAGAGCAATCCAAACGTTCCACCAGGAGAACGCGCAGCAAGTTCAGTCAGGTTGAGCGTGAACGTGTCTCCGGAGAGAGCTAAGGCAAGACCGCTTATCAGGATCAGCAGGGATGCGACAGCGGTGTAGAGGATGAATTTTGTGGCTGCATATTGACGATTGCTTCCGCCCCAGATCGCAATCAGGAGATACACAGGGACGAGCTCCAGCTCCCAAGCGAGGAAGAACAGCAGGAAATCTTGCGAGAGGAAGACCAGTCCTTGGGCTGAGGCCTGGACCAGCAAAAGACCGAAGTACAACTTGGTCTTGTGTTGAACGTTCCAGCTGGCGGCTACGGATAACAGCGTGACGAGTCCGCTGAGCACCACCAGTGGCGCTGAAAGTCCATCGGCTCCGAGGGACCATTCCAAACCGATTGATGGAACCCAGCTCACACGTTCCACGAGCTGGAGACTGCTATCGCTGGGGTCGAAATGCCGGCTAAAGACCACCAGCATCAGGACGAGATCGACGAGGAGGACGCCGATGGCCAGATTTCGCGGCAAAGGAGATTGCTGCGCGTCGTCTCCTGGAAGCAACGGCATCAATAGAGCCATCGCTGCAGGAAGCAAAACGATGAGCGAGAGCCAGGGGAACGCTGCCTGGGACGCAGCCGTCAGCGGCAAATTGGCGTCCATGGCATTCGCAAGATTGTGATTGAACTTATCAGCCCCAGGGGCTGCGCTGAGTAATTTTACTCAGCGTCTTTGGGTTGCCAGTGGCTCCCTGCCGTCTGAAGGTTAAGCAGTGGAGCGCGACTAGCGACGCCCGCCGCTTCCCAAGCCTTCACCATGGCATGACTGACGGCAGGCCCTCTCTCTTCTGCGCAAAGCGCCAAGATGCTCGGCCCAGCGCCGCTGATGGCACATCCCCAGGCTCCAGCCGCTAGCGCAGCTTCTTTCACTTCCTGCCCGCCTTTGATGAGCCTCCAGCGATAGGGCTCATGCAACCGATCATGCATTCCGTCTGAGATCAAATCGCCGTTTCCGGTCCTTAGGCCCTGCAGAAGCAGGGTGAGGGCGCCAAGGTTGACGACTGCATCCCCGATGGGAACCGATTTGGGCATGGCCCGTCTCGCTTCGCTGGTGCTGAGACGAATGGCGGGGATCGCAACGACTGCCTTGATGCTGTGCATCCATTCGCAACGCACCACGCGCCAGCGTTGAGATGCAGCCTTGGCTGTCATGCACAGTCCTCCCAGCAGCGAAGGCACAACGTTGTCGGGGTGTCCTTCGATATCAATGGCGAGCTCCAGCAGTTTTTCTCGACTGAGAGGTTCTCCAACCAAGGCATTGGCACCCACGAGTCCCGCCACGATGGCTGTGGCGCTGCTGCCTAGCCCCCTGGCTGGAGGAACGGCTAAACGCACGCGAGCCTCAATGGCGATGGGCTCCTGGCCGGCTGCTTTCCAGACCCGCTGAGCGGCTCGATACACGAGGTTGTCTGGTCCTCCCCGTAGATGAGACCCCTCCTGTCCCTCGATGATCAGTTCAAATCGCTCTCCATCGCCATCAATGCGACGCATGGTGAAACGGTTGTTGAGATCCAGAGCAGCGCCTAGACAGTCGAATCCTGGACCAATGTTGGCGGTGGTAGCGGGAACGTCCACCACCACTGTTTGGCCGATACGCGGCTGCGCCATCCCTGCGTTTCCACTCAGGTCAGTGTCCCACTCGACTCAGCCAGTTCTCGTGCTCTGCAAGCAGCACTAAACAGACCAGCTCCCGGATCGATGACAGCTCGCACCGTTAAACCTTCCAAAAACGGCTGAAACCGCCCTTTTTGGCGCAGGGCATTTAAAAAATGCATGGACTTCAAACCATCTTGGTTTTTTTCGGCTGTGCCCCCACCGATCCAGAGCCCACCCGTGCACAACTCTTGGAGTGCCAGGTCCCCGGCCGCTGCTCCGTAGGCACTGAGCCATAGGGTCATCGCCGCGTTCGCGATGCGGTCGCCGGCTTGGGCGTATTGGCATGTGGAAGCGGGGAGATCGTGATAGCCGGGTTGGTCTGGTGTGTTGTATCTCCATGCCTTGGCTTTCTCTTGAAGCGGGTGCGTTGCGTTCTCCGCCTGCTGGAGCATCCAGTTCATGACATGGCCCAAACCGGTTCCGCTGACAACTCTCTCCACGGAGATTCGCTCGAGGGAGAGATCGCGCTTGAGCCATTGCACAAGGGCCCATTCATCGTTGCAACGGGGAGCGAACTCTCTGTGCCCCCCCTCGCTGGGTAACGCAATCAAGCCTGTCTTGCTCGGAAGTCCCCGAGCCATCCCCAAGCCTGTTCCCGCTCCAAGAATGGCGACGGGACCTTGCTCGGCTTGGCTGTCTTCGGAATCCAATCCTGATCCGGCTTGAAGCGTGATCTGCTGACTGTCGCTGAAATGCGGAAGGCCGTAGATCAGAACGGCGAAGTCGTTGACGAGCTCAACGCGCTCCAAACCCGCCGATTGTTGCAACGACTCCTGGCTGATGCTCCATCCCAAATTGGTGAGTTCAGCGGCACGGTTTTTAACCGGACCTGCGACGGCAAAGCAACTGGTTTGAGGCGTGCCGTTGGTGTCTGGGCGCGTTTGCAGGAAGTGCTTGAGCATCGAGTCGAGAGACGTCCATTCCGCCGACACGTAACGCTGGACATGCTCTTGTTTCAGCTTGCCGTTTTGATCGCTGTAGATCGCTAAGAGCGTTTTGGTGCCACCGAGATCCCCGGCCAGGTAGGTGGTTGCCTGCATTGGATCTGTCGGCGCATCTCAGCTCAAGGCTGATGGCTGTGCTCGAAATCGACAAGTCTTGATGCGTGTCTGGAACGCTCAGTCTCGAAAAAGGTCCAGAGGCAGCGGCCCCCAGGTCGGACCTGACTGTGAGCCAACTTGTGCTAACTCGCTTTGATGTCCGCTGATCAAGACGCCTTCTCCCAGTCCCGCCTCCTCTCGGATGCGAATGAAACCGGTGGATTGGTTGGCTTTGAGAAAAACGCCGCTGTCAATGCCCGTCTCGTCTTCGAGCCGCATGGCAGGCCATCCCATCGCCAGTTCAAGGTCGCGAAGACAGCGCATGGCTTCCGTGGACGAGGAGGCCATGACGCCAACCGTGAACCAGGAGAAAGGCTGCATCGCAGCGATGAGTTCGCTTTTGAGATCCTTGCGCTCGCGCGCACTGAGCGCTGGGGCCGTGCGCAATCGATTGAGGTCGGCCAGAGCCGTGATGGCTGGATCGCTCATTCCCCGATGCTCCCACTGCCGGCGAAAGAGAGCGATGCCTGCCGTTCTTGGTTTGCCGATTGTGCTGTTGAGATCAAACGCTCCTTGGTGATCACACCCAAGTCACCATCGCGGCGGCTGCGCAGGCTGGCAGCGCCCTGTTCAGCTTCTTTGGCTCCAATCACAGCGAGCACTGGGATTTTCATCTGCTCACCCGTACGGATCAGCTTCCCGAGGCGGTCTCCACTGCGATCAATGCTGGCGCGAATTCCAGCTGCTTTGAGCTGGGTTTGCAATTCTTCCGCGTAACCCAGAACTTCATCGGTGACGGGAAGCAGCCGGATCTGTTCTGGAGCGAGCCAAAACGGGAAATCTCCCGCATAGTTTTCGGTCATGATTCCGAAAAACCGTTCCAGTGACCCGAAGATGGCCCGGTGAATCATGATCGGGCGCTGTTTGCTGCCATCAGCAGCGATGTAGTCAAGGGCGAAACGCTCAGGCAGGTTGAAATCGAGCTGGATGGTGGAGCACTGCCACATCCGCCCAATCGCATCCTCGATTTTCAGGTCGATTTTGGGTCCGTAAAAGGCTCCGCCACCCTCATCAATTTTGTAGTCCCAGCCCTTGCGCTCAAGAGCTTCGATCAGGCCTTTGGTGGCGAGTTCCCAGACAGCGTCATCGCCAATGGCTTTGTCTGGTTTGGTTGAAAGGTTGATCTCGTAGTTGCTGAAATCGAATGTCGACAGAATTCTTTCTGTGAGATTGAGGATGCGCAAAATCTCATCACTGATCTGTTCTGGTAGGCAGAAAACGTGTGCATCGTCTTGCGTGAAGCCACGCACTCGCATGAGCCCATGCATCACCCCAGGTCGCTCATAGCGGTAAACAGTTCCGAGTTCCGCCCATCGGATCGGAAGTTCCCGGTAGCTGCGCAGTTTGCTGGCGTAGGTCAAAACGTGGAACGGACAGTTCATCGGTTTGAGCTGGTATTGCCTCTCATCCACCTCCATGGGGCCAAACATGCTTTCCGCATAGAAGTCGAGGTGACCTGAGGTCTTCCAGAGACTGATGTCCGCGACGTGGGGCGTGTACAGCAGTTCGTAATCCCCTTCGAAATGCGCTTGCTTCCAGAAGTCTTCAATCAGCAGACGCATGCGTGCGCCCCGGGGATGCCAGAACACAAGTCCGGCTCCCGCTTCGTCTTCGATGGAGAACAGATCGAGATCTTTGCCGAGGCGGCGGTGATCCCGACGGAGTGCTTCTTCTTTGCGGCGTCTGTGCTCAGACAGTTGCTCGGCGGTTTCCCATGCAGTGCCGTAAATACGTTGGAGCTGAGCCTTGGTTTCGTCACCACGCCAGTAAGCACCGGCCACACTTTCGAGCTCAAAGGCTTTTGGATTCAGTTCGCTCGTGTTGGCCACATGCGGGCCAGCACAGAGATCCCACCACTGTTCCCCCAGGGTGTAGAGCGTGATTGGCTCGACCAGGCGCTCGAGAATTTCCAGTTTGTAGGGTTCGTTTTGGGCCTTGATGCGACGTTCTGCCTCATCGCGACTGACTTCAATGCGCTCTAACGGGAGCTTGCGGCCGATGATTTTTCCCATCTCCTTCTTGATCGCCTTGAGATCGGCTTCCGTGAAGGGTTCTGGATTATCGAAGTCGTAATAAAAGCCTGTTTCAGTCCAGGGACCAATGGTCACTTGGGCTTGGGGAAACATCTTCTGAACCGCCATGGCCATCACATGGCTCATCGAGTGGCGAATCTTCAGCAGGTTCTCGCTGTCGCTGGTCTTGGGCAGAACCACAGGCGCGGTAGGGGCTGGAGTGGTTGCTGCGACGCTGCTCACCGTTTCCTGTTCAGGGCCCGCCATCCTATGGGGGTGCGTTGAACAAGCAATGAATCAGGACGCGGATGCTCTGCTCGAATCCTTGTTGGACTCTTTGCTCAACGACTTCAACCACTGGTTCAAGCGTGGCCAGGAGCTTCTAGCGTCATGCCCGGATTCCGTGATGACTCCGGACGAACGCGAAGCGATGGGGGTGCGCATTGATGAAGGTCTTCGGGCCATTACGGCCACCAGAGCCCTTGTGAATGCCACTCCGGCGGCGATGGCCATCTCGATGGAGTCGATGACTCCTTGGCATCAGCTCGTGATCGAGGTTTGGGGTCTCGCAGCCTGGGTTTCGGAGGCGAAAGCGAAGAACTCGCTCTAGGCGCCTTGACGAAGCTTCTGCAGATTTTTTGAATAGAAACTTGCTAGCTCAGCGTGTGTTTTGACGGGCTGACCGTAGGCACTGCGTCCCGAATGGGTGGGAAAGGAAGCCCATTCAGGAGCGAGGCTATTCATGGCTTCAGCCGTTAAGCCTTTCTGGTCCACCTCGTTGAGGGCTCCGCGTCTCTTGACCAGATGAAGAGCCGCTTGGTCTTGGTGTTCTGGAGAAAAACTAGGCAATTTCAAACGACCTGAAACCTCTTGCCAGGTGGTTGGCAAAAACTGATAGGCCCCTGCAGCGGCGCTGACGTAACGCTTCACGACCACCTTCTCTGGATGTTTGGAGAGATCCTGAAACTGGCCGCCTCCATAGAGGGTGCGATAGCCAAGGTCTTTGCCGTCCTTCCAGGTCCCTTCCGCATAGCGAATGGTGTTGAGCAGGGCGCGTCGTTCCGGAGTGATCGAATAAGGAGTGGCTTTGTGATCCGTCTTGACGTCCTGTTGAAGTGCTGATGCCACTTCTTCTGCTTGTTCAACCCTTTCGCTGGAGCGTTCAGCATGAAGGCTGTGTCCGAGACCCAATAGCAACCCCACGCTGAGAACACCAACACCGCTCGCTTGGCGGACAGAAGGTAAGACGGCAAGAGGCAGCTTGTTGAAGGAGCTCAGCAAAAGGTGATGTTCCGTAATGGAACCGCCACCTTCGTCAGGATGGGAAGCCTTTGGCGAGGCGCTTGGGACCGGTCTTGACGAGTGAGTGCTGGTTGTGCATGAGCAGAAACACTTAATTAATCCCTGCGTGAGACTCGCGAGACACGCTGGTTTGGCTGGTTATTGCTGGTATTTCTCGGGTTTGGCGTCAAGACTTCTCAGCAAGCTTTAAACATTAGATAATCTTTTCGAAGGTCCCTTCAATCATTAAGTCGCCAGGAAGCCCATGGCTTTGCGTACGCGATCCACGGTGGCTGTGGCCACGCCTTCAGCCCGGTCACGGCCTTGTTTCAGCACGTTCTCCAGCTCGGCGCGATCTTCCATCAGTTCGTTGTATCGGCTTTGGATCGGCTCAAGAGCACTCACGGCGGCCTCTGCCAGGAGGGGCTTGAACGTGCCCCAGCCCATCTCTGCACATTCCGCGGCCGCGGCTGTCCGGCCTTTGCCACTCAGCAGCGCGTAGAGGCCTAGGAGGTTGTCGGTTTCCGGTCGATCAGGGTTGCTGAACTCAAGACCCATTTGAGGGTCCGTTTTGGCGCGTTTAATTTTTTTGGTGATCAGGGCAGGTGGATCAAGCAGGGTGATCCGACTGTTGTCGTTTGGATCGCTTTTGCTCATCTTGTTGCGGCCATCCGTGAGGCTCATCACCCTCGCCCCTTCGCGCATGATCAAGGGCTTGGGCACCTGCAGTAGCGGTTGATCCTCTGAGCCGAAGCGCGCGTTGATGCGTTGTTGGGCGATGTCGCGCGCCAATTCCAAATGTTGTTTCTGATCTTCGCCAACAGGCACAAGGTCTGCGTCATACAGAAGGATGTCGGCGGCCATCAGCACTGGGTAGTCAAGAAGGCCTACCGACACGTTGTCGCCTTGCTTCACGGCCTTTTCCTTGAACTGAATCATGCGCTCAAGCCAGTTGAGGGGCGTGACGCAGTTCAGAAGCCAGCACAGCTCGCTGTGAGCTTTGACATGGCTTTGGACAAAGACGGTGGATTGAGCTGGATCGAGACCGCAGGCCAGGTAGAGGGCTGCAGTGCTGAGGGTGTCCTCCGCTAAGCGATCCGGTTGGTGCGGAACGGTGACGGCATGCAGATCCACGACACAAAAGAATGTGTCGTTGTCGTGCTGCAAATCCACCCAATTGCGAATGGCGCCCAACCAGTTGCCCAAATGAAGAGCCCCTGTTGGTTGAACGCCGGAGAGAACCCTCGGCCGCCCCATCGATCAGGCTCCTGTCTCAGGGTTGTCGTCAGTCGCTTGTGTGTCAGTCGCATCACTCGCGCTGGCGTCTGAAGACGCGTCTTGTTCAGGAGCAGTCTCTGGTTCTGCTGCAGCTTCTGGCTCCGAAGCAGCTTCTGGCTCAGGTGCAGGCGGTTGGGGTTTTGCTGGTCGTGCAAAAGGATCAGGACGTGGTGTCCGATTCCGTTCCCCTCGATTGCCTTCTCCGCGTCCATCATCGGATCGCCGTCCGCCGCCCTGGGCTTTCTGCTGAGCGACCAGCTCCGTGAGTTGTCCGTCCTCCAGCATTTGAGCAAGAGTGCGAACCGCAAACCCCAGCACAGCAACGGTTGAACGCAGATTGAAAGCCTCTTGTAGGGCTCTCACCGCACGCATTTCGTTGTCACTGAGTCGAATACGGAATCCGCCCCCTTCTCGGCTGCCGGAATTGCGGCCGCCACGGGAGCCCCCGCCGCCCTCACCTTGTCTGCCCTGTTGACGGGAATCGCGGTTGGAATCAGTCATGGCCCGAGGCCTGGAATCAGGCGCAAGTGTGACGCATCATCGAACTTCTAGAGGCCTCCTTTCTTGATCTCCTTGCTTATCCATGGGTTCCACGAAAGGTGATCACTTGCTCGGCGTAGTCCCGAGGTTCGAGATGAATGGTGCAGCGAACTGGTCCGAAGTGGGATTCCAGGCGCTCTTCGACCCGTTCCGTAATTTGATGCGCCGCAACCAGGTCATCGACATCCACCACCATGTGCATGTCAATAAAAACTTGTTGTCCCAGGATTCCTCTGCTGGCGATGTCATGGCAATTCAGGACTCCAGGGACACCCAACGCCTGCTCATTGATAGCTTCGGGTGCAATGGCTATGTGATCCACAAGCCAGGGGAGGTTGTCGCGTAAAACTTGCCAGCAGACACGGATCAGAAGCACGGCAAGCGGCATGGCAAGGGCGACGTCGAGCCAGCTGATCTTGAGCAGCCAGGCTCCTGTGAGTCCCACGAGCACAATCACAGTGGTCCAGATGTCACTCGTGGTGTGGTGGGCATCGGCTAAGAGCAATTGACTGTTTAATCGGCGTCCCTGACGTCGCTCGTAGCTTGCGAGCAGAAGGTTGAAGACGAGCACGAGCAGGAGCAGCAACAGCTCCGTTGCATTGATCCGCAGTTCGGGCAAGCCCTCCGTGAGACGTTCGCCGGACGTGATCAGAATTTCGATCGCCGTGAAGAAGATGAAACCGGCCACCGCCAGAGCTCCAATTCCTTCATATTTGTGATGGCCATAGGGATGATCACGATCCGGTTTCGGATCCGAGAGCCCATTTGTGATCAGTCCGGTCAAACTTGAAAGGGCGTCGGTCGCGCTGTGCATCGCGTCTGCGATGACAGCGAGTGATCCGCTCGCTAGACCTACCACCATCTTGAGCAACGTCATGGTCACGTTGATGGTGAGGGCCACCATTAAGACCCGTTTGACCTCATGACGACGATCGCGGGCCATCGATGTCAGCTATAGACCCCCCAACCATATGAATTCCCAGCTCAGAGATCTCGCTGGAAGGGACGGAGTCGGGGCTGCCAGTTGTCATAGGTGCGCAAGTGCTGGTCCTGACTAGAAAGGTGAGCTAGGAAAGCTCAAGTTATGGATTTGCTGTGCTGATGCCGGTTCCATCAATCAGCACCATCAAGCTGATTCCATCCATCGCAGGGAAACTTGCTCTGGCTGGAGGGACCTTGGCCTTTGGTAGCTGGTTATTGAGCGACATAGTGCATCTTCCTGGCGGTGGCGCGGGATTCTTGGTGCTTGGCGCAGGCGCCTGGTGGCTGACCCGTCCTTCCAAACCTGCCTCTTTTTCAGAGCCTTCTTCCATCCCTGGCTGGATCCGTCGTTGTGAGTTGGTGCTCGCGCAGTTCAGTGAGCTTGAGTTGTCGATGGGTCTTGATGGCTTGCGATCACCTCGAGAACAGGAGCTTGATTGCTTGAAAGCTCAGCAGGCTCCCCTGAGTGTGGGAGTGGTGATCAGTGAGGGAGCCACCCACCCGAGCACTCCAGAGCTCCAAGCTGCTTTGCAAGGGGCCAATCCTCTTGACCTATGCATTGCCAAGCCCTTACCGGTGGTTGCCGACGCTTGGAGCTGGCCTCAGGAGCTTGAGCCGCTCGATGTGATTTTGTACGGACTTCCCATGCCCCTCCGGGCAGCTGATCTACTGCGGTTGGAACAGTTGCCCACCGATCGGCCGGCTTGGTTGCTTATCCAGGATTCTGTTCAGGACTCGCGTGAAGCACGACAGGAAGCTTTGTCCTGTCAGTTACCCAAGCCATGGTGCGATCGACTGTTGTTCTGGAGTGGAGAGTCTGCTGATTTACGGCGGGGCTTGTCCCCAGTTCGACGTCATTTCGCTCAGCCGGCTCGGAGCCGCGAGATCACCAAGCAACGGTTGTTGACCTCTCTGCATCGCCGTTGGCAAGCAGAGCTAGAGCAGTTGCGTCGTGAGCGATTCCGCTCTCTGCTCAAAAGGAGTCAGTGGATCGTGGCGGGTGTGGTGATTGCTTCTCCTGTGCCAAGCGTTGATCTTCTCGCTGTGGCTGTGGTGAACGGCTTGATGGTGAAGGAAATGGCTCAGATCTGGAGCTGCCCTTGGAGCTCTGACGTGCTGCAGGTTGTGGCGCGCCAATTGGGGACCGCAGCCCTTGGGCAGGGGGTCGTGGAGTGGAGTGGCCAAGCGTTGCTTGGCATGGCCAAACTTGACGGCGGTACGTGGTTGGCTGCGGGGATGCTCCAAGGCCTCAGCGCTGCCTATCTCACGAGGGTTGTGGGAGCATCAATGGCTGATTGGATGGCCCTTAATGCCGGCGTTGCCCAGCCTGACCTAGACGATCTCAAGCGTCAGGCACCATTGCTGGTGGCGAAGGCGGCAGAGCGTGAACGCTTGGATCTTCCTGGTTTTGCCGATCAGGCCAGGGAATGGCTAAAAACGCACAGATACGCCGGTGCGTGACACAACTTCATGAATCGTTCATGAAGTTGTCATTAAAAATCTTGTCGAGATGATGAGATCCGTTTGTTTCCCTTGAATTGTGGAGGCATTTTCATCATCTTGAGCTCGATCAATTGTCCTTTTTAAGGATGGATTGATCGATCCCGTTCTTATTTTTTCCTCATGGCAACTGCCGTACGCAGCGGTCGCTTAAGCAGCTGGCAAAGTTTTTGTCAGTGGGTCACAGATACCAACAACCGTATTTATATCGGTTGGTTCGGTGTGCTGATGATCCCTTGCCTGCTTGCCGCAACCACCTGCTTCATCGTCGCTTTCATCGCCGCACCTCCGGTTGACATCGACGGCATCCGCGAGCCCGTCGCTGGCTCCCTGCTCTATGGCAACAACATCATTTCTGGTGCTGTTGTTCCTTCCAGCAACGCCATTGGCTTGCACTTCTACCCAATCTGGGATGCTGCCTCACTCGATGAGTGGCTCTACAACGGTGGCACCTATCAGTTGGTTGTGTTCCACTTCCTGATCGGTATCTCAGCCTATATGGGCCGTCAGTGGGAACTTTCCTACCGCTTGGGCATGCGCCCTTGGATCTGTGTTGCATACAGCGCTCCGCTGTCTGCAGCCATGGCTGTTTTCCTTGTCTACCCCTTCGGTCAGGGTTCTTTCTCAGATGGCATGCCTTTGGGCATATCTGGAACCTTCAACTTCATGTTGGTGTTCCAGGCTGAGCACAACATCCTGATGCACCCCTTCCACATGCTTGGTGTGGCTGGTGTCTTCGGTGGTTCACTGTTCTCCGCCATGCACGGTTCATTGGTGACCTCCTCCTTGGTTCGTGAAACAACCGAGAATGAGTCCCATAACTACGGCTACAAGTTCGGCCAAGAAGAAGAGACGTACAACATCGTGGCTGCTCACGGCTACTTCGGTCGCCTGATCTTCCAATACGCCTCGTTCAACAACAGCCGTAGCCTTCACTTCTTGTTGGGAGCCTGGCCTGTTGTTGGCATTTGGTTTACGTCTATGGGCGTGTCAACCATGGCCTTCAACTTGAACGGCTTCAACTTCAACCAGTCGATCCTTGATAGTCAGGGCCGCGTCCTGAACACCTGGGCCGACATGGTGAACCGTGCCGGACTCGGCATGGAAGTGATGCACGAGCGCAACGCTCATAACTTCCCCCTCGACCTGGCAACTGTTGAGTCCACACCTGTGGCACTTCAAGCACCTGCAATCGGTTGATCTGGAATCAAACGAAAGTTCAGATCAACTGAACTAGAAAGCCCCCTCCAAAACGGAGGGGGCTTTTTGTGCCTGGGGTTTTATGGCTGGTTTTTTGTGGCTTTGGAGGGAGAGCGCTGACAGCGGCAAGGAGATGCGTTTAAGCCGCTTTTCTAGGAGCCGTAGGACCAGTGCGTGCTTCTTCGATCCAAGCTTGGGAATGCTTTTGATCTCAACTGCATTGGTAGGGAGTCAGGGCTGATCGGCTCCGCTGTTTTCAAGCTGAATGTGGTTTCGCGAACGGTTTTCGTGGCTTGAAAGAGATCCAGGAGTGTGAGGCTCGGATCGGATTTGTGTTGTGCACCTAGCAACCGACGAGGTCCATTTCCCATGGCTCCCAAACTGAGGACACGCTGTCCTTTGAGTTCGCCTGGATACCAGGCATGGTGATGCCCTGAGAGATAAAGGTCCACCCGTTGACGTTGCATTAAATCGGTGAGATGCATGGCGTCTTCGATGCACTCACCGGCACGATCTCGACCAACACTGACGGCGGTCAGTGGGAGATGTCCCATCACCAAACAGCAATCGTCTGGAGATCTGGACTCTGAGGCCAGGGCTTGCTCAAGCCAGCGCTGTTGCCCTCGATCCACGCTGGCGGAAGAGGCATCCATTACGACTACGAACAAGCCAGGCTGCCTAACGCTGAACTGGAAGGGGTAATCCTTGGCGTCGATGAACTGCAGCCCAAGCTGGTTTTTTTGACGTTCCCAAAAGCTCGCTGCCTGGATGCGCTCTCTTGCAAAAACGTAGCGAGAGCCTGATCTTTGGCTGGATGCATCGTGATTGCCCATCGTTGGGATCATTCCAATCCCCTTCTGAAGGAGCGGATTGAGAATCGTGGATTGGTAGCTGCTCCACATCGCCTCAAGCTGGGAATCCGTCAGGCTGATCTTCTGGCCGGCGACCATGTCGCCGGCGCAAAGCACCAGATCTGGTTTCAGTTGAGACAGCAGATCAAGTCCTTGTCCAACGGTTGCGCTGTAGTGGGTCGACCCATAAGGACCATTGAGATCACTAATCAATGCAAGGCGAAGATCCCCTCGCTCCGAGCCGACATCTGTTTCGGAGCTTTTTTTGTGAGCTGCTGCATGAACGCCATCAAGCAACCATCGACTCACGGCCGTGGTTGCTAGCAGCTTCAGAAATAAGCGCCGACTTGCTTGCATCTCCCTAACGCTATGAGCACCCCAGCGATCAGGCCATTAATTAGCTTGGCTTATGGGGGTGATGACGAGCAGCAATACCAAGGGCAACACAAAGCAACACAACTCAATTAAATTTTGTTCACTGGTTCAGTCCAGTTTTTCTTCGCCTTATGGACTTGTCCTTTCGGCATCTTTATCCGTTCTCATGACTACCACCATCCAGCAGCGCTCCGGCGCTAACGGCTGGCAGC
>NZ_UCNZ01000004.1:0-89218 GCF_900474245.1 Synechococcus sp. UW179B
GGGTGGCTTTTTTTGTGCCTAATTTCGCGTTACTTTGGTCCTGATTGGTTATCTCCATTGCCATGGGATCAGATCTAATTTTTTAATAAGCAATCGTACTGTGTAGGTTGAATCTCCCTTTTTGATTCTGCATTAATTGTGATTCGATTGCGGTGTTTCTTATCGGTCTGCTGGACTCTAGCCCGACATTTTTGTGAATCGGACTTAACTATTTTTGCCCTTATCCTCTTGATCAATTAAGGGATTTCCCTTGGGATTTTCGTTTTTAAGTCTGACAGCTTGAGCACCAGTGGGTGCTTCTTCCTGCAAGCTTGATGCGTTCAATTGCTTGCCCACATTTTAAACATGGTTGTCCTGTGCGCCGATACACCGCAGCTTGTCCTCCGTAATTGCCATTCACTCCTTCCAGATCTCTGAAGTCACTAAAGGTTGTTCCCCCTGCTCCAATGCTCAGTTCTAGGATCTCAATTAGGCACACCCTGAGCTTGTCTAATTGCTTGCGATTGAGTTGGCCTGCTGCTGTTTGAGGGCGAATGCCCGCAGCAAATAAACTTTCGTCGGCATAGATGTTGCCAGTGCCAGCCACTATCGATTGATCCAATAATGCCGCTTTGATCGAGCGCGTTGATCCTTTGAATCGCTCTTGTAAGTATTGCGTTTTGAAGTCTTGGCTAAAGGGCTCAGGCCCCAACTTTTTCAAACCCGTCATCACTGACTCCACCGCAACTGCAGGTGGGACCCACCACATTTCTGCAAAACTTCTCAGATCAACGAAGCGCAATTCCTGGCCTTTGGCATTCCAAAATCGAACGCGCGTGTGATTGCAGGCTGGAGTGTCGTCTTCGATCCACTGAAATTGTCCGGTCATTCGTAAATGCACCCCCCAATAACCGGCGCTCTCTTCAGCTCCATCTGCTTCGGCTGATGCTGGCCTATGCAGTTCTGCGTAGAGGTACTTTCCTCTTCTCCTCCATTGACCTACACGGCAATTGACGAGTCCTAATTCAAAGCATTCAGGTCCACCAGGACTCGCAATCGCCCTGTCCCGGCACACTTCAAGATCGCTGATAACAAATTGGTCAAGACGATCCGCTAATCCACGACGAACCGTCTCAACTTCTGGGAGTTCGGGCAACGGCCTCAGGCCGGCTCTAGTTCCGCTTGAGCGAAATTATTGGTGTTGATTCCGCCTTCTGATCCGGAAATCCCGTTGTAATTCACCTTTTCAAAGCGAACGACCACCGGGTATCGAATGCCTGAAGTATCGATGGAAGCCACCGTGCCGACATCGTTGTACCAATAGGACTCAGGGCGCTTAATGCGCACCTTGTCACCGCGGGAAATTGCCATCGCTGCGCAGAAACGTTGATGCAAGCTGAGCGTATCGCTGCATGGTCTCCAGATGGAGTGAGCGTCACAGAATGTCGTTCGCCCTGATGCTCAGATCGAGGCATCGGCATGGCAGCATCCATCACCACCCCACCGACAACGCCTTTGACGAGCCTGAGTCCCGAAGCACCCGCGTTCAATCTCGACCTTCCAGATCCTGAAAGCGATGCCATCAGCACGATGGAATTCCTGGCTCGTCTCGAGCAGGCCTGGGATGTGTGCGACAAATTTGATCTTCAGACGGAAATTTGGCGTGGTCGCATCCTGAAATCGGTGCGTGATCGCGAAAAACGTGGAGGGGAAGGACGCGGTGCGGGCTTTTTGCAGTGGCTTCGCGAACGGGAAATCAGCAAGACCCGGGCGTATGGACTGATTCAGCTGGCTGAATCAGAGCAAGGTTTGGTGGGCGAGGGTTTGCTGGAGCCATCGAGTGTGAACCAGTTTTCCAAACGGGCCTTTCTTGAGACCGCGTTGGCAGCGCCTGAAGTGCAGGTGATGATTGCGGAAGCGGCCAACGAGGGGCAGGAGATCACCCGTAAGCAAGTCCGCAGACTGACGGATGATTTCACCTCTGCCACCAGTCCCCTGCTGCCGGACGAAATTCGTCAACGGGCGCAGGAGAATTTGCTGCCTTCCAAGGTTGTCGCGCCATTGGTGCGCGAACTGTCCAAGCTTCCCGAGCTTCAGCAGGAAGACTTCCGCAAGGTGCTTCGTGATGAGCCGGAGCTGGATCGGATTAAGGATGTCACCCACACGGCCCGATGGATTACCAAAGCCACGGAGTCAGGCGTTGCTGTCCGTGCCTTTCACCAGGGTGATCTGGACCTAGAGAAAGCAATGCAGGAGGCGCAGCGCCTCGACGCTCTTGGCTTGCTTGCCGATGCCGTCGGGCAGGCTCAGGCGCTGGAAGCCGCCGTTCTCAAGCTGCATACCTCCTGGAGACGGTTAGGCGGATTGCATGAACGGTTGTGGGTGGAAAGCGGAAGTAGCACTCCTTATCTTCGTGATGTTTTGACTGCGCTACAGACCTTGAGTGGAGCCACCATGCGGGTGTCGCTCGGGGAACTTGCTGGTGGCAAGAGGGTGAGACTTCAACTCGTTGAGGAGGCTCCTGACCAACTGGAGCCTCCCATCACCCTCTAGATCTAGTGCTCGTTAAAGTGAGCACACTATCTGTGGAGTGAGGGTGCGAGTTGGATCCACTCCTTGAGGCTCTCCACAGGTATTACGGCTGGGATTCTTTTCGTTCAGGACAGCGTCCGGTGATCGAAGCCCTGCTCAGCGGCCGTGACTGCTTAGCTGTGCTGCCAACAGGCGGGGGCAAATCACTCTGTTTTCAGCTCCCTGCCTTGGTCCGGCAAGGCTTGGTGGTGGTGATTTCTCCACTCGTTGCCCTGATGGATGATCAGGTTTTGCAACTCCAGCGGCGGGGCATTGCTGCCGCCTGCCTGCACCGCGGGATTCAACCGGAACAACGACGTTTGATTCAGACGCAGTTGTCGGCTGGCAGCTTGCGTCTTCTTTACCTCGCCCCTGAGCGTCTTCAAGGGGAGGCGGCGAGGGACATGCTCTCTGCCCATGCGCGGGAAGGGCGGTTGGTGGCTTTGGCCGTGGATGAAGCGCATTGCATCAGCGCTTGGGGGCATGATTTTCGGCCTGACTACAGGCGCCTTGGTCAACTTCGCGCCCTGTGTCCTGGCGTTCCACTCGTTGCGTTGAGCGCCACCGCAGCCCCTAGGGTGCGGGCAGACATTCTTCGTCTGCTGGGGTTATGCAAACCGCTGATCCAGGTGTCGTCGGCGCAACGCAGCAATCTCCACTACACGATGCGGCGCCGTCCGAGAGATCCTCTCCCCGATGTTTTGGAGGCTCTCAAGCACTCACGTGGTGCCACCTTGATCTATGCCAGGACTCGGCGCTCGGTGGAGCTTTGGGCCGAACGGCTGCAATCCCAAGGAATTCAAGCGATCACGTATCACGCGGGACTGGAGGTAGAGCGCCGCGAGGAGGCACTCAGGCATTTCCTAGAAGCTGATGCGCCGGTCTTGGTGGCCACCGTGGCGTTTGGGATGGGCGTTGACCGCTCGGATGTGGGGCTGGTGTTGCATTTGGATTTGCCGGCCACCCCGGAGGGCTATCTCCAGGAGTCAGGTCGGGCTGGACGCGATGGCAGACCGGCTCATTGCCTGGTGTTGTTTTCGCCTGGAGATCGAACCAGCTTGGGCTGGGCCATGCAGTCCACTTTGCGTCGTGCTGCTGAATCCAAGGCGTCCGACGATGACGTTTGGCGGGTGGAGTTCTCCCAGCAGCAATTGCGGCGGATGGAAGCTGTTGCTGAGGGAGAGATTTGCCGAGAGCAAGCCCTGTTGCTCTCGGTGGGCGAGCTCACCTCTCCTTGCGGCCGCTGTGATCGTTGCTTGGCTGATGGGCGGGCGAAAGATTGGTCGGATCGCGCCCAAGAATTATTGGAGGTGATCGATGCCGGTCAGGGAGCAGACATCCGCAGCCTGACGGAGCGTTTGCGCGAAATTGATGGCAGCGAAGAGCGTTGGGGCTGGCTTGCGCGCAGGCTTGTGCAAGAGGAGCTCATTCGTGAGAGCAATGACGGCGCCCAACGCTTGTCCTTAAGGGATAGCGGCAGACAATTTCTGCATGCCCCGTGGCCTCTTCATTACGCGGCTTGAGTGCAGTTGCTAAATGATCTCCGCCTGGCTTAAGCGGTTTTTTTACAGCGATCCATCATGAGATCCCTCTCGAAATTGGTCTGAGGGGCAATCCAGCTTTTCCATGCGCCATCAGAGCTGGTGACGTTGATTTTGCCTGCTGAGCAGTTCACCGCTACGTAAAGGGGCTTGCCTTCGCTGCTCAAGGTTGGAGCCACCATGCTGCCGCCCATGGATTGCCAGTTGCTCCAGTCCACTTGGAGCGGACCGTAGGTGCGCCATGCCGCTGGTTTGGCCTCAACTGCTTTGACCTTCACTGCTTTTTTTGTTGCTGCCGTTTTTGTGGCAGCAGGTTTGGTTTGAACTGGCTTGCTCTGTACTGGCTTGTTCTGAACAGGCTTGGCCTGAACCGACTTGGCTGGCTGGCTGGCTGTGGCGGTGAGAACGGGCTTTGCTGCTGGTGTGGTGCTGGCTTGCACTGTTGTCCTGACCGATGTGCTGACCGTTGTGCTGGCCGATGTGCTGACAGATGTATTGACCGATTCGCTGGTCTCAGGGCGACGGGTATCCCGCAGCATCAACTTGGTTCCAATCGTCACCTTGTTGGGGTCATTGATGGTGTTGAGATCAATCAACGACGCCACGGGAACCTCATAGGCGCGCGCGATCTGGGTGAGGGTCTGACCCCTAGCCACGGTGTGGGATGTGGCATTTGGGTTGGCTTTGATCGGCGTCGGCTTGGCCTTCGCCATGGGTTTTGGCTTGGGAAGCACGGCCGATGTCGGCAGCTTCAGTGTTTGGCCAACCTCAACATGGTCAGCGCTTGGAAGGCTGTTGATGGCGATCAGATCTCTTTCGCTGACGCGATATCGCGCCGCAATGCCACCGAGGGTGTCTCCTCCGCGAACGGTGTGGCGTCCTTTGCCAGCGCTAACAACACCCCTGGCACCACTTGGCAAACGCAATGTTTGCCCAACTTCTACATGGTTGGAATTGCGAATTCCATTTTCTCGCATCAAGCTTTTAACCGAAACGCCATAGCGGTCAGCAAGACCGGAGATGGTGTCACCTGGTTTTACGGTGATTGATGCCGCGCCCGCTTGAAGGGGCATCAGTGCCGACAGGGTTAGGGCGGCGGCAACAATGCTTCGCATGCTTCTTTCTGAGCTGGGCAAAACATAAGGTGTCTGGCCCAACTCGCCAGTCCCTCGCGCGGATTGATTTGTATCGATTGATGGAGACCGTTGTTGCGTGGTGTTCAGCCAACCAAACGGCGAAATAAGGCAGGATTCAATGAATACGGGGGGTAGCGAAGACGGATGTCGAGAAAAAAGGGCCGGCTCAGCACCGAGCGCTCATGGGAGAAGGTTTGAAAGCCGGTTTCTGCGTGATAGCTGCCCATGCCACTGGGGCCCACTCCACCGAATGGCAATTCAGGAACCCCTTTTTGCATCACCACATCGTTAAAGCAGACGCCACCTGAACTGGTGCGTTGCAGAACCGCGCTTTGGTCGTTGTGGTTACCGCCAAAGAGGTAGATCGCCAATGGCTTGTCTTGCTGTTGAATCCGTGTAATGGCGGAATCCAACGTATCCACCGTCAACATGGGCAATAAGGGGCCAAAGATTTCCTCTGCCATCAAGGGATCCTGGTCGCTGTGAACCTCAATCAAGGTGGGTGCGATCTTGCGGCTTTGGCGGTCGCATTCCCCCCCAAACAGGATGCGTCCTTCGGCTCTTGCAGTCGCGAGCAGGCCTTCGAGATGTTGAAAGTGTCGATCGTGAATTAAAGAGCTGAGATCAGCAGAAGCGAGTGGATCGTCTCCATAGAGATTGCGGCGCTCCTCCTTCAAAGCATGCACAAGGCGCTGCCGGATGCTGGTCTGAACCAGGAGGTGGTCAGGGGCGATGCAGGTTTGTCCCGCATTAATGCCTTTGCCCCAAATCAAGCGGCGGGCCGTCACGGTCAGGTCTGCACTATCGAGCACAACCGCTGGGTTTTTCCCTCCAAGCTCCAGCGTGACTGGAGTGAGATGACGGGCGGCACCGGCCAGCACCTTCGCTCCAATGGCTCCACTACCCGTAAAGAAGATATGGTCGAAGCCAAGGTCCACGAGAGCTGCCGCTGTGGATCCATCCCCATTCACCACCCTGACCACATCGTTGGGGAATATCTCAGTGAGAAGGCGTGTGATCAGGGCTGCGGTCGCAGGAGCATGCTCCGAGGGTTTCAAGACAACGGTGTTTCCCGCAGCAAGGGCACTGATCAGGGGCTGGAGCGTGAGCATGAAGGGGTAGTTCCATGGTCCGATTACAAGCACGCATCCCAAGGGCTCTCGAATGAGTTGGGCCCGGCCTGGCTGTTGCGCGATTGGCACGGGGATGCGTCGAGGTCGCATCCAAGCCTTGAGGCGCCTCCGTGTGACTTTTAATTCTTGAAGCAACGCCACGATTTCAAACATCCCCTCGAGCTCTGGCTTGGCAAGGTCGACGCGAAGGGCCTGAAGAATGTCTGCTTCATGGCGATCAAGCAGGTCGCTTAATCGTTTTAATTGCAGGCGCCGCCAAGCTTCTGGTCGTGTCTGCCCCGAGACAACAGAGGAGCGGAGGCTCTTTAAATCAGCAGCTTGGAATGCCTCGCTGGGGCAGGAGCTGACCATCGATAGCCATTGGATCTGATTCCATGCTCGCAGTCCTGATCGATGGATCGCGAACGAGGGGGTGACGTCGCGGCCGATCAGGGTTAGTACGAGTTGGAATGGCACCGGCGTGATGACGAACCAGAAGCCGTGGTGGAACGGTGCAGTCATCTATCAGCTGATCGTCCGCAGCTATGCCGATGGCAATGGTGATGGCATCGGCGACCTGCAGGGCTTGGCTAGTCGCCTGCCCTATCTCCGTTGGTTGGGCGTGGAAGCAATCTGGCTCACCCCGATTTATCCATCGCCTCTGCAGGACGGTGGTTACGACATCACTGATTTCAAGTCCATCCATCCAGAACTGGGTGATTTGGCGGCCTTCCATCGGGTTTTGATCGCTGCGCACTCTCACGGCATCAAGGTGGTGATGGATCTGGTGCTGAATCACACCAGCACGCTCCACCCCTGGTTTCAGCGCGCTCGTTGGGCCCCAAAAGGAAGTCCTGAACGGGATGTCTATGTCTGGAGTGATGACCCCAAGCGCTATTCCGATGCACCCGTGCTGTTCCGCCGTTTCGAGTCTTCGAACTGGGAATGGGACGAGGTGGCTCAGCAGTACTACCTCCACCGCTTTTTGCGCCATCAACCCGACCTCAACTACGACAGCCCAGTCGTGCAGGAGGAGATGCTCGATGTGGTGGATTTTTGGATTGAACGAGGCGTGGATGGCTTCCGTCTCGATGCGGTTCCATTTCTTTGTGAAGCCGAGGGATCTCGTTGTGAGGGGTTGCCTGAAACCCACGAATTCCTCAAGCGCTTACGGGCCCGGGTGGATCGCCATGGCAAAGATGTTTTGCTTCTCGCTGAAGCGATTCAACCGGTCGAGGAGGCTGCTCCTTACCTGGCGGATGACGAGTTGCATGGAGCCTTTAACTTCGCCCTAACGGCCCATCTGTTTGCCTCGATTGCCAGTGGAACGGTGGAGGCTTTGCGTGAGTGTTTGCAGGCGGCTCAGAATGCTGTTGGTGGTTGTCGCTGGGCCTTGCCCTTACGCAATCATGATGAGCTTTGGCTGGGAGATGGCCATTTAGTTCCAGAGGATGTGATCCAAACGATCCGAGCTGGATTGCATCAAGGACAGGGCCATTGGCTGAACTGGGGCATCAATCGACGTCTTGCGCCTTTGCTCAATGGTGATCCGGGTTCCAATCGGGTGATGCATGCCCTGCTGTACAGCCTTCCCGGACTTCCATGCCTGTACTACGGCGATGAGCTTGGGATGGGGGATTGGCCGGGCTTGCGCGACCGAGACCCGAACCGCACTCCGATGGCCTGGACGCCTGGACGGAATGGGGGGTTCTCAACGGCTCCAGATCCACTGTTGGTGTTGCCACCAATCACGGCTCCCGGATACGACTATCGGGTTGTGAACGTGGAAGTTCAGAAGCAGTTGCCAGGATCGCTTCTGAATTGGCACCGGCGGATGCTCACATGCCGCAAGTTGCTTCCAGTCCTGCGTGATGGCGACTTTGAGTTGTTGGATTGCGCCCATCCTGGTGTGATCGTGTATGTCCGCACGAACGCCACCATGACCGTGATGGTGGCGGCCAATCTGTCTGCCGCGGGGGCATCTTTTCGCCTCGACCTGAGCCGCTGGTCTGGTGAACGCACCCGTGAGGTGCTTTGGGGGTGTGACTTCCCCCCTGCTGATGCGGATTGGTTTGTCTACCTCGCTGCTCATGGGTTCAGTTGGTGGTTGATTGGTGAGGTGGAGGGAGCAGATAACAGCAGCGATGACTCTGCGGTTCAGAGGGACAAATTCAGTTCCGGTGGTGTTTTGGGAGCATCCACCCCCGCCTCTTCAAGAAGGGTTTGAACCTGGGGGAGAAGCCGTTCGGCTTCGTCCTTGTCCACCATGGCCAGGCGACAGCGTCGGGCGAGGACATCCGTTGCCGTGCATGCATGTTCCGCGCTGATGGCATGGCGTAATTCACCTCGGCATACAGGGATGACATCGCTCAACGGCTGTCGGTCGCTTTCACTCCAACTGGCTACGAGTGCAGCCGCTTCCAATCCGAAACTGGATTGCAGGTGGGCCCGTTGCTGATCGCGTAGAGGGCTCTCTGGGAGCAATCGTTCCAGGGCGCGGACTTGCTCTTGAAGCAGAGAGGGAGTGCGCTTGGGGTCTTGATCTGCGCCGATCAGCGGTAACGCAGAGGGATCTGGCAGGGGGCTCCCAAATTGCCGTTCCACTGCTTTAAGGGTGTCAAGTGCCATGGGTCTGCAGGTCGTCCACTTGCCCCCCATCACGCTGATCAGGCCACTGTGCAGCGTTTCAACCTCGTGCTCCCGCACGACCCTGCTGCTATTGACTTCGGCACCGGCCGGCTTGAGCAGCGGTCGTCCGCCAGCCCAACAGCTCCCTACATCTGGATGGCTCAGATCGGGGAACCAGCGCTTCACGTAATCGAGCAAATAGTTTTGCTCATCTTCGGATGGAGCCGCTGCGCCTGCTTGTGTGCAGGGGGTGTCTGTGGTGCCGACCAGGGTGCGTCCAAAGAATGGCAACATGAACAAAACGCGTCCGTCATCGGTGGATGGCAAGAGCAATCCAAGCCCCTCAGGACAGAGGTCAGCGCGTAAGACCAGATGCACTCCCCTGCTGGTGAGCATGCGCATGGAGCAGTCGGGATCAGCCATCCTGCGGATGTCATCGGCATGGATGCCTGTGGCATTCACCACCGCCCTGGCTTCCCAGCGCTCTTCCTCCCCTTTGTAATTTTCGCTAATGGCGGCACAGATCTGCCCTTGGCTGTTGCGTTCTAGTTCTCGAACCTTGGTGCGGGTCCGAAGAACAGCACCGGCCCGTTCAGCAGTAAGAGCCAGCAGCAGATTCAGGCGAGCATCATCAAATTGCCCATCGCTGTAGGCCACTCCGCGTTGAACATCGGGATGCAGCAGGGGTAAGGCCTGTTTGAGTTGCTTGGAAGAGAGCAAGCGACTGCTGCCGATCCCTGCTCGACCGGATAGGGCGTCATAAAGGCCGAGGCCGATGCGGTAATAGGCCTGGCCGAAGAGAGAGTCGCTGGGCAGGGCCAGTTCAAGGCGTCTTGCTAAAAACGGGGCCTGGTTCAACCAGTGGCCTCGCTCGAGCAAGGCTTCTCGAACCAAGCGCAATTGGGCGAGGTCGGCTGTCTTGAAAGCAAGTTCGAGATAACGAACCCCTCCATGTAGGAGCTTGGTGCTGCGGCAGCTGGTGCCACTACCGAGGTCATGGCCCTCGAGCAGCGCAACCCGTAGGCCGCGGCGGACCGCTTCGTAGGCCACGCTGCATCCACTCGCCCCGCCGCCGATGACGACGAGGTCAAAACGTTGATCAGCCATTCCAGTGCAGGCTCCTAGTCACAGCATCGTTCCAACGCTGGCGCCAGCGCTGGCGCTGCTCCAGGGTTTGTTGGGGCTCAAACACGCTGGAGTTTTGGGTGCGATTCGGCACCAGGTCTTTGAGATCTGCAATCACGCCGGCTTGTAAGCCAGCCAGAAGGGCCACACCGCGCGCTGTGCTTTCGAGATGCTTTGGACGGCGCACGCGCAAACCGGTGCTGTCGGCTTGGGCTTGCAGGAGAGGATCGGAAGCAGCTGCTCCCCCATCAACGGCCAGCTCCCCGAGGCTTTGGTCCATGGCTTGCTCTGCCAATTCCACAAGACTGGCAACGGAGAGGGCGATTCCTTCCAGGGCGGCTCGGGCGATATGACCTCGTCGGGTGTCGCGGGTGAGCCCGATCAACAGACCACGGGCACTGGGATCCCAGTGTGGTGTGCCCCATCCGGTGAAGGCGGGCACAAGCATGACCCCGGCGGCGTTCTCCACTTCTTGCGCTAAGGGATTGACCTCTTCGGCACTGCCAATGATGCCGAGGCCGTCGCGCAGCCATTGCACCACCGTGCCCGCATTGAACAGGCTTCCTTCTAAGCAATAGGTGGGGGTGCCGTGCTCATCGGTCCAGCCCAGGGTGCTGAGCAGACCGGCGTCGGACTGTCGGATGGTGGTGCCCGTGTTTACGACAAGAAAAGCACCCGTGCCGTAGGTGCATTTGCCTTCCCCTGGTAGCAGGCAGAGTTGCCCCAGGGTGGCTGCTTGCTGGTCACCAAGCAGGGCTTGAATCGGCACGCCCGCAAAGGGCAATCCTGCTTGGATGACCCCGAAATCTCCTCGGCATGGTCTGAGTTCCGGGAGGGCCTGCTTGGGCAAGCCAATTTCAGTGCAGGCGTCATCGAGCCATTGCCGCCGTTCCAGATCCATGAGCAGGGTGCGGCTGGCATTGCTCATGTCGGTGGCATGGATTGTGCCGCCACTGAGTTGCCATAGAAGCCAGCTCTCTACTGTTCCAAAGCAGAGATCACCTTGGGCCGCGGCACTGCTTGCGGCGGGCTCATGGTCGAGAAGCCAGCGGATTTTGCTCGCGCTGAAATAAGGGTCGAGCATGAGGCCCGTTCGGGCTCTCCAACTCGTTTCAAGGCCGCTTGCCTTCCATTGCTCACAGAGATCGGCGGTGCGGCCGTCCTGCCAGACCAGCGCGGGGCCGCAAGGACTGCCATCGCTTCGTTTCCAGAGCGTGGTGGTTTCACGCTGATTGGTGATTCCGCAGCTGATCACGGCCTTCCGTTGCTCCGGAGTGATCGCTTGCTCAAGGCGGCTCATCGCCAGGCGCTGGCTCTCCCAGATCGCCGTGGGACTTTGTTCGACCCAGCCATCAGCCGGATAGTGAATGTCCAGAGGAGCGGAAGCGCTGGCGACTGGACGGCCATCCGTATCGAACAGAGCGGCGCGGGAGCTGCTGGTGCCTTGATCTAGTGCGAGCAGGAGGGGCGGTGCTGCCATAGCCATCTCGTTTCCTACTTGCTAGCGATGGGACCAGAGGCATGCAAAGGAATGACGGAGACACAATGCATTGGCCAGTTTCCCGCTTGGGTGGCTGAGGCGGTGGTGTATCAAGTATTTCCAGATCGTTTTCGCCGCAGTGGACGGGTCGAAGCGCAACAGGGCTTGTCGTTGCAGCCCTGGGGGACAGATCCGGCGGAGCAGGGGTTTCAGGGGGGAGATCTGTATGGGGTGATCGATGCTCTCGATCACCTCCAGGGGTTGGGAGTGACCTGCCTCTATCTCACGCCAATCTTTCGTTCGGCGGCCAACCATCGCTATCACGCCTACGACTACTTCGAGGTGGACCCACTCCTGGGCGGGAATGAGGCCCTGGATGCTCTGATTGCGGCGGTGCATCAACGGGGCATGCGCCTGATTCTCGATGGGGTGTTTAACCATTGCGGGCGCGGCTTTTGGGCGTTCCATCACCTGCTCGAAAACGGTGATCGCTCCCCTTATCGCGATTGGTTCCATGTGCATCAGTGGCCGCTTCGTCCCTATCCGCGCAAGGGCCAGGCCTGTGGTTATGGCTGTTGGTGGAATGATCCGGCATTGCCGAAGTTCAACCACGACCATCCGCCCGTGAAGGAGCACCTGTTGGCGGTAGGCAAGCACTGGTTGGAGCGAGGCATCGACGGCTGGCGTTTGGATGTGCCTGATGAAGTGCCAGCAGCCTTTTGGGTGGATTTTCGCCGCATGGTGAAGGCGGTGAATCCTGAGGCTTGGATCGTGGGTGAGATATGGGGCGATGCCCGGCCTTGGTTGCAAGGAGAGCATTTCGATGGGGTGATGAATTACCGCTTGGGTTGGAGCAGCCTCTGTTGGGTGGCGGGCTCTCGCTTGCGTCGTCGCTATCGCAACCCGATGTACCCCTTGCGCCCTCTGGAGACGGAGGCATTGCTTGAAATCTGGTCTGAGACGCAGGCTTGGTATGCGCCGGAGGTGAATCGCTGCCAGCTCAACCTTTTAGATAGTCATGATGTGCCGCGGGCGTTGCACAGCCTGAAAGGAGATGTGGCTGCTCTGTCTTTGGCATTGCTGATCTTGATGCTTCAGCCTGGGGCTCCTTGCTTGTACTACGGAACGGAAGTGGGCCTTGAGGGAGGAGCCGAACCTGCCTGTCGAGAAGCGATGCCATGGGAGGAGCCCTGGCCCCATGATTTGCGCAAGAGGATCATGGCGTTGACCAAGGTTCGCCAACAGCTGGAGGCGGTGCGGGGGCGAGGCCTGTCGTGGCAGGCTCATGCCCGTGATGGCCTCATCGGACGTGCACCTGGGGTGGTGGTAGTGGTGAACCGCTCTCGGCGGAAGGCTTTACGACTCGAGCTTCACGACGTCGCACGAGATGGTTGGGAGACGGATGGTGCGGTGATTGGTAGCTACCAGAGGGCTCACCATTCACTGTCGCCTCAATCAGCGGTGTTGTTTAAGGCCCTGGGATGAATATTGTTTGCATGGTTCGTTCTGCTGTTTAAGCCTATTTGAGGAGTGAGTTAATCAGATTTGAAATTCGTTCTTGATTGGAATGCTCTTGAAGCACCACAACACTAATATTGTCTTTGGAATTAACTTTGATTTCTTTTAAGTATGTATTTTCTAAAGGTAGGGCCGTAGAAGGGTATAAAGATGCGTCCACTATGCGTTGCTCTAAACATTCAAGACTGTGTTGATTGCTAAAATTTTTAGCTGAAGACACAATCCAGCCTGGGGGTGGTGGATTGAGCAGGGAGTGATCAAGCCACCGATTGGCATCAAGTCTTAAGCTTGATTTTCCTTGTAAACGAGCCGTTTGATGGACCATTCGCTCGAGTTGTAGCAAGAGCGAGTCTTCCTGGGGTTGCCAATTATTGCCTATTTTTTGGAGTTTTATTCCAAAGACCTGAGCACATTTTTTCTGGTTTCTGCTGATTGTTGTTTGATGCTGCTCAAAAATTTCACCTACTTTTTTCCCAGACTGAAGCCATATCATTCCATCAAAGCTAGAAAGCAAATCTAAACTAACCATGACGCTGACTTTGGATCAAAATTCCACCTAAAGAGCTTGTTATTTTGCTGATTTAGACACACTTCATTATGCTCGATCTTGAGGGTGTAGGGATCAATGCATGCAATCTATGCACTTTTGGGACCAGGTATTGGCCGAATGTTTGCCCTTGCTGCAACGAATTATGTTTATGAAGTTACAAAGGAACCAACGCTTTGGGTTGGTTTTGATTCTTTCTTTCCCTTTGCTAAGGCCTAACTGGACTGGCTTGGTTGGCTTCTTTGTTCGATGATCTCAATGCCGTGTATGTGAGAGGGATGCGCATGGTGTATTGATTGATAGGGGTAGAGCCCTTGCCCACTGATCTATTCAATCTTTAAGCAGGGAGATATCAATCAGGAAACAGGCGATGCTCTGATTCCTTGGTCATGCTCTCTTTTGTGCCTGTTTGAGACTGTTGATCAGATCTAAGATACGTTCGTGATTTGCATGTTGCTTTAGCACCGTAAAACCCACCTCTATGGTGATGTTCAGTGGAATGATGACGTAATCATCCGATTCAGCTGGGAGGTCAGTGAGAGGGCATAAACAAGCGTCAATAATATGCTGTTTCAAGCATTGCAAGCTATGAGGATCGTTGAGATTATTTGCCGAACCGGCAATCCAACCTGTCGGAGGTGGATTAAAAAGAGGATGATCAATCCATCCATTGACCTCAATCCTCAGGCATGATTTGCCTTGTAGGCGAGCAACTTGATGCACTTCGCGCTCGAGCTCAAGCAGAGTCAAATCCCCTTGAGTCTTCCACTGGCTCTTGGATTTGCTAAGTGTAATTCCAAAGACCTGGGCACATTTCTTTTGATTGCGGCTCACTGTTGTTTGGTGCTGTTTAAAAAGTGCACCTACTTTTGCGCCCGATTGAAGCCATAGCAATCCATCAAGACTGGAGAGCAGGTCTAAGCTAACCACTTGATGATTTAAAAGTAAATAAATAATCTTCCAATCACGCTTTTTTTGCAATCCCCAGTACTGGGTAGAAGGATCATTTAGTGATTTTTAGGCAGGTTGAGTTGGGCAAGAAGCCCTCCACTTGACCCCTTAAGAAGAGATAGGTGCCCGTTATGACTTTCTATTGCCGAGCGCGCAATGAATAAACCTAAGCCTGTGCCATCGGGTTTGCTGCTTTTCATCAGTGACCCCTCAATGATTTCTGGCAAAAGACCTTCACCATTGTCTTCAATTTCTATGCTCCAGTATTCTCGTGTATCCTTCAGTCTGACAAGAATTAATGGGTCTGGATTGTTAGACTTACGCAAGGACTCGATGGAGTTTTTTAAAATATTAATGAGGGCAATTTGTAATTGCACAGCGTCTCCATTAATCAGTGTGCTTGAGTCTGCAATCGAATCAATTTGTTGGCTGTTAATCCAAGCATGACTGTCTGGATTATTTGAATTGATGTAGAGTAAACTGCTTTGAATGACTTGTTTTAAATCAATCTCAGAGAATTCTGTTTGGGCATTGCGGAGAAGTGCTCGTACTTTATTGGTGATTAAAACAATTCTTTCGGATTGCGAATTGATGGCGGAAAGCTGATGTGTTAGGTCGGATAAATTGGGACTCTTGTTGTTATCAAGTGAGTTAATGAGTGACTGAGATGTGAGCTTTAAGATGCTTAGGGGTTGATTGATTTCGTGGGCAATGGATCCTGCCTCAAGGCTTGTTTTTAATTTCTTGCTCATCACGGAAAGGGCTCGCTCGTCTTTTTCTTGCTTGTCTCGAAAAAGCCCGATAATTTGTTTCTCTTTTTGTTTTAGGTCTTGAGTGAGTTTGTTAAATGCTGTCACCATGGCCGTAATGGCTTGATGGAGATCGTTAAATTCTTTGCTCCCTGATTTTTGAAGCTCGCAATTAAAGCTGAGGAGCTTGGGCTGTTCTGTTGAGTCTGTAATTTGATGCTCTGTGCTTTGACTCGCTGAAGTTAAGGCCCCTAGGGGGGTGAGCAGGGCATTAATTAAGCGGCGGTTGATCGCTAAGGCTGTAAGGAGGGCTGCAATACTGATAAAAATCATCAGTATTAAATTGCGTTCTGCTGTGCTCACTTCTTGATCGACTGATGTCCCTGTGATTAAAAACCAATCGAGGCCAAACTCCTGCCCCCAAGGGGTCGCTCTCAAAACAAAGTGTTGTGCGGTTTGGTCTGGAATCTTAACAAGTTCTTGATTTAAGTTGTTCGCATCGATAAGTGGTTTTCCGTTTTTCTGCGAAAAAAATTGACTTGAAAGAGATTTTGCGATTGGATTTTTTAGCTCTTGGGCGTTAGCCCTGCGTATGATATCGCCAGAACGAACCAGCACGATCTTAGGCTCTGAGCTTGCAACGATATCCCCATTCTTCTCAACAATCAAAGCTAGGCCTGACTGGTCTTTCCAGGCTTCTTGAAGCCAGTTGCTTAGTTTGTTGATGAGCATATCAACGCCAACAACTCCAATTAGCTTTTCCTCCTGATTGAAAATGGGTGCGTTGTAGGAAATTGAAAAGGTGTCTGGCTGGTCTTCCCAGGCATAAATTTTGCTCCATGTTGGCTTGCCAGCTTTTACCGTATCGACGTACCAAGCCTCTTGGTGGGTTGTGCTCATACCAGTGATGACATCTTCTTGCCGAAGTCTCTGTCCGATTGGATTCATACTGAAAACAAACATTTTTCCCCGCCCTAATCGTGCACTGTCTTCGTTGTGGAAAAAACTCCCCTCCGCGCTCTTTTCGATACCTATAAAGGAACCATCTTCTGATCCATAGTTGATGTAATCAACAGGAAATGAGCGAAGTTGTCTCCAGAAACGCAGGCTGAGCTTGTCGAAATCCTTGAGTAACTCAGGGTCGGCAGCGATCGCTTCCTCGTTAAGTTGATTGATAATCGTTAGAAAACTAATCTTGCTGCTTAATCTTTCTGATACTCGTATGACTGGGAGATGTGTGCGATGGGATTCTTTCTGCTCGATGACATTATTTTGCCCGACGCTAAACCCTAAAATGCTCAGAGATCCTGCTACAAGAATCAGCTGAAGACCTGTTGTTCTGGTTAGCCTGACAGCTAATGATCTGGCTTGTTTTTTCATTATTTGATGCTTTGAATTGTGCGAGTTAAAGCGGCTCTTCTAATGAGTTCAGCTCCGCTAACATTCAGCTTCTGGGCAATAGCTTTGCGATGCGTCTCTATGGTTGAATGAGCACTTCCCAGCTCTTTTGCAATTTCCTTTGTGGTTTTCCCCTCTCCGATAAGACCGTAGATGACTTGCTGTCGTTGGGTTAGCTCATGATGAGCGGGCTTCACAATCACATTGATGCAATGTCGTAAAGCATCGAATGCATCGGTTTTGTCGATGATTCCATAAATGGCTTCTTTGAGGTTGTTGGGACAAATGAATTCTTGTGCTGACCCAGAAAGGATGATTAATTTGATGTAAGGATTTTGTGAGAGTAGGTGGCGTGCTAAGTCGTTGCCGTGGCCGTCCGGTAGATAGAGGTCAAGAATTGCAATGTCAATTTTGTGTTGCTTCGAAATCTCTCTTGCAGCTTCGATGCTGTTTGCTTTGAAGATAGCCGTTATCTCAATGAAGTTCCCCACCATGGAGCCGAGGAGGTCAAGAAATATCTGCTGGTCTTCCAGCACGAGGCAGTTCATGCAGATCGTGCAATTTGTTTAGAACTTAGCTGGTTACCAGTCTTTGTAAGTTACGAACTCTCATCTCTTAGGGCAAAAACAAGGGCTATGCATGATTTGCATAGCCCAGGGGAGTGATTTGATGAGTTTTGGATAAAGCGGCCAGCTTTGTGCGCTGTTTTGTATTAATTAATGCAAATTAAAAGCTTGGTTTGATCTACCAGTCTGCGGCGAATGGCCATGGTTATGGTTGCTCCAACGCCCATTGGAAGGGTTATAAGCGGATCGAAATAAACTGATCAGGGAACGAATGTGTGCTGAACAGGAGCCTTGCGCGATGCTGAGCAAGCGCTGATTCGGTTTAAAGATCAGGAACACCATGATCTGATCCAGCGCTGTTGGACAGTCTCAGCAACCAGCCCTGGTGTGAGAGTGAAGCCCTTGTCGAGACTTGAACTCGAGACCTCTCCCTTACCAAGGGAGTGCTCTACCGCTGAGCTACAAGGGCGTGTGGTGGATGGGCCGGGTTGGATTTGAACCAACGTAGGCAGAGCCAGTGGATTTACAGTCCACCCCCATTAACCACTCGGGCACCGACCCGAACCACACCCTGAGAGGTTACCAGCAAGGCTGTCGATACGATCAACCCATGTTTTCGAGTCGGGCCATGCACCTGTTGCTGCTCAACGGCCCCAACCTCAATCTGCTGGGCCAGCGGGAACCAGGCCTCTACGGCCGCCAGACCCTTGATCAGATCGAGACATCACTGAGTGAGCGAGCCTGCGCTGATGGCCTAACGCTGGAATGTTTCCAGAGCAATTTCGAAGGTGCCCTGGTGGACCGCATCCATCAGGCGATGGGAAAGGTGGATGGAATCCTGATCAACGCAGGGGCCTACACCCACACCTCGATTGCGATCCGTGATGCCCTTCTGGGGACAGCGATTCCCTACGTTGAGCTGCACTTGAGCAATACCCACGCCCGTGAACCGTTTCGGCATCGCTCGTTTCTGGCCGACCGTGCCGTTGGCGTGATTTGTGGTTTTGGCCCTGTGAGCTACGACTTGGCCCTGGATGGGTTGGTCCGCCACCTGCGGAACTCTGCAAGCGGAGGGGAGAGCTGATGCCCCCGACGTCTGTGGCCAGCATTCGTTGGTTGGCAGCACCCACTAGCGCGTCCTGGCTGCAGCAAGCGATCGCCAGACCGATGGAGGTCTTAATTGATCATGCGCACTGTGAGCGCAAAGCGGCGGGGTCTGCCGTGCAGCTGATGTTTCGCTATCTGTGCGAACCAGGCCTGGGGGAAGTGTTGAGTCCGTTGGCGCGCGAGGAGCTTGAGCATTTCGAGCAGGTGCTTGCGTTGCTGCAGGCACGAGGGCGCTATCTCGAGCCTTTGCCATCCCCGGGGTATGGCGGTTTTCTTGCCAAGCACATCCGTAAAGGGGAGCCGCTTCGGATGCTGGATTCGTTTTTGGTGGCCGGTTTGATCGAAGCTCGTAGCCATGAACGGATGGCGCTGTTGGCGGAGCACAGCCCGGAGCAAGATTTAAAAGACCTTTATGGAAGCTTGTTGTTGAGTGAGGCGCGCCATTTCGGTCTCTATTGGGTGCTGTGTGAACAGCGCTGGGAGCGTTCGGTGATCGTGCCCCGGCTGGAAGAGCTTGCGCAGGTTGAAGTGGAGGCCCTGACTGGAGAATTGGAGGAGCCGGCCGATGTCAGGATGCATTCAGTGGGCGTCGAAGCTAGCTGATTTGTTCAACATTTTTGTGCCCCCAATCGTGCCACTTGCCCTTGTTTAATATCTGGTATATGTTTTGATTACATTTTTATTTTGTTCATTGGTATATATCATCTCCAAGCCGGCTTTGCTATATCCTTCACCACTTTGAGTCCATATCCCTCCCATTAGATCCGTCCATAGTCCTCCGGGTCGATACTTCAGCGTTGTGACTGGACCATCAGACCAACGAATGGTGGAATGCGTATGGACTCTTTGCTGAATTCCAATGGACGGATATTGCGGGTATGTGTATGCATATTCATTCTCGACTTTGCAATCAATCGGCCCTTTCTCATTGAAAAAGCATTTGCCAGATTTTGAACTCTCATACCCGATAATGCCCAAATCGCTTTCACTTGTTTGCGATAGTGCACGATTTGGTAAAGCCGATAGGAGTAAAGCCGCAGCAAAAGCAGATTGGGCTAAAATCATCTTTAAAGATTGTTTTTTATTATGTTAACACCGCAACTAAGAATTCAGCTATCGATGTCCTTTGAATAAGGCATGTCTGCACCTTGCAATACACCCTTTAATCACTGGGAGCAATACAGCAGGTGAGTTGGCAGAAGTCAATAGCCCAAGGGAAAGGCGACGCAGCATGGGACATTTATTAGATGGGGTAAGAGGCCTCGCTCTTGCTTCAGATACCCGCTGCAGTAAGAAGTTTCAGCTTTGCTGTATATGAGCAGGCAATAAAAGCCCGATTGCAGCGGGGTGGGAGTTGAATCAAGGTGAAATAAAACCCTTGAATTTTAAATAACCACAAAAATCATTGGAGAGGCGTTTGGAGTACTTTTCGATTTGGGCCGCTGACCATTTGCCATCCTTGAAATCCCCTAGTCCTGTCCAAGAAGACATTCCGCCACTACAGTCAACCCAAAATACTGATGGACTGGCAAGATTTAGCCGTTGGTCAACACTGCTGTTATTGGAAATGACCGCGAATGCATACTCAAGGCCTTTGATTTGTACATAACTATAAACTGCATTGGTATTAGGGCTCCCGAAGCTGCCAGCCGTCTTTGTGTTGGCAAAAGCCGCATGTCCTAAATGCCCAGCAAGAGTTAGAAGTGTACCCAAAAGAATAGAGCTGGGTTTGAAAACCATCGGCATCTGCTATTTGTAATTCAATAAATAATACTCAAGCAAGACAGCATCTGCAATCAATTATCCCTGGATTATATGATTGAAATCGAATCGATACTTCTGCCGAAGCGGTTTGGGGCCACTGCGTTGATAGTGGTCAATACTCCGCTCCATAGCTCTGAGCACATCAGCAACCACAATCGACTGCTTCGATGGCTTTTGGCTTGCCAGATAAGAGTAAGCCTCTGGCTCCAGTCACTGCAGTGGTTCTAAACCCCTTTGATCAACATCACAGGCGCCTTTGACATAGGTCATCGAGTGGGCCGGTGATTCCGGAGATGGTGTGTGGGTCGAGCAAGCAAATCACTCCTCTCAGATCGCCATGGCTAGTGCATTGATTACAATCCAAAAGATCATGACTGCTCCTCTAATTGCTTTCGCATTGATGTCGCCAATGCCGGAAGGCTCCAAGTCTGAAAAGCTTTGGCGTGATTCATCTGGAAGCGTGAATAGCCGCTTAAGTCAACATTCGGCTCGCGATACCGTTCACCCCTATTCCGGGTTTGGAGCATATGGCGGATAAGGTTCATTCATCATTGCCATAGAGGGCATTGGTTTCGATTTTGAATTGTGCTAAGCCTCTTTTGTCACGTCTGGATGTGGTATTGAATATCGGGTTCGATTGATCGATGGGTTAATGGTGCCATTCTCTCTCGAAACTTCTCTTCGTGATCAGAGTTGTGCGATCAGGCCAGGCGTATTCAAAGGTTGTTGCTCGTTGCTGCTTTCGGTTGATGAATTGACGTCTTGTTTGAAGACCTTCCCGTTGTGGATTGGAATGGGTTGGCTCATGTTTTTAGCTAGCAGTCTAGAGATCACGGAATAAAAAAGCTGCTCCCTTAAGAGAGCAGCTTAAAAACCAACACCTGAGCTATCAAAACCAAGAGCGTCTGCTGCAACCAGGATCTCTATGGTCGATCTTCTGTAGCAGCTAGTTGAATTTTCCCCCTTCGAGGAGCAGACCGTGAACCTACAGCTTGATTTTAAATCTGAATCTCAATCAGTGAAGAGTAGAAGATTCTTTGTGGCTGATTAGTTCTTGTCTGTTAACGACTTGGACATGGCGGCTGCGAGAGCAACGCAACCAGCGACGATCAGATAGCCCATGAGATTTGTTTGAAGGCCTAATCATCATTTGTTTTCGAGCTGCCTGCTGACTGTCTCCGATGAGACCGAATCCTCAATCAATCGGTTGGATTGTCTGTTTGCTTGCTTAGGCAAGGCCTGGATAGTGACTGGCAATTGGGTCATCGGTGAAGGATGCCGCCCACCCTCCTGATTTTTTGAAAAAACGAATCACGCAGTAGCTGGGGTTCGCGCCCATGTCGAACCAGTGCCGGGTTTCCGCTGGAATGGCGATCCAATCATTGGCTTCGCAGATCAGCTGAAGCACCTCCCCGTTGATATGGAGTGAAAACAAGCCGCGACCCTCCACAAAAAACCGCACTTCGTCTTCCGCATGCTGGTGTTCGCGTAGAAATGTTTGGCGCAATGTTTCGCTGCTGGGTTGTTCTCCACCAACGCGCATCACGTCCACTGTTCCGTATCCATCGCTTTCTTGGACGGAACGTATCAGTGATTGATAGGCCAACAGAATCTGCTCTTGATTGGCCCCTTGTTCAAGCCCTGGCTGGCTTGGCCAGCGTTGAAACTTGATCCCTCGCGTTTTGAGTTCTGCGCTGATCAGGGCGGGATTGCTGGTGCTGAACAGTGGCTGCGCTGCTGAAGCACGGCCTGCAGTCATCCCTGATGCCTGTGTTGCGTAAATCCTCAGCTGCGTCATCAGCGCTGCGTTGCCTGAACCGCACTCCTGTTTAGCTCTGACGAGTCTCTGGCGTGGCGCCTGTCCCACCGGACACTGTCATTGTTGGGCTGTTGGTTGGGGATCTTGTGCCTCACGCTCTGCAATTGATCGGAGTGGGCCCTGGTGATCCAGAGCTTCTCACCATTGCTGCTGTACGCGCGATTGAAACCGCCGATGTCGTGGCGTACCCCGTTGCTCGTACTGATGTTGATGGGATGGCTTGGACCATTGCCTCTCGCTGGACGCGTTCAACGCAACGGCGACTGCCTCTGGTTTTTCCGATGGTGGCGGAAGCCGAGCCGAGATTGAAGGCTTGGCGTCATGCTGCCGATTCGCTCGCGTCTGAGCTGCGACGAGGTTTATCGGTGGTTTTGCTTTGTGAAGGTGATGCCTCGTTGTTTGCCTCGAGCAGCTATGTGCAACTGGCACTGCGCAAGCAGCATCCTGATCTCAGGGTCAAGTTGATTCCAGGTATTCCGGCGGTTTGTGCAGCAGCAGCTGCTTGCGCAGAGATGGAGATTGATTGGCCTCTCGCCTTGCAGCAAGAGGGGGTGCTGATTCGTCCTTGCCCAGACCGGGTTTCTGATCTGGAGCGATTGCTTGAATCAGCTGAATCGAGCTCGATGGTGCTGGCATTGATCAAGCTGGGTCAGCGATGGCCATGGGTTCGAACTTGCCTGGACCAGCGCCAGCTGCTCGAGGGCTCCCTCTTCGCGCAACGGGTGGGTTGGCCTGATCAGGTCTTGGCGAGGGCAACCGAAATTCCCGCTGAATCGAAGCCTTATTTTTCACTGCTGCTGATTCGGCAGACTTGGCCTGAGGTATTGCCGTGACGGAAAGCGTTTCGTTTCTCACGTCTTTGAATTGGCTCGGGCTGGTTCACCCCGTTCTGATGATTTTGTTTGTCTATCCGGTGGTGGGTGCCACGATTCGGTTAGGCATTTTGGCCCGGGAACGTCGGCTGGATCTCAATCCGATTGCGCCAACGGTGCCGGTGGAACACGCCGATCACGGTCGTTGGGTGACGGGGGGAATGGTGTTGGCGGTGTTGGTGGCGTTGTTTCACAACGCTTTGGCAGGAGGGATGCAGGGTGATCAGATGTTGGGATTCCTGCTGGCTGTCGTGGGTGCTTCAGCGGCATATGTGGCTTTATTAGGTGCCAAAGGTGTTGTCCCGAAGATGTTGTGGGCAGCAGCCTGTTGGTTCACTCTGATGCTGATTGCTTCTCAGCCAGCTTTGCTCCAGTGGCGCCAGGCCTTCCCCACAGCGGTTTGGCAGTCGCATCTTTGGGGTGGTTCGGTCTTAATTGCCCTCATGTTGGCTGCGGTGGTGATGCAGGAGCAGATTGCTGGTCGGCTCTGGATGCGACGACTGCATGTGTCGATGAATGTTGTGGTGGCTTTGTTGCTGGCGACACAGGCGATCACGGGGACGCGTGACTTATGGATGCGTTGAGGCTTGGCTAGCTGGCGGGTGCTGCGGGATCAGGCTTGGGCGCAAGGGGCCGCGTTTGGGCGGCGCGATCAGTCGCCGGAGCAAGGCCAGCAAGGCACGGCCTTCCTGAGGTGCCTGCCGGTCGACCCAGCATCCTGGCCGGCAAAAGAGCCAGCGGATCAGGGCATAGCGATCCTGCCGAGCCAACTCTCCCCAGTGGAGAAGGGCTTCTGTGTCGGTTTTGTTGGTCAAGATCACTGGCAATGCCGGCAGCTCTTGGCACCAGCGCAGCTTTGAACTGGCCACCCATGGAAGGGGAGAACGGGAGTAGGCGATCTTGGCGCCGCTTTCGCTTAAAGCGGTGATGCAGCAGGGATAACGATGTCCGCCATCATCTTCAATCCAGGCTTCCATTTGGAGCTTTTGCCATGGGGCGAGGTCCTTCGCGGCAGGGTCCCAACAGGCACGAACCGCCACGATCAAACTGAGCAGATTGATCACGCCCCACACCAGCCCGACCGGCCGACCGGCAAGCACCTGATCTGGTAAGCCGCTGGCGTTGGAGATCAGCCCCTGGAGATTCACCAGATTGAACAGCACGAGGGCCAACAGCGGCAGCAGCAGTTCCACGCTGGTGCTGCCACGATCACGGCGCTGATGTTTGGGAGTGACGCGAAATCCACCGATGCGTCCAATCAGGTTGGACAGCACGGTCATGGTGAGGGGAACGGTGAGCACCCAGCCGGTGAGCTCGCTCAAAAAAGCCGTTCGAGACCCACGGTTTAACCAGCCCAGGCTCAGCACTTGTAAGCCCCAGAGCGGAAGGAGCAGGGTCAATGCGGCCTCGCTGTTGAGCAGGATCGGAATGATGCCCAGAAGGCCATAGCTGAGTGGCATCAGCATCAGCACCAGCCTTGGCACGTTGTTGAACCAATGCATCACGCCTTCGAGGTAGGCGATGCGTTGCCCAAGCGATAACCCCTTGGGATGTAAGAGGCCGCTGCGCAGCCGAAGGCTTTGCAAGGTGCCAGAGGCCCAGCGTTGGCGCTGGTGCACGAAATCCGCCATGGTTTCGGCCGCCAATCCAGCGCTGAGTTTTTCCTGCAAATAGAGCAGTCGCCAGTGCTGACGCGTCAGGCTGATGCCGGTTACAAAATCCTCAGAGATGGCTTGTTCCACAAAGCCACCGATTTGATCGAGTGCTTTCCGTTTCACCACAAACGACGTGCCTGCACACACCACCGCCCCCCAGCCATCGCGCACCGGTTGGATCCAGCGGTAGAAGCTTTCTTCATCTGACAGAAGCCAACGTTCCATCCCCAGATTGCGCATCACGGGGTCCGCGTTGATGAAGGTCTGAGGGGTCTGAATGAGCGCAACCTCAGGTTCAAGCAGAAAGCCAATGCTGCGATCAAGAAAGGTGCGTTGGGGAATGAAGTCGGCGTCGAAGACGGCCACCAGCTCTCCTCGGCAATGGCGCAGACCATGGTTGAGATTGCCGGCCTTGGCATTCACGCGCTCCGGTCGGTGCAGGTAGCGGCACCCGAGCTCGGCAGCGAGGGTTTTCACCTCATGGCGACCGCTGTCGTCGAGCACCCACACCTTGGTGTGGGGATAGGACAAGTTGGTGCAGCCAATCAGGGCTCGTTCGAGCACCTTGATGGGTTCGCCGTAGGTGGGAACCAGGATGTCCACGTGGGGTTTCCAGCCGCTCTCAGCCCAGCGCTGTTGCCGATCGTTGATCTCGAAGCGGCGATCGGGGAATCGTCGCCAAGCCAGCCAGAGCGGGATCAAGCCAATGAGCAGCAGCCAGGCTTCGGCGACCAGGAGCAGCAGGCTGAGGCTGATCGATAAGCGGTTATCAAAGTTGAGGCTGGAGGTGACTCTCCAGGTCAAATAGCGAAGGGTGAACACGGTGATCAGCAGGATCAGGCTGCGCCGTCCCCAGATCGGGGTGTCTTGTTCAGGGCGACGAATCAACCAGAGCGGCCAGATCAGCAGCACAAGAACCAGCGCGTTCATTCCATTCGCTGCATCTGTTGATCGAGTAACTCAAGGGCTGCGGCGGGCGTGGGGGCGCGCATCAGCTGCTGCCGAAACTGGGATGCGCCGGGGAAGCCAGTGCAGGTCCAGCTCATGTGTTTCCGCGCAATCAGCAGGCCGTGATCCCCGCGCGCCTCGACGAGGGCCAGGAGTTGTTCTTTGGCGAGGGCTAGACGTGCATGGGCTGTGGGCGTGGCTGGAATCGGCAGCCCACTCAGGGCGGCATCGATTTGGCCCACCAGCCAAGGGGCACCCATGCTTCCGCGTCCCACCATCACGCCATCGGCGCCGGTGATCCGCAGGCAGCGCAGCGCTTCTTCTGGGCTGTTGACATCCCCATTGGCGATCACGGGAATACGCAGGGCTGCTTTTACTGCGGCGATCGCGTTCCAATCCGCACTGCCGCTGAAGCGTTGCTCTCGTGTGCGGCCGTGCAGCGTCAGCATTCGCGCCCCTGCATCCTCCAAGCGTCGGCACCAGCTCACGGCGGCCTCCGCCCCCGCGCCGTCGTGTTCACCACACCAGCCGAGGCGGGTTTTTACGGTGACCGGTAGCCCCACGGCGGCCACCACGGTGTCAACAATTTTGCAGGCCAGATCAGGGTCGCGAATCAGCCCGCTTCCGCCTCCTTTTCGGGCGATTTTGCGGACAGGACAGCCCATATTGATGTCGATCAGAAAGGCCCCGGCATCGGCCGCTCGCCGGGCTGCATCGGCCATCGCGGCGGGGTGGTGATCAAACAGCTGCACCCCAATGGGGCCGGTTTCGTTTTGCAGGCCATCCATTTTCAGCCGACCGTGCCCTAGCTCAAGGCTGGTGGCATTCACCATCTCGGTGAACAACAGCGCATCGGGAGCCCAGCGGCGCACCAGTTGCCTAAAAATCCGATCGCTGACGCCAGCCAGGGGAGATTGCAGTGCGCGGCATCGAAGTTGTCGCTCTAGAAGTCGACCCTGAATCTTCAGCGGCATGGCCAAAGGCCGAAGATCTACTCATTCTGCTGGTTTGGCAGCTGGCCAGTCAGCTGGCCCGGCAGCTGGTCAGGATCTGGGCTGGAGGCTGGTCAGGATCTGGGCTGGAGGCTGGTCAGGATCTGGGCTGGAGGCTTGATCTGACATTTGGGCTTGTCAAGCCAAGGCGATGGGGCGAAGGATGGAGGTCTCCGGTTTGCTCGCATGCCCCCTACGCCTTGGCCGCTTAGCCGCTTGTTGTTGGAGCGAATTCTTGAGGACCGAATCAGTGATCGCTTTGTGGCCGAGCGGATCTGGGAGCGTTTGGGGTATCAGCCACAAGGGGAAGGCCTGGTTTGGCTCGCTGGGCCTGAGACGCCCTCGGCATGGCAAGAGGCCTTCCCCCAGGCCCCTGAAGTGATCAGTGTTCGCCCCGCATCCGTGCAACTCACCCGCTCGATTCCACGCGAGCACAAACAGCTCTTGAAAGAACAGCTGAAGTTTGCCGGGTATCGAATCGGAGAGCTCTACCCACGCCGCACGCGAAGGGCGACGGCGGTGAATTGGCTGTTGGCCTGGCTTGCATCCCGTGAGCAGTTGCTGGCAGAGGAGGGCCCCTTGCCACCTTTGCTGGATGCGCCGCTCAATCCAGTGAGCGGCCATCCGGGTGATCTTCCCGTGCGTTGAGCGTTAGGCCTGGATGATCACCTTGGTGCCTTTCGCTGTGTTTTCGAATAGCCAGCGCGCCTGATCGGTGGGCATGCGCACGCAACCGTGGCTTCTTGGGACGCCAAAGGACTGGCCAGCATCTTCTTGCCAGGGGGCGGCATGAAGGCAGATGGCTTCATTGGCGGTGATGCACATGGCGTAAGGCACGCCTGGGGAGACGAAGTTGCGTCCGCGCATCGTGACCGAGCGGTACTTGGTGAGCACAGAGGCATGGCCGGTTGGCGTCGGCGTGGAGGCTTTGCCCGTACTCACGGGAATCACACGAACGGTCTGTTCTTGCTGGTCAAACACTGTGAGGGTCTGATCAGAGAGATCGACCACGAGCGTTGCAATGAGTTCGAGCATGGCTGTGCCGCTGATGTCGCTGTCACAGGCCTAGCTGTGTCGCATGCGTCTCATTCATCTCTTTCTGAATGATTTCGCATTTCTGTGATGGGTCACCTCTGTACTGTCAAGAAAGTTTTTCTGGGCTCCTGTCTTGGCACGTCCGGTCGTCGCAATCATCGGACGTCCCAACGTCGGAAAGTCCACCTTGGTGAACCGTCTTTGTCGAAGTCGTGAGGCGATCGTTCACGACCAGCCAGGTGTGACCCGAGATCGCACCTATCAAGACGGGTATTGGGGCGATCGAGAATTCAAGGTGGTGGACACCGGCGGCTTGGTGTTCGATGACGACAGTGAGTTTCTTCCTGAGATCCGCGAGCAGGCCGGCCTTGCCCTCGCTGAAGCCAGCGTGGCGTTGGTGATTGTGGATGGTCAGCAGGGACTCACGGCTGCTGATGAATCGATCGCGGAATGGCTGCGTACGCAGCAATGCAAGACGCTGCTGGCGGTGAATAAGTGTGAGTCTCCGGAGCAGGGGTTGGCGATGGCCGCTGAATTTTGGCGCCTCGGTCTTGGCGAACCCCATCCGATTTCGGCCATCCATGGTGCTGGTACCGCCGAGCTTCTCGACCAGGTGCTCACCTTTCTTCCGCCCAAGGATGAGGAGAGCGATGAAGAGGAGCCGATTCAGCTTTCGATTATTGGTCGCCCCAACGTGGGGAAATCCAGCTTGCTCAACGCCATCTGTGGGGAGACGCGGGCGATCGTTAGTCCGATTCGTGGCACCACCCGCGACACGATTGATACCCGTATCGAACGGGAAAATCGTCCCTGGAGATTGATCGACACCGCGGGAATACGCCGGCGTCGAAGCGTGAATTATGGGCCAGAGTTTTTTGGGATCAACCGCAGCTTTAAAGCCATTGAACGCAGTGATGTCTGCGTTTTAGTGATCGATGCTCTCGATGGTGTGACCGAGCAAGATCAGCGCTTGGCGGGACGGATCGAAGAGGACGGTCGCGCTTGCGTGGTGGTGGTGAACAAGTGGGATGCGGTGGAAAAAGACAGCCACACGATGACGGCGATGGAAAAGGAGCTTCGCGCCAAGCTCTACTTTCTCGATTGGGCTCCGATGCTGTTCACCTCAGCGCTCACGGGGCAGCGGGTCGACAGCATTTTTGCCTTGGCGGCTCTTGCTGTGGAGCAGCACCGCCGCAGGGTGAGCACATCGGTTGTGAACGAAGTGCTCAAGGAAGCCCTCAGCTGGCGGAGTCCCCCCACCACCCGTGGTGGTCGGCAGGGCCGGTTGTATTACGGCACCCAGGTGGCGAGTCGTCCGCCCAGTTTCACGTTGTTTGTGAATGAGCCCAAGTTGTTTGGCGATACCTATCGCCGCTACGTCGAGCGTCAAATTCGTGAAGGGCTCGGCTTTGATGGCACGCCGGTGAAGCTGTTTTGGCGAGGCAAGCAACAAAGGGATGCAGAAAAGGAGCTGGTCCGCCAGCAGAACCGCCAAGGCTGATCCTCCATGGACTGGTTGCGACAGATTCCGATCGGGCAGTACGTCGATGGCAGCGCTGGTTGGCTGCGTCTGATCGATCCGCGTTTGAAGCTGGGTTGGGTCGTGATGTTTTTGCTGACCCCTGTGCTGGCGGGTCCGTTATGGCGTCTCGGGCTTGTGCTGGCTTTGATGGTGATCACCGCCTTGAGTGGCTTGCCCGCCAGGTTGTGGTGGCGCTCTCTTCTGCTGGTGGTGTGTCTTGGGGTTGGCTTTGGCCTCCTGGCGATGTTTTTGCCAACGGGAGATCCCGCGGCCACGCAGACCATTCGGCCTGTTCAGGAGTTGCAGGGTTTGTCCTTGCAGGCGCCAAGTTGGGAGTTGTTTCGCCTCGGTCCTGTTCAGCTTGGACCGCTGAACCTGGGCCCCCTGTCTGTGGACCGGCGTTCGGCTGAGCTCGGTCTCAACAGCGCAACGTTGATTATCACCGTGGTGCACAGCGTGAATCTGATGCTGCTGTCCACCCCCAGCGAAGATCTGATGTGGGCCCTGAATTGGTGTCTATTCCCGCTGACCAGGCTCGGTTTGCCAGTGGATCGTCTCTGCTTTCAGTTGCTGTTGGCGCTCCGTTTTTTGCCTCTCGTGCAAGAGGAACTGCAGAATTTGGTGCGCTCGGTGGCGAGTCGAGCGGTCAATCTTCGTCAGCTGGGCTTCAAGGCTTCCTTTGGATTGCTCCTTTCTGTGGGAGAACGACTTCTTGCCAATATTTTGTTGCGGGCTGAACAAGGTGCTGATGCCTTGATTGCCAGGGGAGGGCGTTGGCTTCCTGCGGACTGCTTCCGCCCTGTTCAGAACCCGTCTGCCCTCACCCGTGGTTTGAACTTGCTGTCATTTGTGCTCCTTCTCGCGGTGGTGGGATTGCGAGGCAAGTACGGTGCTCTCTAATTCTTGATGGACTGAGTTGTGGGAGCGGAGCGTTATCTCAATCACCCCACCTTCGGAATGCTCTATCAGGTTTCGACCGCTGGTGAAGGCCGGGATCTGTACGCCACGCTTTATGCCCAGCGCATGTTCTTCCTGGTGACGCTGCAACCCAGAGGGGCTCAGTTTGAGGTGATTCCTTATCAGGACGCCCGGCATCATGCAGAGCTTCACCTCGCGCGCTGTCGACGTGATCGCTCTGCCGATTTCGCCGATTGGAAGCAGCTGTTCGATCAAACCTTCATTTGATGGCGTCCAGCAGCACAGAATCTGAGACGATTCAGTCGCGGTGGCAGGCGATTCACGGTGATTGTCCAACCGCCGTGCATTTGCTGGCTGTCAGCAAAGGCCACCCGGCCATGGCGGTGCGTGAGCTTGTCGCGATGGGGCAAGTGGATTTTGGGGAGAGCAGGGTGCAGGAGGCACTCCCCAAACAACAGGACTTGGCAGACCTCAGCGGCTTGCGTTGGCATTTCATTGGACGTTTGCAGGCCAACAAAGTTCGGGCTGTCGTGCGGGCCTTCCCTGTGATTCATTCGATCGACTCTCAGGCCCTCGCAGAGCGCACCTCCAGGATTGCCTTAGAGGAAAAAAAAAGTCCGGAGGTTTTTTTTCAGGTCAAACTTCGCGACGACCCGGCGAAGGGTGGCTGGGAGCCGGATGGCTTGCGGGAGGTTTGGCCTGAGCTGCAGTCACTGCCGGGCTTGAAACCCATCGGGCTGATGACCATGGCCCCCCTTGGCCTGGGGCCTGAAGAGCGTCAGAGCCTCTTTCATGAGTGCAGAACCCTCGCGGATGAGCTGGCTTTGCCCGAATGCTCGATGGGGATGAGCGGCGACTGGAAGCAGGCTGCGAAGGCTGGTGCCACCTGGGTTCGCGTGGGATCTGGATTGTTTGGCCCGCGGCCTGAACGCTTGGTTTGACCACCACTCAGCTACGGAGTCTGTTGTGAAGATGATCAAATGGTCCAGTCACTCTTGCTCACAACTCTGTAGAGCGCTATTCAGGGTCAAGGTTTGATTGGTTTCCGGTGTCGCTGATTTCTCGTCTTCGTGCGGTCGTTGCGGGTGATGATTACCTCGATGGTGATTATGACGATCTCGATTACGACACTGGCGAACAGGACGAAATCGAGGAAGGTCCTTCTCACTCCATGACGAGTGCTTTGGCAACGCTTGATTCGAGCAATCCTTTTGAAAGTGAGCAATCTTTCACTGGATCCAATGTGATCGGTATGCCTGGTATTAGTACCGGAACCGCTGAAGTTTCCTTGATGGAACCTCGCAGTTTTGATGAAATGCCTGGAGCGATCCAAGCCCTGCGTGAGCGCAAAACGGTGATCCTCAATCTGACGATGATGGAGCCAGATCAAGCGCAACGCGCAGTGGACTTCGTGGCTGGTGGAACCTTCGCCATTGATGGCCATCAAGAACGGGTTGGCGAAAGCATTTTTCTGTTCGCGCCGAGCTGCGTGACCGTCACGAACGCCACCCAGGACGAAGCCTCCGTTCCAACCCACGTTTCGAAGGACGTGGAGCAAGCTTCTTCTGAGGCCAGCATCGCTCCAACTCCCGCCTGGAGTGCCACAAGCGCTACCGCACTTTGAGCCCTCAGTGCCCTTTGCCTTTGGTGTGATCGGGCTGGGCCGGATGGCTCAGGCCCTCGTGATTCCCCTGATTGAACAGGAACTCATCCCTGCTGATCAGGTGATTGCGGTTGTTGGCCGTCAGGATTCTGTGGCAACGGTGTCTGAGCGCGTTCCCTCTGGCGTGAAGATCGTTGCGGCCGCTGATCCTGCTGCAATAGATGCGTGGGGGGCATCGGTTCAGCTTTTGGCCGTCAAGCCCCAGATGCTCGATGCAGTCGCTGCGTCAGCGCCCCCTCGATCAGTCATGCCTGAGTCGGGTTCAAGCCTTTTGATCTCCGTGCTGGCTGGGATTCCCTTGGCACGGCTCCAGGATTTATTTCCTGGCCGGGTTTGTGTGCGTGCCGTACCCAATACCCCCTGCCTGGTGGGTCAGGGACTCACGGGTTTGGCCTGGGGGGATGGCGTCTCTGATCAGGAGAAGCGGCAAGTGCGTTCCTTTTTTGAACCTGTCAGTGAGGTGTTGGAGCTGCCTGAAGACCGGCTTGATGCTTTTCTTGCGCTCACTTCTTCTGGCCCCGCCTATGTGGCCTTAATGGCGGAAGCGATGGCCGATGGTGCTGTTGCCGTGGGCATGCCTCGGGCTCAGGCCCATCATTTGGCCCATCGAACGCTCGCTGGGACCGCCGCCTTATTGCATGAGCAACAGCTTCACCCCGCTGCGCTTAAAGACATGGTGGCCTCTCCGGGTGGCACCACCATGGCGGCGTTGCGTCAGCTTGAAAAAGCGGGGTTGCGTTCGGCCTTGATTGAAGCCGTGATCGCTGCCACGCAGCATGGTCGGGGGATGGCCAACTAACCCTGGCTTAAGCGGCTACAGGGTTCTCGGCGATCAGGGTGTCGTAAAGCGCTTCCAGAGCATCGATATTCGACACCATCCGGTAGCGCTCCATGACCCGCTCACGCGCTCGCCGCCCTAGTTCCTGGGTGAGTAGCGGTTGATCACGGAGAACAGGCAGCAAGGTGCGCAGCTGGGTGGTGACCCCCTGCGTGCTGAGCACGATGCCGGCTCCACCCGCCAGCACTTCTCCATCCGCTCCAGCGTCCGTGGCGACGCAGGCGCATTGGCAGGCCATGGCTTCGAGAAGGGCAATGGAGAGCCCCTCCACCAGGGATGGGAGCACGAACACCTCAGCGCATTGGAGCAGGGCAATGCGGGTATTGAGATTGGCTTCGTAGCCCCACCACAGCAGATCCCCGATCCCGTTGCCGTAGACGTTTTGCAGGGTGCTGCGCAGGGGGCCGTCCCCAACGATCACGAGCCTGCAGCCGGCTGGCTTGACCAGTCGCCAAGCCCGCAACAACGCTTCCACATTTTTCTCGGTTGCGATCCGTCCCATGTACAGAAAAATGCGCTGATCACCAAGGCGAGAGCGCACGGCATGCAGTTCCTTGCTGATCGAGACGGAATGGCTCGGGGCGGGAGACCAGCGCTCGGGATCGACGCCATTGGGGATGACGGCAAGGCGCGTTTCGTGGACCCCTAAACGGTTCAGCACTTCCGCCTGAAGATCGGAAAAGACGATCACCCGGTCGTAGCGGGAGAGAGCAGGCGCATAGAGCTGGTAGCTGAGCTGTTGCGTGCCCGCTGTGAGGTTGCGCAAGCCCGCATCAAAGGGGGGGTGAAAGGTGGCGACCAGCGGAATCCCTAAGGGTTGGCAAAGCTCCGGAAGCCTGAAGTCGAGGGGGGAGAGGGTGAGGCTGGCGTGCACGACATCGGGCTGCAACCTCTTCAAGGACTCACGCAACTCCCTCTGGGCCCTAGGGGAGGGGATTGTGTACACCTGAGACTTCACCAGGTAGGGCAGGCTCACATCCGGGTCGTGGGCCAGCAACGACGTGTTGCTACTGCCGGGGGCGCCAGGGTTATCGAAATGAATGAAGCTGGTTTGATGGCCGCGTTTCTTCAGGGCCTCTGTGGTGCTCAGCCCGTAGGTGACATTGCCGCAGAACGGAGTTTTTTTGCCGAGCCAGGCAATGTGAGCCACTGGCACCGTTTCAAAGCCGAGTCTGAAGTTAGCAGCGCTCCCAAGGGCGCTCCCATAGAGCGGCAGCGAGAGACAGGGCCGCAAGCACCCAGAGCACCGGGATCAAGCCAATGCTGCTCACCAGGGCACCGGCCAGAACCAGGGGCAGGCTGAGAGCAATGTTGATCAGGTTGTTCTGTAGACCGAAAACCCGACCCCGCTGCGATTCGGGAGTGTCTTCCTGAATCGTGGTTTGAGCAGGAATTGCCACAAGAGCGGCGCCAATTCCGAGGACTCCGCACAAGGTCAAGGTGATGCTGAGATTTCCGCGCAGTTGGCCAAGCATGATCAGGCACCAGGTGATCGTGCCCAGTCCGGCCGCGGCGAGGCGACGACGGCTGAAGCGATGGCCCATTTGGGCCACCAGCACCGCGCCAATGGCCATCCCGAGTCCGCTCATCGCCAGAAGGGTGCCGAAGCCTGTTGGCCCCAACCCTTGGATGGCAGACGCCAGGCTGATCGCCAGCACATACAGCGCGGCTAGGAGGCTGTAGAGCACCACGAGATGCACCATCGCTCCACGGACAGATGACTGCTCTCGAAGCACCTGAATGCCTGCCACGATTTCTTTCCAGACCGATTCGCTGCTGTCCTTTCGCGGCGGTTCGCGCATCTGGATGGTGCTCAGGCTGATGGCCGCCATCCCATAACAGAACGGAAGCAGCAGAAATTCGCCGCCGTTGATGCCCACCGTTTGAAGCAGGTGGTTGAGTCCTCGCAGGATTGGATCGCCTAGGGCAAAGCCCACGATCGTGGCTCCCATGCTTGTGGCTTGATACAGGGAGTTGGCGGCCAGCAGGTGTTCTCTGGGCACCAGCAGTGGGATCGAGGCTTGCTCAGCGGGGGCGAAAAACTGGGTGAGAACCGATTCAAGAAAGGTCATCACCAACAGAGCCCAATATCCCCAGCTCAGCCCAAACCAGTGCGGCCCAGGGATCAGGAACAGAGGAATGCACAGCACAAGCAGCGCCCTTAGGCCATTGGAGGCCACCATCACCCTGCGTTTGGGCCAGCGGTCGACCCACACCCCCGCAACGGATCCGAGCACCATCGCTGGGATGGTGTTGGCCACATAGATGCCGGTAGCCAGCAAGGTGATCCGTTGGGCTCGCGTTTCGAAATCCATGCGAATCGCAGAGGCGATTTCAGCAAGGGCGCCATTGCTATCCGGTGTGTTGGTCACCCAGTACTGGGCAATCAAATACACCATCAACACGATGTAGAACTTGTCCGCAAGTTGGGAGAAGATCTGGCCGACCCAGAGGCGTCGGAAGCCATCGAGATGGATCACAGCCTGAAGGCCGCGGCGACCTTCGGGATTGGCGCTCGTGGGCAGGGCCGGATCCGGACTATTTAGGGAGGGGCCGCTCAAAATGTGTTCATTCGCCGGATCATGATCGCCCACCACTGGCCGTAGCGTGAACAGCCTCTTTCACCATGGCAAAGGAGCGCACGGGCCTTGGGAGATGCACGCGGCACCAGCACTCCAAAAGGGTAAAAAGTCTGAGCCAAACGGTTCTGGGTCCCATCAGGCCGCCGTCTTGGCGTTCCGGCAGTTCAAGCCGCGTTAAGCGCTGAAGCAGGGCGAGTTCGGAGGGGTTGATCTGGATGGCTGCTCCAGCTTGCGCACCGATGGCCAGACCTTCGTCCGCCAGCAGGCTGCAGCGCCAGTCCCAATTCCCGATCGGTGGAGAGAGGGCCGCTCCAGTGCGGCAACACGTTTGCAGAGGCAGGCCGTAGCCGCCGAGCGCGAGCAGATGAACGCAGGCCTGAACAAGCGTTGCCAGGGTTCGATCCACACGCTCGCCCTCAGTGCTTTCACGTTGAGCTTCACCCTGATTCTTCGCCAGCAGCTCGAGACGCTCGAGATGCATCAAGACCACACTGAGCATTCCGGGTACGGGATCATCTCCAGCGACCAACGAGATCGAAAGCTCAGACAAAGCCTGGGCGGCTGTGAGCGTTTCCAATCGTTGGCCCACGTTGCCGAAATTGTGTTGCACCCGCAGTTGGCGCACCCGAAGCAGGCCGCTGCGTCCTCCCACCTGCAGCTCAAGGGTGGTGAGGGGAACCGCTGCCGCCAGGCTGCTGCGAGGTTTACGCGCCCCTGGCACGGCCAGGCGAATCAGGCCGACGTCATCGCTGAGCAGGGTGAGCAGCCTGTCGTGCTCTCCGAGGGGGCCCACCTTTAAGGCCAATCCTTCGATTCGCCGTTCTGGGCTCATTGCGGATGCCGAAGAGCCTGAATCAACGCTGGGCCATGGCTGGTTCCCAGGGCTGTGGCGCCCTCTTCCACAAGATCCAGGGCCGTTTCCAACCGTTGAATGCCCCCGGCCGCCTTGATGGCGCAATTCCCCCTGGCAAGTTCCTTGAGCTTGCGCACTTGCAGCGGAGTGGTGGCCGCTCCAAATCCGTTGCCCGCTTGCAGGCACGCAGCACCGGCATCGATGGCGGCTTCGACAGCCAAGCTCAGCCGCTCTGGCGGCAAGCGGTTGACATCCAAAATCACCGTGACCGGTAAGCCGAGATCGCAAATTTTTGCAAGTTCTTCCGCATAGGCCTCCGCCCGCCCCGCTGTGATGGCAGCGAGGTTTGGCACCACATCAAGGGCATCCGCTCCCCTGGCTGCGGCCCATTCCGCCTGCGCCCGTTTGAGCTCCGCTGGAATCGTTCCGAAGGGGAAGTCCACAACGGCGAACAGGCGAAGAGGACCGCTTGGTCCAATGCGATTTCGGACCGCTTCCAGGTGGCAGAGGCTGGTGCAGAGCCCCCCGAAGCCAAGCAACCTTCCCGCATCGCAAAGGTTGTGCAGGGCCTCCTCGTCCAAGAGTGGATCTAAAACGGCTTGATGGATCAAGGGCGGGAGCTCAGGAAGCTCCCGCTGACGCGGCGACGCGGTCATCGTTGTGGGGCAAGCACTGGCCTTAATTCCGCGCTTGGATCACACCAAAACCGCCGTGATTGCGGTGATAAATCACCTGGAGCTCACCGCTTTCTTTGTCTCGGAAGAGGTAAAAGTCGTGGTCGATCATCTCGAGTTGATGGCGTGCCTCTTCGAGACTCATCGCTGGCATCTCGAAATATTTGCGCCGAACGCCTGGGCTTGGGAGCTGCGCTTCTTTCCCTTCGAGCAGGGAGTCTTCCGTGGGACGTTCCGTGAGCAGGACGTCATTCGCCGCCGTAGGGGTGGTCCGATGGCCATGGTCGCTGTGGCGTTCCTTGAACCGTCGCAGCTGGCGCGCCAGCTTGCTTGCGACCAGATCGATGCTGGCGTAAAGGTTTTCGCTTCTCTCCTGGGCGCGGATCACCGTGCCGTTGGCAAACACGGTGACTTCAGCGGTTTGTTGCGGCACCCGGGGGTTTCTGGCGACGGATAGGTGCACATCTGCTTCCTTGACGAGGTCGTCGAAGTGATGGATGGCCCGTTCCAGTTTTGTTTCGGTGTATTCCCGCAGTGCGGGCGTCACATCCAAATTGCGACCATGGATCAGAAGCTTCATGGCGGTCCCCTTTGCCTGGTTCTACCGGCAACCTACTAACTGCCCCAGACGCAGGAAACCGGTCTGCGGCATTTCTTTTTGAGCCGGTTGCGCCCGTGCCGTTTCTCCAGGCCTGGGAGTGGCAACGACTCTGGCAGCAGCGATTGCTTGCTGCGGAAGGCTCAGACAGAGAAGCGGTGTGGATTCTTCAACATCCGCCTTGCTTCACCCTTGGTCGGGGAGCGACGGAGGATCACTTGCGCTTTGAGCCAGACCATCCGCCAGCGCCCCTGCATCGCATCGATCGTGGCGGGGAGGTCACCCATCACGCTCCAGGGCAGTTGGTGGTCTATCCGGTGTTGGACCTGCGCCGGCGTGAACCCGATCTGCATTGGTACATGCATCAGCTCGAACAGGTGGTGATCGATGTGTTGGCGGCATTGGGCTTGACGGGGCACCGCATTTCAGGCCTCACGGGGGTTTGGCTTGAGGGGCGAAAGGTGGCGGCCATCGGGGTGGGATGTCGTCGCTGGATCACGCAGCACGGCCTTGCTCTCAACGTGTCGTGCGGCATGGAAGGGTTTGCACAGGTTGTGCCCTGTGGCATTTCCGATCGTCCGGTGGATCGTTTGCAGCGTTGGATTCCTGGCATCACCCCTGCGGTCGTGCAGCCACTGCTGCGGGATGCACTGGCCCAGCGTCTGTCCCTCAGCTGGTGCGACCTTGCTGGTCTTGATTCTGGGTGGTACTCCTAGGCGCAAGCTGAAAACAACGTTGTGGGTTCGTTTGCACAGGCCAGCTGGCGACCAACGCCTTGGGAGTTGAAATCACTCGCCCGTCAGCAGCATGTGCAAGGCCTGGGGCGCGTGGATCAACTTTGGCCCTGGCTTGAGCAACGCCATGGAGCGCTGTTGGCTGTGGATGCTCCCCATGCCGCCCATCCGGAGCATTTCACCTACGCGGAGTTGTCGCAACGGATTGCAACGGCGGCAGCAGGGTTTCGTTCCTTGGGGATTCGTGAGGGCGATGTGGTGGGACTGTTTGCCGAAAACAGTCCTCGCTGGCTGATGGCTGATCAGGGTTTGATGCGCGCTGGTGCGGCCGATGCGGTGCGTGGCGCCTCGGCTCCTGTCGAGGAGCTGCGCTACATCCTCGAAGACGCCAAGGCCGTGGCTCTGGTGGTTCAAAACGCGGACCTGTGGCAACGGCTGCAATTGCCTGATCAGCTGCGCAGCCAGCTGCGCTTTGTGCTGCAGCTCGAGGGCGATGCTGTGGATCCAGACGTGATCACTTGGGCTGATCTTTTGGCGGCTGGTGCCGGGCAACAGGCACCGGATCCAGACGCTGGCCGAGATGCCGCCAGCGCTGCCAGCACAACAGCCACCATCCTCTACACCTCTGGAACCACCGGTCAGCCCAAGGGCGTTCCGCTCACTCACGCCAACCTGCTGCATCAGATGCGCAGCTTGAGTTGCGTCGCTCGGCCAGAGCCCGGCGCTCCCGTTCTCAGCGTGTTGCCGATCTGGCATGCCTATGAACGCAGTGCGGAGTATTACTTCTTTTCCTGCGCCTGTTCGCAGAGCTACACCACGATCAAACAGCTCAAACGTGATCTCCCCAGGGTGAAGCCTGTGGTGATGGTCACGGTGCCGCGTCTGTGGGAGGCGGTGCAAGCCGGGTTTGAGGATGTTCTCAAAACATTTCCTGCCTCCAGGCAGCGCCTTTTGCGCGCGGCGCTCGCCAACAGCAGTGCCTATTGCTTGGCCCGGCGTCAGCGTCGCAACCTGATGCTGATGCCCCTGGGTCGCCGTCAGCGCTTGATGGCGCGCTTGAAATCTGCCGGACGCTGGCCCGCTCATGCCCTGGCATCCAAGCTGATCTGGCCAAAGCTGAGGTTGCAGCTCAGTGGTGGTCAGCTGCGCTTCCCCATCAATGGAGGAGGAGCGATCGCTCCTCATGTGGATTCCTTTTTTGAGGCGGTGGGGATTGAGTTGTTGGTGGGCTATGGCCTCACGGAGACCAGCCCGGTCGTGAGTTGCCGGCGTCCATGGCGCAACATTCGCGGAAGTTCAGGCCAGCCCTTGCCGGATACGGAGTTCCGGATCGTGGATGCTGAGACGCGTCAGCCGCTGGGCTTTCGTGAATGTGGTGTTGTTTTGGTGCGCGGTCCCCAGGTGATGGCTGGCTATCTGCGTCGTCCAGAGGCCACAGCAAAAGTGCTCGATGCCGATGGCTGGTTCGATACCGGTGATCTGGGCATGCTCTTGCCCGACGGTTCGGTGGTCCTGACGGGACGTGCCAAGGACACGATCGTGCTCAGCAGCGGTGAAAACATTGAGCCGGCACCTTTGGAGGAGGAGCTGGTTTCAAGCCCCTTGATTGAACAGGTGATGCTTGTTGGTCAAGATCAACGCCAGCTGGCGGCCTTGGTTGTGCCGCGCCTCGAGGCGATGTTGGCCTGGGGGGCAGAGCAGGGTCTCCGTTTGCCGGCTGATCTCGGGGGGACTCCAGGCGATCAAGACCTGCGGCGTCTGCTGCGGGGGGAACTGAATCGTCTGCTGAGTTTGCGGGTTGGAGCCCGCTCGGATGAACGGGTGATGGGTGTGGTGTTGGTGGCGCCGTTCACGATTGAAAACGGCTTGCTCACGCAGACCTTGAAGCAGCGTCGCGATCGGATCAGCGGGCGTGACCGGGAGTCGATTAACGCTCTTTACGGAAGCTGAATAGATGCTGATACCTGCATCCCCTGATTTGGGTTGACCTGCAGCCACTGGACTGGGACCCTTGGCACCTCGTCATTAATTTCATGTCGGACGGCAACACCCTCACGATTAAGCGCTCGATCACCATTCGTGCGGTGGTGACTCCCTCATGGAAGGAGGAGGCTGAGCGCGAGTTGAGCAATGGCATCGCCACCACGGATCAGCAGCTTGCCCAGCTGGAGCAAGAGGGACAGCAAGTGGTGGACGAAGTGCGTCGTCAAAGTGCGAATCCGCTCGACCCCCGCGTGCAGGATCAGGTGGCACAGGTGCAGCAACAGGTGGCGGCCAAGCGCTCTGAGCTGGAAGAACAAAAGCGAAACCTGCTGCAACAACAGGCTCAAGTTCGTGAGCTAGAGATGGATCAGATCGTTGAACAGGGTCAACTCGATAGCTTTTGCGACGTCAAAGTTGGCGATAATTTGGTCAGCAAAATGCAGGTCTCTGTCGTTGTGCGCGATGGCGTGATCGAGTCGATCGATCAGGGCTGACCCGGGCCGTAAAATCTCTCTGATTAGCTCTTCTGGAGACGGTTTTGGCAACCCACGACATTTTTATGCCTGCCCTCAGCTCCACCATGACGGAGGGCAAAATCGTGGAGTGGCTCAAACAGCCCGGAGACAAGGTGGCGCGAGGCGAATCCGTTCTCGTTGTTGAGTCAGACAAAGCCGATATGGATGTGGAGTCCTTTCAGGAGGGCTACCTGGCTGCCGTGTTGATGCCTGCGGGAAGCACGGCCCCGGTGGGGGAAACCATCGGCTTGATCGTTGAGACGGAAGCCGAGATTGCGGACGCCAAGGCCAAAGCCCCCACCGCAGCCCCTTCAGCAGCCCCAGCGGCTGCGCCGACTGCTCCAGCTGCTGCGGCACCTCCTGCTGCGGCACCTCCTGCGGCACCCGTTGCCCCAGCTCCCGTGGCGGCTCCCGCTCCCGTTTCAGCTCCCGTGGCAGCACCCGCGAGCAATGGACGCTTGATCGTGAGTCCTCGGGCGCGCAAGCTGGCCTCCCAAATGGGCGTGGACCTTGCCGGTCTGCGCGGCACGGGCCCCAATGGTCGTATTCAGGCGGAAGACGTTGAAAAGGCGGCCGGGCGTCCGGTGACCCCACCAAGAGTGGGAGAAGGCACGTCCGCCGCTGTTGTGGCTGGTGCCATGGGCGCTGCTTCAGCGTCGGCTCCCGCGGGGAACAGTTTTGGGGCCCCGGGCGACACCGTGGCCTTCAACACCCTTCAGGCGGCCGTGAACCGCAACATGGAAGCCAGCCTCGCTGTGCCCTGTTTCCGCGTTGGATACACGATCACCACCGACAAGCTCGATGCGTTCTACAAGCAGGTGAAGCCCAAGGGCGTCACGATGACGGCGCTTCTGGCCAAAGCCGTGGCCGTGACCTTGGCACGGCATCCGCAGGTGAATGCCGCCACCACGGCCTCTGGCATGAGCTATCCGGCTGAGGTGAATGTGGCTGTTGCCGTGGCGATGGAAGACGGCGGATTGATTACGCCTGTGTTGCGCAATGCCGATCGCACCGATCTGTATGAGTTGTCGCGTCAGTGGGGGGATCTTGTGAAGCGGTCCCGCAGCAAGCAGCTGCAGCCGGAGGAATACAGCACCGGCACCTTCACTCTCTCCAACCTGGGAATGTTTGGAGTGGATCGTTTTGATGCCATCCTGCCCCCTGGCACCGGCGCGATCCTGGCGGTTGCGGCATCTCGCCCCACCGTGGTGGCAGGCAAAGACGGCTCCATCGCTGTGAAGCGTCAGATGCAGGTGAACCTCACCGCTGATCACCGGGTGATTTATGGCGCCGACGGTGCTGCCTTCCTCAAGGATCTGGCGGAGCTCATCGATACGCGTCCGGAGAGTTTGGCTCTGTAAGCCGCAGCTGTGTTGGCTGCTTCATTGCTGTCACGCCTGATTGGCCGAGCCTTGCCTCGGGCTCAAGTCGCCCATGAGCGACTGCCCAACCTGCAGGCTTTGCCGATTCTCTCGTCGGATGCTCTCTCCTCTGTGGCTTACGCCACAGAGGCATCGCTTGGTGTGCTCGTTCTAGCGGGGAGTTCGGCCCTCAAGCAGTCGCTCCCCATCACCCTGGCGATCATCGCGTTGATCGTGATTGTGGTGCTGTCCTATCGGCAGGCGATCTCCGCCTATCCCAATGGCGGCGGTTCTTACGTGGTGGCTCGTGAAAACTTGGGACGCAACGTGAGCCTCGTGGCCGCGGCAGCCCTTCTCATCGACTACACGCTCACAGCCGCCGTGAGCTTGATGGCTGGAACCCAGGCCCTGTCGTCTTTGCTGCCCTTGTTGCTGCCCCATGAGTTGGCGTTGTCTCTCCTGCTGCTGGCCCTGGTGGGTTGGGCCAATTTGCGGGGCCTTCGTGAGGCGGGCAGGGTTTTTGCGATTCCCACCTACGTCTTCGTGGTGATGATCCTGTTGCTCACCCTTGTTGGGGTGAGCAACCTCAGCTTGCACCATGGCTGGACGCCGGAGCCGCCGCCTTTGGAAGCCGCTCTGCAGCCCTTAGGGCTGTTTTTGATCTTGCGCGCATTCAGCTCTGGCTGTTCGGCGATGACCGGGATTGAGGCCATCTCCACTGGCGTGCAGGTGTTTCGTGAACCCGCAGCGCGCAATGCCCGGGTAACGCTGCTTGTGATGGGTGGATTGCTTGCATCGATGCTTTTGGCCGTGACGGGCCTGGGCTTCATGTACGGCGTTGCCCCAGATCCTCAAGTCACCGTTTTGGCTCAGATCGGTGTTCGCGTGTTTGGCAGCGGCAGCCTCTTGTTTTGGCTGTTGCAACTCTCCACCCTGCTGATTCTGGTCTTGGCCGCCAATACGGCCTTTGCTGGGTTTCCTCTGTTGGCGGCGATGCTTGCGGAAGACCGTTGCCTGCCGCCGCAGATGCGCTGGTTGGGAGACCGTTTGGTGTATCAGAACGGCATTGGCGTTCTGTTGGCGGTGTCGGCGTTGATCATTTGGATCTGCCATGGAGACACCACCGTGGCGGTCAATTTGTATGCCCTTGGCGTGTTTACGGCGTTCACGCTGTCGCAGCTGGGATTGGTGCTGCATTGGTGGCGCTTGCGTGGATCGGGTTGGCAGGGGCGGATGGCGCTCAATGCCTTGGGTGCCTTCTCCACGTTCGTGGTGTTGTTGGTGATCATCGTGAGCAAGTTCACAGAGGGTGCCTGGACGGTGGTGATTGCTCTGCCCCTGGTGGTGTGGGGGCTCGCTGTGATTCGCAAGCGCTCCAGGGAGGTGCAGGCTTTATTGGCGCCTGATCCGGGCATGGAGCCTCTTTACCTAGAACCGAATACGTCGCCACGCCATCAGGCCATCGTTTGGCTTGGTGGTCTCAACCAGCCATCCTTTGAAGCCGTGCGTTATGCCTGTTCGATTGCGGATCAGGTCACGGCTGTGATGGTGGTGGTTGATCAAGACGAAGCGGGTCAACTCAGTCAGGAATGGGATCGTCTAGCGGGATCTCAGACAGGCGCCTTGGAGCTCAAATTGCTTGAGAGTCCATTCAGCTCTCTCCTGCAGCCCTTTTGTGATTTTGTTGTTGATCAGGAGCAGCTTCATCCTGAGCAGTGCACAACGGTTGTGATGCCATTTGTCATTCCGAGGGATCACCTGGATCAAACCCTCCTGAACCAGAGGGCTTTCAACTTGTTTCGTGCTCTTTCCGATGGCAAAAGTCGCGTGTTTTCGATGGTGAGGTACTACATCCCGACCGCCGGGACTCCAGGTGACTTCGTGCGGGCAGCATGGGCTGATGTTGTTGTGGAGCCAGATCATGCCTGACTCACGCGATCTCCAGCTCAGCTCGTATGACTACGTTCTGCCGGAAGAAAGAATTGCGCAGGCGCCGGTGGAGCCGCGGCACGATGCGCGTCTGTTGGTGGTGCCCCCTGCAGGGAGCTCCCTGTCTGAGCTGAGGCATCAACGCGTTTGGGACTGGCAGCAGGAGTTGCAACCTGGCGATCTTTTGGTGGTGAATGACACCCGCGTCCTGAAAGCCCGTCTTCGGGTGCGGCGCAGTGGCGGTGGTTTGGGTGAATTGCTCGTGCTCGAGCCCCGTGGCGAGGGGAAGTGGTTGTGCTTAGCGAGACCTGCCAAACGCATGCGGCCTGGTGATCAGCTTTGGCTCGAGGCCTTGGAGCAAGAACCGTTGTCCTTAGCCGTGCTGGCGAACGATGCTGCCAGCGGCGGCCGGATCGTGCAGTTTCCTCCGGATTGCGTGGATGCGCTTGCACTCGAAGGACTGTTGGAGCGCTACGGAGAAGTGCCGCTTCCTCCTTACATCACGCGGCATGACAGTTCGGATCAAGAGCGCTATCAAACCCGCTACGCCACCCGTCCAGGAGCGGTCGCGGCTCCGACGGCGGGATTGCATCTCAGCGATGCCTTGCTTGAAGCGATTGCCGAGAGGGGTGTCGCCTTGGCCCATGTCACCTTGCATGTGGGCTTAGGCACCTTTCGGCCGGTGGAAACGGAGGATTTGACGGATCTCACCTTGCACAGTGAATGGGTGGAGGTGCGCCCAGAGGTGGTGGAGGCGGTCTCGGCCTGTAGAGCTCGCGGAGGCCGGGTGATTGCCGTGGGCACTACGAGCGTGCGCGCACTGGAGGCGGCAGCGGCTGCGGGTGGAGGGAACTTGCAGCCCTTGAAGGGGCCTGTGGACCTCGTGATTCAGCCCGGCTATCGCTTTCAAGTTGTGCAAGGTTTGCTCACAAATTTCCACCTTCCCAAGAGCTCCCTGTTGCTTCTTGTGAGCGCTCTGATCGGCCGCGACCCGTTGCTTCAGATCTATGCCGCAGCGATCGAGGAGATGTATCGCTTTTATTCCTATGGCGATGCCATGTGGATTGCTCCTGAGGCGGTGCTTTGCGATGCGCGACCAGAGGGATCCCTCTGAGGGATCCCATCAAAAAGCCCCGTGCTCAGACGGGGCATCCCAACGCTCATTCGCGAAGGTGTTGATCTAAAACGAGTTGATCTAAACCCTGTTGATCAAACAGGAACGGGTTGTTCGATGATGCCGGTGGGCACATCGGCGAACATCACGGAGGAAAGGTAACGCTCGGCAAGGTCCGGTAGGACCACCACGATCGTTTTGCCAGCAAATTCATCCTGTTGGGCGAGGCGAATGGCCGCTGCGGCCGCGGCGCCACAAGAAATCCCTACTAGCAGGCCTTCCTCTTGGGCCAAGCGCAGGGCCATTTCGATCGATTCCTCATTGGTGACTTGCTCCACGCGATCGACCACAGAGAGATCGAGATTCTTGGGAATGAAGCCGGCGCCGATGCCCTGAATTTTGTGGGGGCCTGGCTTGAGCGCCTCGCCATTCATGGTTTGGGTGATCACAGGGCTGTGGCTTGGCTCCACGGCGACCGAGGTGATGGCCTTGCCCTTTTCCTGTTTGATGTATCGCGAGACGCCAGTGATGGTGCCGCCGGTGCCAACGCCGGCGACCAAGACATCGATCGCTCCATCGCAGTCATTCCAGATTTCAGGACCGGTGGTCTTTTCGTGGATCTCTGGGTTAGCGGGATTATCGAACTGGCCAGGCATGAAGTACTTGGCAGGATCGCTATCCGCAATTTCCTTGGCCTTGGCGATGGCGCCAGGCATGCCCTTGGCGGCTTCCGTGAGAATCAGTTCGGCACCAAGCACGGCCATCACCCGTCGACGTTCGATCGACATCGATTCCGGCATGGTGAGAATCAGCTTGTAACCCCGAGCTGCCGCCGTGAAGGCGAGGGCAATTCCTGTATTCCCTGAGGTGGGCTCCACGATGGTTTTGCCTTCGCTGAGAACACCGCGCTTTTCAGCGTCCCAGATCATGTTGGCGCCGATCCTGCACTTCACGCTGTAAGCCGGGTTGCGGCCTTCGATCTTGGCCAAAACGGTGGCCTTGCAACCCTTGGTGACGTGGTTAAGGCGAACGAGCGGGGTGTTGCCGATGGCTTGGCTGTTGTCGGCGTAAACGCGGGACATGAGGCAGGAATTATTTTCTAGAAATTTAATTGCCATTAATGGCACGTCATTCCAGCTTCAGGCCTTGTTAAGACTTCAATGTCTGTTGACATGGCTTTGTCTCAGCAGACCCACTCATTTTGTATTCGATGAACAGTTGCTATGCGTCTTTTTTGGCGTGCGCTTTGGTTGTTGTTGCCCCTGCAGCTGTTCGGGCTGAGTCAGACGAGCAGGAGCGTGGCCCCTACCTGCGACTCGGTGTTGGGATGCAATGGCCAGAGAGCAGTGAGCTGAAGGATCAGAGTTGTTCCAGCAGCAACCCACCCGCCTTATTTGGCTGTGGGCAAGGGGACGACGGCAGGAGCTTGGGGGCCTACGGCGGCTTTGAGCAAACCCCCGTTGTGGATGCTGCCTTTGGCTATCGCTGGGCTTCATGGCTGCGGACGGAAGCGCTGCTCAATTGGTCGCCCCAGCTCAGCTTGTCCAGCACTAGCAATTTTCTTGGTCGGGGCTCCAACCAGCCGGTGAGTGCTTCCGGGAATGCCCTGGCGGGGTTTGGCGTGGTTTACGTGGATGGACCTGAGCTTGCCACCGTGCGCCCTTACATCGGAGCCGGTCTGGGTGCTGCCAGTACGTCCCTCGGGCAGGTCACCTATCGCATTCCAGCGATTTCAAAGGATGCGGTCACGGTGACCTCTGGGGGGAGCTCCACGTCATTGGCCTATTTGCTTACGGCTGGTGTGAGCATCCCTGTCAGCGAGAGGCTGGACCTTGACCTGGCCTATCGCTGGACCGATCTGGGAACGGTGAAAACCAATGCAGGATCCGCCAAAATCGTGCGTCCTGCAGGCCGATCCAGCCTCAAGATTGCTGGCACTCAGATTGATCTTCAATCTCAAGCCGTTCTGGCGAGTTTGCGTCTGCGTTTTTAGTGGCCTAACGAGACAGGGCGCGTTCAAACCGTTGCCAAAGCTCCTCAGGCTGTTCGAGTCCGACCGAGACGCGCAGGAGGTGAGCGGGAACGCCGCAGTCCTCAGCCCAGGCCAGCTCGTCGTAGTGAGCCAAAAGCACATAGGGGCACACCAAGGTGAACGGTGTGCCCAGGCTTGGCCCTTTGCAAACCGATAACGCGTCGTAAACGGCTTGGGCCTGATCGCTCCCGCCCTTGAGCTCAAAGGAGAGCAGACAACCATGTCCGGCACCTGGGCGCAGGAGGCTATGGAAGTTGGCGCATTGATCGGGGTAATACACGCGAGCCACTGCCGGATGGTTGCTGAGTCGCGCAGCTAGAGCTTGGGCATGGCGATTGAGTTGGGGAACGCGTGCTTGGACATCGCGGCTTCCTTGTTCCAGGGCGATCACATCGGCATCGCCAAGGGCGACGAACCCTGTGATTGATCGCTGATCTCGGAAGGTTTGCTCCCATGGGGACCAAGGGCTCACGACCAGGGATCCAGACAAGACATCACCACGGCCGGCAAAACTTTTGGTGAGGGAACTGAAGATCAGGTCTGCATAGGGCAGGGGATCAATGTTCAAGCAAGAGCCAATCGTGTCGTCTGCGATCACTGGAATCCCGCGGGCATGCGCTAAGCGGGCGAGGGTCGCAAGATCCACGCACTGAAGCAGTGGATTGCTGGGTAGCTCCACGATCACAGCGGCCGGATCGATGCGATCAAGAGCAGCTTCTACAGCTGCGTTGCTGGTTTCCAGCAACAGTTCGCTGCCAGCAAACACCACCTGAGGCAGCTTCAGCACATCCACATAAGGAAAGCCGATTTGCAGGGTGGGGCGTCCTGGCCGCATCGCCGTGACCAATTGAAGAGCGGTGTGCAGAGCCGCCATCCCGGAGGGATGCAGGCTCAACTGTTGGGTGTCACATCTATAGATAGAGGCCAGTCGTTCGATCACAAGAGCCTGAGCTTGATCAGCGCTCCCGGCTGCTGGTGCTGCTTCCTTGCTCAAGCCGATCGCGGCCCGTCGCGACGAGGCTCCTAACCCAGCGTGTTGCCAGAAAGCCTTGGCATGGGGGCTGGCTTCAGCGTTGGCAATCAAGACGGCGAGTCCGAGTTGATCCACGATTTGGGTGGAGGCATGGGGAGCCACCCCATGGCAATGGTCCTGGGCGAGCTGGGCGGCAGCTCTGTTGGGGTAGGGCCAAGCACTGGATCCAGCCGACGCCATGCCGGCAGGCAGCATCGCTAGGGCTTTGCGGGCAACCTCCGCAACCAAGGGATGGAGCGCAAAGCGTGGATAAAACGCTCGCAATTGCGAGCGGCATTGCGGATCGTTGTCTTCGTAGGCGATGACGTCGCGCCAGCGCGGTAAGGCCACCGATACGGCGTGGGTGCTGTCAGGCAAGGGATGGCCGAGGTCCTCGCCTTGCCAGCAGGGATTGCGCAGGAGATCGCGGGGACTCACGGAAGCAGGCTGAGGGCGTGGTCAAGATCGATCAAGAGGTCCGTGATGTCTTCGCAGCCAAGCGATAGACGAATCAGTCCGTCGCTGATACCTAAGGCGGTTTTGATCTCGGCAGAAACGGCGGCGTGGGTCATGGTGGCTGGATGGCAGATCAAGCTCTCAACTCCGCCAAGGCTTTCGGCCATCGTGAACCAACGCAGGGCTTTACACACGGCATAGGCCTGTTCACGGCTCGCATTTAATCCAATCGTCACGATCGCTCCGCCTCCCTTCATCTGGCGCGAGGCCACAGCCCTCTGTGGATGATCGTCTCGTCCTGGGTAGCGCACCCACGAGACGGCGGGATGGGATGCCAAATGATCTGCCACCGCAGCGGCATTCGCCATCTGTTGGTTCAGGCGCAGAGGCAGCGTTTTGATGCCTCGGGTGATCAGCCAACAGTCGAAGGGTGAGGGCATCAGCCCCAACGCTTTTTGGGCAAACACCATCTTTTGGTGCCAGCTGGGCTCATCGGTGCAAACCGCACCGCCGAGGGCATCGGAATGGCCATTGATGTATTTCGTGGTGCTGGTGAGGGACAGGGTGGCGCCGAGTTCCAGAGGACGTTGCACCAAGGCGGTCGCGAAGGTGTTGTCGACCACGACGGGGACGCCCGCGGAGCGGGCAGCGCTGCAGACCGCATCGAGGTCAATCACCTTGAGCAGTGGATTGGTGGGACTCTCCAGCCAGACCATCGCTGGCTGCCGCTCAATGATGCGGGCTGCCGCATCGGGGTTGGTGAAATCCACCCATTCGGTGCGCACCCCAAACTTGGCAAACACCTGTTCGAACAAGCGCACGGTGCAGCCGTAGAGGTTCTCCTCGCAGAGCACCAAATCTCCCTGGCTCAGGGTGGAGGCAATCGCGGTGATCGCACTGACTCCTGAACCAAACACCGTGGCATGGCTACACGCCTCTACGGAGGCCAACACCGTTTCAAGAATGCGGAAGTTGGGGTTGCCCGAGCGGGTGTAATCGAATCCGCCTGGGTTGCCATGCTCAAACGTTGAGGTGGCGTAGATGGGTGGCATCACCGTGCCGGTTTCGCTCGCGAAGCTTTCGCCGTGGTGAATGGCCCGGGTGGCTGTCGCCGGTTCTGGGACAGGACGCTGCAAGGCGTTGATGCGATCTAGTTCAAGGCTATTCAACGGCCTGTTGTTAGAGGGTCTGGCTGGCCTTCAAGATGAGGATCGGTGAAGGAGTGTTGATGGGCGCAACGAATACGAAAGATCTAAGGCAGTTGTTGTTGCCTTTTTTCGTGAATGGCACAGATCGGCGCGCGCTTCAGCTGTTTATCGCTCTGATGAGCTCGGTGATTGTTGTCTCCCTTGGCTTATCAGCCTGGACCATCTTCATTGCGAATGGTCTGATCACTCATTTCCTTCCAGCCGACTTGATCACTGGTTTGAGTGTGATGGTTGATTTTGCTGGCTGGCTTGTGAATAGCCGCGCCTTAGCTGTGCTCACGGTGTTGTCAGTTTTGGCGGCTGGTTTCGCTGCATGGCCTCTTCGGGGGATGGATACCCGTCGGCGTGTGGCTTGGTTGTATGTACTGGTTATTTTTTGGTTTTTGTTGGTTGTAAGCGCACTCTCAGTTCTTATAACTTACTTTTTTAGGGATCTGACCAATTCATTCGTAGCGAAAGATGTTGCGGATTCTCGTAGGGGATTGGTTCAGATTTTTGTCTTGTTGTGTGTTTTTGTTCCGGCGATTTATGTCTATAGCTTTACCAAAAGTGCGTTTGCTAATTTTTGGCGTGAAGCGATGACCCTGCGCTTTTTTGGTGGTTATTTGGGCGGGAGATTTTTCTACCGGCTGAGCTCTACTGGCTCAGTTGATGGCGTTCCGATTGATAACCCTGATCAAAGGATTGCGCAAGATATTGAAAAGTTCACAGAGAAAAGTTCTGAGTTGTTTTTTGAGCTGGTTGACTCTTTTGTTTCGGCTGCAAGTTTCGCCGTCGTCTTGTTCACTATTGATGCGTGGATTCTTTTATATGTAGTGGTGTATGCGGTCTTCACGACTGGTCTAATCACTTTTGTTGGTAAGAAACTTGTTCAGTTGAATTATATTCAATTGATGCTAAACGCTGATTTTCGCTACTCTTTGACGCGTGTTCGAGATAATGCTGAGTCGATTGCTTTCTACGGCGGTGAAAGGAGCGAATGGGCGCGAGGTATCGATGCATTATTTGCCGCCATTGGAAATCAATATCGTGTGATTCGATTCAGTTCAGTGGTAAAGTCTATTTCAGTTGCATTCAGGAATTTTACCTACCTGGCTCCTTATCTTTTGCTTTGGTCTGTTTACTTTAAGGGCGAAATTGAGTATGGGGCTTTCATTCAAGTATCAATGGCATTCGGGTATGTGACGCGAGCTTTTAGCTTTGTTGTGGATAATTTTCCTGATATCGCCAATTTGCTTTCCAATGGCCAACGCCTCACAGAAATTGGTCATGGTTTCGATCTCAGCGCAGGTGATCTCGAGACTGGCCCTTCCTTGTCTGCATCGCATTCAGCTCCCGAAGCCAATCTGCTAGCTCCTGGGGTGATGATTCATGTGGAGTCCGCCACGCTGAAGATTCCATCCGAAGAGCGCACATTGGTGCGAAACCTCAGCATCGATCTCGATCAGGAGAGTCGTCTTCTTGTTGTGGGTCCATCGGGATGTGGGAAAACCTCGTTGCTGCGGATGTTCAGCGGCCTTTGGCCTCCCGCTTCTGGAGTGGTGGCATCACGGGGATTTCGAGAGGGGGTGATCTTTGTTCCGCAGAAGCCCTATGTGTTTTCAGGCTCCTTGCGCGAACAGCTGCTCTATCCAGATGTTGAGTTGGATCTCAACCAGGAGCGGATGTACACACTGCTCGACTCGGTCTCTCTTTCCTCCGTCCACCAGACCCTTGAGTCATCGGAGGCGTTCATTGATTGGCCAAAAGTGCTCTCTGTGGGAGAGCAGCAGAGAATTGCCTTTGCGAGGGTTTTGCTGGCCAAGATGAAATTTGTGCTTCTCGATGAATCCACCAGCGCGTTAGACATCCCAACGGAACGGGCGGTGTATCAGCTACTCCGTGATGCTGGCGCTGGGTATGTGAGTGTGGGACATCGGTCTACTTTGCTGCCCTTTCACGACTCTGTGCTGGAGCTTGATCGTGACGGCGGCTGGAGCTTGTGTGATGCCCATGACTATGCCTTTCCGCAGGCTTGATGGTTTGCCTCAGGGCGTCTTAGCGTTCAAAGGTTGTTGGGATGCATCATGAAGGAAAGCCAGGTGCAGCAACGTGACAAGGATGAATGGCGTGATCATGTGCTTCAGGAGATTGTTGACTTTTTAAGTAAGAACAAAGAAGAGATTCATGGGCGTTATCTCGATCAACGAAGCGGCAAACTTCCACGAGATTTTATTGAAGAGAAAGGCTTGATGGATTTTGAATTGGCGATCACATTTCTGGAGGATAAGCCCAAGGGAATGGGGCTAGGCCTTGGCTTTTTCAAGGCGACTCTGATTCGCTGAATATAAGAAAACTTTCTTGATTCCTCCAATCAAGACGTTGAGCGATGAATGAGATGCTGTGTGGTTAGAGGTTAAAACCCCAAACCGATAAATAGTTCTTGATGCACAACATAGGTGTGGTACAAGGTTGTTCCGGCATTGGGCGAAAGTTCGATTCCATCACTGTTGAAGGCGATGTTGCAAATCAAGTTTCCTTTCCAGGCAATCTTGTCTTCACTTTGCTCTGCTGACCATTCCATCGCAGCGCTGAAATGATCAGGAATGATGGCTCCGATTTTTTCGCAGATGTCTGAAAGCCTGCAGAGGGCAGGGGGTTTGGCAGGTAGCGATAAACCTTTCCTTAGTATTAATTCGTCGATCACTCCTGTATATCTCACAAATTCGATGAATGCCTCTTCCTCTTCTGTGAGTGAGGCCTTGGAGAGTGCTTGATCAAAGAGATCGGCCGGAAGGACTGGCCTGGTTTTAATCATTTTGTTCAAACGCTTTGTTGCAGGGAAATGATTGTAGTAACCAGGGTTGGATTTTTGAATATCAATGGCTTCGCCCGTGGGTACGCTCTCGTTATTCAGTGCAAAGGGTTGTGTGTCATTGATTGCACGACCAGCAATTGTTTGCCACAGTACTTGGAAAGGGTCAATTCCATGGGTCTGAGGAAGTCACTTAAAAAAGCCATGGTTTATTTGCTTGGCGTTGTCGATGAGTACTGGGCGATGCGAGAGCCTAGTCAGTACGGCAAAAAGGATCCCGAATGTTCGATCTCTGCTGAGAGTCAGGACTGTGTGAGCAAGAGTGTGCCCCATTGAAAGCGTTGATAACTGATGAAAGAAAATGGTTATAGCGAAAAATATTGTGATTATTGAGGAGTCTTGTGGGGTTAGCGTTATAGTTCTGTTGAATTGAGAATTTCAGTTGAATCAAGCCAGTATCCGCCGATTTATATTTACTTTAATTACGGGCTATTTGGCGATTTTTGGTGTTCAGCAGATCCCCTATGAATTTCCCAATCAATGGGCTGTGTTGATTCCGGTTTTGATCGTTGTTTACATCATCACCGTATGGCTGGATGGAGTTTTCTTTAAGGATGATCAACCTCTTGAAAAGCTTCCTGCTTCCGTGACAAAGGCAAAGAAGAAGAAATCATCTAAGAAGTCGAATGGATTTGGCGATACTTAGAAAATTATTTGATTGGCTTGAAAGGTGTGTGTGTGGGCATAAAAAATCCTGCTGGCTTGATCTCCAAGGCCAACAGGAATAGACATGGATTGAGAACAGTCCCAGATCGAAATCTGGGCTTGAACATCAGACTTTTCTGGAGTAGTACTCAACCACTAGCAGTTCGTTGATCTCAAGGGCCACCCATTCGCGCTCAGCGCGGCCAACCACTTTCGCGCTCAGCTTGGGTTTGTCGAGTTCAAGGTGGGGAGGCACGTTGGCCAATCCTGGGAATTGAAGATTCGCTTCAGCGAGCAGTTTGCTGCACTTGCGTTCGCGAATGGCGATCACATCACCTGCCTTGCACTGATAACTAGCGATATCAGTGACCCGTCCATTCACGGTGACGTGGCCATGATTCACCAATTGGCGTGCGCCGGGCACGGTGGGGCCAAATCCAATGCGGAAACAAACATTGTCGAGACGGTTCTCGAGCAGTTTGAGCAGGTTGGTTCCTGTTGAACCTTCCTGAGCACGCGCTTTCTTCACGTAGCGCACGAGTTGACGTTCGGAAACGCCGTAGTTGAAGCGAAGCTTTTGCTTCTCTTCTAAGCGGATTGCGTATTCGGAGCGCTTGCGACGGGCTTGGCCGTGCTGACCGGGTGGATAGGACCGTTTTGCGGCCTTCCGGGTGAGACCAGGTAGGTCTCCCAAGCGCCGCGTGATCCTCAGGCGAGGGCCGCGGTATCTGGACATAGGAAAGAAGGGATGAAATGGTTCGCGCTCAAGCGAGAATCCGTCATGCTGGGTTTGTGGCCCGCACCGCGGAATCGCATGCACGAATCAAACATCTTATCTGCCGGCAGCACGCATCCCTTCAATCGGTTGGTAAGCGCGGTGATGCTTGCCCTGATCAGTTTCTATCGGCATTGGATTTCCCCTTTGATCGGCCCTCGCTGTCGCTTCATTCCCACTTGCAGTGCCTACGGTCTTGAGGCGATTGAGCGCCATGGTCCCTGGAGGGGCGGTTGGCTCACTCTGAGACGGTTGCTGCGTTGCCATCCCTTTACCCCCTGCGGCTGTGACCCCGTCCCCGATTGATTCCCGGCGACTTTTGCTTTACAGCAGGGTTGGTTGTTGTCTCTGTGAGGGGCTGGAACAGCGCTTGCGAGACCTCAATCTTGAGCGAGGCGTCCATCCCCTCAAGCTCGTTGTGGTGGACATTGATTCACCCGAATGTCCAGCGTCGTTGCGCGCGCGTTATGACCTCGAGGTGCCCGTTTTGGTCTTGGAGGACACCGAGCTCCCTCGCGTTTCCCCCAGACTGAGTGGGGATGGATTGCGCAACTGGTTGCAGCGGGTCTGCTCCACTGGGGCAGGTTCGGATTAGAAAACCCTTCTGTGGTGCCCCAGCGATGACCCAGACACTCCACGCCTTGCTTCATTCGGTGGGTTTGCCTGTCCCCCAGGGCTTGGTCGATGTCGTGATCGAATCGATCACCTGTGATTCACGTGGCGTGGGTCCTGGGAGTTTGTTCATCGGTCTTCCCGGCGGGAGGGTGGATGGAGGCAGCTTTTGGCCTAAGGCTCTTGCTGATGGCGCTGCCGCTGTTCTGATTGGCTCAGCCGCCGCCGCCGCTCAGCCTCCTGAACAAAGCGACGCTGTGGTGGTGGTGCCTGATCCAGTTGCTCTCTGGGCTGGTGAGCTAGCAGCAGCTTTTTGGAATCACCCCAGTGATCGCATCGGCTTGATTGGGGTTACGGGCACCAATGGCAAAACCACTACGACGCATCTGATTGAACATTTGAGTTCGGCCTGTGGACGTCCTTCTGCTCTGTTTGGGACCCTTCTGAATCGCTGGCCTGGCCACAGCGTGACCGCAACTCATACCACCGCTGTGGCTGATCGGCTGCAGGCTCAGCTCGCTGAGGCCTGTTCCGCTGGCGCTGAGATCACTGCCATGGAGGTGAGTTCCCACGCCCTTGATCAGCATCGGGTGGCTGGATGCCGCTTTTCTGGCGCTGTGTTTACCAATCTCACCCAGGACCATCTCGATTACCACGAGACGATGGCGTCTTATTTCGAAGCCAAAGCTCGCCTGTTTGCCCCACCGCTTGCCCCACCTCTGGTCGCTGATCGTGGAGCTCAATTTGTCGTGAATGTGGACGACCCTTGGGGAAAACAACTATCGGAGCGGTTGGGCGATCGTTGTTGGCGGAGTTCGTTGTCCGAGGGCTCAGTTTCCGCAGAATTGACGATGTCTGATTTGGTGATGGGCTCGTCTGGGGTTGAAGGCCGGCTGTTGAGTCCGATTGGTGAGGGCTCGTTTCACTCTCCACTGCTGGGTCGATTCAATGTGATGAATCTGTTGCAGGCCGTAGGGGTTTTGCTTCAGCAAGGTCTCCCTTTGGAGCCGCTCCTTGAAGCCATCAGCACATTCGGGGGCGTTCCTGGTCGGATGGAACGGGTTGTTGTGACCTCAAAGGGGGGAGCGCTGCCCACGGTCTTGGTGGATTACGCCCATACGCCAGATGGATTGCGCAGCGCTTTGAAGGCCTGTCGCCCTTTCGCCGACGGCAAACTGATTTGTGTGTTTGGTTGCGGCGGTGATAGGGATCGTGGCAAGCGTCCGCAGATGGCTGCGATTGCGGCAGAGCTTGCTGATGGGGTGGTGGTGACGTCTGATAATCCACGCACAGAAAATCCTCAACAAATCCTGGATGATGTTGTGAGTGGAATTCCTAGTGGAGCTGCGTTAACGGTGACCCTGGATCGAGCTGAAGCGATTGCGGAAGCGATTCAGAATGCTGGCTCACAAGATCTTGTTCTCATTGCTGGTAAAGGTCATGAGGATTATCAAATTCTGGGCACCGAAAAAATTCATTTTGATGACCGTGAACAGGCTTTAAAAGTTCTGCAAGATAAATTGAGCTCTTAAATCTCTAGCTTGGGTAATAGTAAAAAGCGGCTCCAAAAATCGAAAACATACCTAGGAGTAAAACACCTTCCAGCCAATTCGATTTTGCGTCCATATTCACAAGATTTACAATTAAGACGCTAAAGATGAGTGCGATGACTTCGAAGGCTGTGAAGTCAAGATTCATGGGCTGACCGATCACTGATCCAATAATGATCAGTGCTGGGGCGATTAGTAGGGCAACGAGCAAGCTGGATCCCATCGCTAAAGAGATCGAAAGATCCATTTGATTTTTTAAGGCCCCTTTAACGGCAGGCACATACTCCGAAAACCCCCCAATGATCGGAATGATGATGATTCCGGTAAATAGGGCACTGAAGCCGAGCTGTTCTGTGGCAGGCTCTAAAAAATGAACAAAGCTCTCGGATTGATAAGCCAAGCACGCCGTGCTAACGATTAATTGAATGATCCAGGGCACTAAGTTTGTTTTTTTTGCTGCTTCCTGAGGTGCATCAGCGTCATCATTATGGATGTGTTGGGGGTCAAATAAATGGCTATGGGTCGCGAGCGAGAATATTAATGTTAGGAAGTAAATGATAATAAGGACTGCCGCAACAGTCATTGATAGGCCATGAATTGCGACGGGATCATCGATTCCTGATGTGCTGATGAGGGATGCAGGTAGGGCCATCGCCATGACGGCTAAGGTCATGGCGGCACCGTTGGTGCGAACCATGGTTTCCTGAAAACTTTGTTCGCTGTATTTCAGTCCACCTACAAGCATTGCCACGCCCGTAACGAGAAGTAGATCGGAGAGAATCGCTCCAGTAATACTTGCTTTAACAACATCAATAAGGCCGAGCCTTAGAGCCGATAAGGCAATAATAAATTCAGCACAATTGCCAAATACTGCGGTGCAGATAGCTCCAATCGTTGGTCCGCTATGTTCTGCAATCTCTTCCGTTGCATCGCTAAGCAACAGGGCGATCGGAATGATGCCTGTCGCTGAAACAATGAAACAAAGCAGAGTTGGCCAACCCTGCATCGAGGCCAGCTGTGTTAGCCCCAGCATGAGTAGCGCTGGAATCAGCTTCCAGCGTCCGGATTGGACGAAGGCGGATATCAAGCTTTGGGGTATGAAATCGTCTGCTTTATGAAGGTCTGAGCGCATGTATTGTTTGATGGTGAAATGGGGTTGAGATCCTTGCTACGGCAGAAGTTAAGGCTCCCATTGTTGTGCTCCAAAAAATGTGAGCTCAACGTAATTGCTAGCTTGCTTGTTATTGCTTGACAAGTCTAGCTCAAATCCTCCCAAGTCTACTTTTTTAATCGACTTAAGGCTCGTGAGGAGAGTTTCTTTTGTGAGTGGCCCTTGGACATTTTTGATTCCTTCTGTGATTAATTTGGCAGCCATAAATCCTTCCAGGCTTGTGAATCCAAATCGGGCTGAAGGATTGTTTACGCGCATGAGGCGTTGATACTCCGCGACAACAGGAATCCAGCGGTCCCAGGGAAAGGGAACGACTTGGCTAACCCCAATGCCATTGGCTTGTCCTACAGGTAGTGATTGTTCAAGGGCTCTGGTGCCAACAAAAGACACATTCATGATCTGGGCTTTTGTATCTCGTTGTAGTAACTCTTTGCTTAATGCTGCTGAGCTGACGTATGTCGAGATGATGATGATGGCGTTTGGTTGACTGGACGTTAAGACTTGAAGTGCTGATTGTATTTGTGCAGAGTTTCTTTGAACTGTGGAGATTGCATATGGTTTTAGGTCGTGCCTTTTTAGCGCTGATTCTGCAGATTTAAGTCCATCTTTTCCGAAGGCATCATCTTGATAGATAATGGCTATTTTCTGTCTCGCATTTCGAACAAGACTATCCACAATTTTATCGATTTCCATTTGATAGCTGGCCCTTAAATTCACCACCATGTTCAATTCGTTGTCTCGTAGGATTGAGGCGCCTGTTAGAGGGGCGATGAGGGGTACTTTTCTTTTTTCAATGACGGGAAGGATCTCTTTTGTTGTTGGTGTGCCTACGTACCCAAATAAGGCGAGAAGGTTGGGGCGGTCTAGCAGGGTTTTCGTGTTTCTGATGGTTTGCTCAGGCTCATACTGGTCGTCGAGGCTGATCAAGCGGATTTTTTTCCCGTTGATTCCTCCTTGTCGATTCACTTCGTTAAACCATGCTTGCGCTCCAGCTTGATATTTTTTCCCGATTTGAGCTGAAGGTCCGCTCAGTGGTAAGGATTGACCGAGGAGGATCGTGCTTTTGTTGTCAGAGTATGTTTGGGATTCTTTTTGTTGGGCTGATGTGGAAGCGATCGATAGAATGAGCCCAATCGCTATCAGGGTATTTCTACGAAGAATCGTTGCTATTGGCTTAACCCGTAAAACACTTGTTTGATTCGCTGCTTTTTTTTTCATGACGAAGGTTCGAAGACGGAGAAAGTGGAACATCTTGGCGATCGCGTCAGTTGTTCTGGCAGCCTTGCTTTCCATCGTTGGAGTAACTAGTTTAAATGTTGATCAAGTGCCAGGTCGTGATTCCCTGCGCCTTTCTTCAGCTTCTCGTGCTTTGACGACATCAGTGGATCGTCTTCCTCGTGATGGCTGGAGTTCTCAGCGAGGAGAGTCGTTGAGTGGAGGTGAAATTCAAGCTGATATTGATGCCTTAGATGATGCGCAATATCATGTAAAGATCGGGGTGTATTCAAATAGTACCTATGATTTGGATTTAAGTATCCCTAGCTTCTCCTCGAACGGCTACGTATGGATGCGTTGGAAACAGCCTCTTCAGGATTACTTAGAAGCTAACGATACGGATTTACAGGAGCATATTTTGTTGCTGAATGCGTTGTTGTCTGATGCGGATCCTGTGTTGAATCCTGTGCAAGATAAACCAGCAATCTTGTCTGATGGTACTTATTATCAGCTTTATACTTATGTCGGGCGTTTTTATATCGATCGGGCAAGCTTTAAGCATTTTCCCTTCCTTACAATTAGTTTGCCGATTGCGATTGAGGCTGATGATGTGGCAGGTGGGCTTGGCTATGGAACACTACGTTTTGAGCCTGATAGTCGTAATAGCGGGATGGGCCTCTATGCGGGTACGGGAATTATTGGTTGGTTGAATCGAGGCTGGTCGATTGCTGAGTATCGGCATAACTATGCAACCAATTTTGGCCTGGGTGGGCTGGATCGCGACTACAGCCTTATTGTTTATGACATTACCTTTGGAACCTCATCTTGGTCCTCTTTTTGGCGCTTGATGTTGCCCTTGTTGGTGGTGATGGTGATGGTCCTACTGGTCTTTAAAATTCGTCCAGATGAACAAGATGCTCGAGCCGGAATTCCGGTCACCGTTTTATTGACGTTGGTGTTCTTGCAGCAGGTCTATCGAGGAGAACTTCCTGATCTTCCCTTCCTAACATTTCTGGATCAGGTCTATGTGATTGCTTATGTGATTACTTTGTTTGCGTTTGTTTTGTTGGTATGGATTGGCCGACGTTATGCCGATATGGAGAGTATGCCGCTTGGAGAGGCACGCGATAATCTTTCGAAAAGACTTGAATTCTTAGATGAGGTTTGGCCGCTTTCGATGGTGTTGTTTTGCTCTATTGCTGTGGTGACGTCTTGGTACTTAATACCCGCAGGGGCTTAAGGATTAGTTGCCTGTCAGCTCTTGAAGAGCCTTCACGAAGGATGTGAGTTCGCGCTCTTCTGTGGTGATGTGGGTACAGGCTCTTAGGCAGATGGGTTCTTCCAGGTTGCGGATCCAAATCCCTTCGCTACCGAGTATTTTTACGATTTCAGTTGTGCTTCGGGAGCATGAATCGTTGAGTTGGAAGCTCACCAATCCTGCGGGGGGCTCCCCCTCAAGTAAGGGAGTGGTTCCTGGAAGCTCATTCAGCTTTCTATAGAGCTCGCCGCTTAGAGATTGGATGGTTTGGAGGCGTTGTTGCTCATTGGCTTCACTAGCGAGCAAGCCCAACGATTGACGCAGCCCTGCCATCAATGGCACACAGCTCGTTGCGATTTCAAAGCGCCGGCTGTCGTGGTGAAACGGGTCTGGATCATCGATCACGGCGCGTGTTTCATCGCGCAGGCTGCGCCAGCCAATCAGGGTTGGATTGGCTTGGTTGAGGATTCTTTCTGATAAGGCCACACCTCCAAGCCCCTCGGGACCGCAGGCCCATTTGTGGCCAGTGAATGCATAAATATCAGCCGCCTGTGCTGCTGCTTCCACAGGAATTTGACCCATGCTTTGGGCTGCATCCACGAGCAGAAAAGGTTGCTGAGCATGCTGATCAAGCTGCTCTGCCACCGCAGGGATGGGCATCAGCTGCCCGGTGTTCCAGAGCAGATGAGACAGCACCACCACCTTGGTGCGTGGCTGAAGAGAGTCCTCCAAGGCTTGAAGGACGCCTGCGTCGGTGTCGTGTTGGGCCTCACGTCCTTGCCTGAACTGCTGAACCGGCAGGGTGTCGACCTCTAGGTGTTCCCGTCTGGCAAGTTCATGGCATGCCGCGACGACTCCTGGGTGCTCGCAATCACTGATTAGGAGGCGATCACCTGCTTCAAAGGGAAGTCCCCAAAGCGGCAACACGCAACCGCTGGTGACGTTTTCGGTGAGAGCAAGGCGATGGGGTGCCACACCACACATGCGACTGAGCAACGCACGCGTTTTGTTTGTTTCTGAACTGATATACGGCCACACATCTGTAGTGAAGGGCCCCAGTTCTTGGATGCGCTGCCAGCTTTGGGTCATGGCCTCCAACGAAGGCGTAGGCAACGGTCCCTGACCGCCGTAGTTGAAGTAGATCTTGTTGCCCAGTGCTGGACAGAGATCGCGGAGGGAGTTTCGAATGTCCATGGTTATCGATCAGGTATGGATCACGAGAGGCTTCTGTTGAGCACCAAGCTATCTACCAGGACTTGCGCCAGTGATTAAGCAGGGTTTTGGCCATTCATTTGTGGATGATTTTGAGGGGAATTGTTGTGTGAATCGTTGTTGCTAACGACGCGATTGCGTTGTCTTGATGTTGCTTTTTGGGTCCTTTTTGCTTGGAACCATTGAGCCTTTGAGGGCAACGACGATGCCTACAGGGGGCTTCGGCATGTTTTCGCAGCGTGGCTACGTTTTGCGTTGATGCTCTGTTGGTGATGGCCGGCGTTGATTGGTTGTGGATCTTGCATCCTTTCCTTGCCGTGGTTTTGGTTTATCCCCTGGTGGGTGTGGTGGTGCGCTTGGCCGTCCAGACGCGTGCACGTCGGCTCCAGAAACAGAATCTCCCCGTCACGGTTGGGCGCGACCACAGCGACCTGGGTCGTTGGCTTGCAGCGGCTGTGGTGATGGTGGTGTTGATTGCCCTCTCTGTTGTGATTGGCACGAAGGTTCCTGTCGCTGAGTTCCAAGGGGGTCTGGGGCGTGCGATCCAGCTGTTGCTGGTGTTGGTTGGAACGATCGTGAGCCTCCTGGCCCTTTGGCGTTGCAAGAGGCCCGGATTGAGGTTGGCTTTTTCTCTCATTACCTGGGCCGGAGTGTTGGGGCTTGGCGCCCAGCCTGAGGTTTGGCGGCTTTCGGATAATCCCCTTACGCCTGCGTTTTGGCAGTCCCATTACTGGGCTGGAGTTGGAGTGACGGGCTTGATGTTGTTTTCCCTGGGAGCGCGCGCTGAGATCCTGCGCGACATTCGCATGCGTCGCTTGCATGTCACCGCCAACGTGCTGGCGGCCTTGCTGTTTTTGACGCAAGGCCTCACGGGGACTCGCGACCTTCTCGAGATTCCGCTCGGTTGGCAGAAGTCCACTATCTATGCCTGTGATTTCAATGCGAAGACCTGTCCTTCACTGGATCCCAATGCACAGCCCTGACTGACCCCTCTGGCTAAAGAGAGAGGGTTGTGGCTTCAACCCATGGATTCTTCAGCGTTGAAGGCACTGTTTTTGCAACGTGTGAGCTTGGGGGGAAATGAGCTTGCGGCCATGTCACAAGCTTTTTCTGCGCTCTATCGAAGTTTTCAGACTGATGTTGTAGGGCGTGTGCGCTGCTCTCCTATGAAGGGCACGACCTACACCTGGATTGATCCTCCCTCGGGCCGTAGCGAAAATGTGTGTTTGTTTTTCCATGGTGGGGGATACACCATGGGATCGACGGATGATCACTTGCAATTGATTGCCTCACTTGTAGAGGATTCAGGGATCAGTTTTTTAGGGGTTGATTATCGTTTGTGCCCGAACGATTGTTTTCCAGCTGCTCTCGATGATGTGGAAGATGCTTATCGCTGGTTGTTAGCGCAGGGCTATCGAGCAGAGGCGATTGGTGTGACAGGAATTTCTGCTGGGGCCACATTGGTGATGCAATTGCTGCATCGCTGTCAGAGCAAGGGCTTGCCGATGCCAGCTGTGGCACTGGTGATGGCAGGGGTGATGGACTTCAGCTATGGGAGAGAGTCTGTTGCTTTTAATGCCAAGGATGATCTTGTGTCATTGCAGCGACTCGAGGCCATCTCTTCCCATTATTTGCCAGAGGATGGTTCATATGATTCACGAGATCTTGATTGTTTGCAGCAGGATTACAGCTGCTATCCCCGTACATTATTCCAGGCTGGTGATCGTGAAGTGTTGCTCAGTGATGCGATCGCCTGTTTTTCAATTTTAAAAACGGCAGGACATGATGTGGCTTTGCATGTTGTGCCTGGAATGATTCATTGCGGGCAGCTCTTTTCACGTGACTTTTTACCCGGTCAACGGGCAATGGCGGAGGCAGCCCTCTTTCTGCGTGAAGGATTCGTTGCTTCCAATCCATTCTCAGTGCGTGGCATGGGTGAGCGCAAGAAGCAAAAGACTGGTCATTGATGCGGTGCCAGCCACAAGCCAACCAAGACGCGTGCGATTAACGGCTGGTAGTTCTTCTCGGAAGACGGCCATCAGCAGTCCCCCTCCCAGAAATGCCGTGGCGATGGCGAGATGGAGGTCGTCCACGGGGTGGAGGAGTGCTGCATGCAACAGCCCCAACACCAGGGCAGCGGTTCCCACCCAGCGCCTGCGTGTTCGGTAGATGGCTGGATGCCGAGCGTCCATGGTCCGATCGGCTAGGAGGACATGGGCGCTGATGGCGATGGTGAACAAGATTCCATAGGCCAATCCGGTGCTGATCAGGGATGGAAGCGAATAGGCATAGAGGTAGCTGATCGCAGCGAAATTCAGCGTGTGCAGTGATCTCGCAACCCTGCCAGCCTTGCGTTTATGGGTGGCGAGCACATCAAGGCTGTACGTCACCATGATTCCTGCCAGGGCGATCAGAAATAGCAACGCCTCTGTAATGGGGGTAGGGGCGAAGGCCTTCATCCCAGGGGCTTGGGATAAGGCTTGGCCATGGCTGGCAAGCTCGGGCAATAAGTGCACAAACACGTAGGCCATGCCCGCTCCGCCTCCAAAGGAGGCCCAGCGCACCTGTTCGCGATCAGGTCGTGTTGCCACCTTGCCTGCGAGCCAATGCGCACTGGCAATGGCAGTCACGCAGAGAATGGAAGTGATCCAAAGCATCACGATTTACACCGAATAACTGCCTCAGTTTTGCCGGTTCACTGAAGGATTGGGTGTGTTGAAAATACTTTTTAGAGTTATTGATTGGCGCCTAGTAGCTGCCAGTGAATGCCAGCTTTAATGAGTTGTTCTGGATTTTCGATGCGATTTTTGATGTTCTTGCGATCAGAGAACTTGGACCACTTCGCTCACCTCAGGAATCGATTCGCGCATCTTGCGTTCGATTCCCATTTTTAAAGTCATCGTGCTGCTCGGGCAGCTTCCGCAAGCGCCTTGCAGGCGAACTTTCACGATCGGACCATCGATTTCGACCACTTCCACATTGCCACCATCGGCCATCAGGAAGGGGCGGAGTTCATCGAGCACCTTTTCCACGTTCTCGTTGGTGAGGGCCATGGTCTCGGTGCTCATCGCTCAATCTTCGGATTGGTTGGATTCTAGGCATTCCTAAGACGCTCGGCCTCATAGCCTGTCGACAGCAGATCTGTTCGCCCCTTGGACCGCTACGACGTTGTTCTCGTGGGTGCTGGGATCATGAGTGCCACCCTGGCAACCCTCCTGCATGAACTCGATCCAGACTTGCGGTTGTTGGTTGTTGAACGGTTAGAGGCACCCGCTTTAGAAAGCAGTGCTGCGGGAAATAACGCTGGCACGGGCCACGCTGCCAACTGTGAGCTCAACTACACGCCTCTTCAGGCGGATGGCACGATTTCAACGGCGAAACCGCTGGCGATCAATGCCAGTTTTGAGTGCAGCCTCGAGTTTTGGTCGTCCCTCTGTGAGCAGGGGCGTTTAGATCCCTCTGCGTTTATTCACCGCGTACCCCACATCAGTTTTGTGTGGGGTGAGGGCGATGTGGCCTACCTGCGCCAGCGCTATGAGCAGTTGAAGCCGCTGCCTGCTTTTGCGGCCATGGAGTGGAGCCGCGATGAGGCTGAGCTCGCTTCCTGGATTCCGCTCGTGATGGCCGGGCGAGATCCTCAAATGGCCGTTGCGGCCACCAGGATTGAGCGCGGTACAGACGTGGATTTCGGGGCTTTGTCCCGCTCTCTGTTTGTTCCCTTGCAAGCGTCGGGGGCCCTTGATTTGGTGTTCGGCACTTCGGTGTCTGATCTCAACCGCCGCGCAGAGGGCTGGGAGCTGCAACTGCGTGGCCCTTCTGGACGCCGCGACGTGCTGACGCCGTTTGTGTTTCTCGGCGCCGGTGGTGGGGCCCTCCCTCTCCTCCAACGTTCGGGGATTCCTGAAGCGGCCGCTTACGCCGGGTTCCCCGTGAGCGGCCAATGGCTTGTCTGCAACGACCGGGATTTATCGGAGCATCACTTTGCCAAGGTGTATGGCAAAGCCAAGGTGGGGGCTCCACCGATGTCGGTGCCTCACCTCGACTCCCGTTGGATCGATGGCCGTCGATCCCTTTTGTTTGGGCCCTATGCCGGCTTTAGCAGCAAGTTTTTGAAGCAGGGGTCCTTGCTGGATCTTCCTCGTTCTGTGCGCACTTCCAATGTGTTGCCCATGCTTCAAGTTGGGGTCAACAACATCCCTCTGGTTCGTTATCTCGTGAATCAACTGCGCCAAAGCAGTGAGGATCGGATGGAGGCGTTAAGGGCTTTTCTCCCAACGGCGCGCGCGGACGATTGGGCTTTGTCGGTGGCTGGTCAGCGCGTTCAGATCATCAAACGCACCCCCGCCGGAGGCCGTTTGCAATTGGGTACAGAAGTGGTTTCCGCTGGCGATGGTTCGTTGGCTGCCCTGCTTGGTGCCTCTCCTGGGGCGAGCACCTCGGTCACGATCATGTTGGAAATTCTTCAACGCTGTTTCGCTGATCGCTTGGCTTCGCAAGCGTGGCAGCAGCGCTTGCAAGCGTTATTGCCGAGCTATGGGCAAGATCTCAATGCGGATAGAGAGCTTCTTCAGCGCAGCCGAGATCGCAGTGATGCCTTGCTTGGGTTGGGTGTTGAGCGCTAAGTAGGAGTAAGTACCCCCTTGTTGATCGACGACCCAAATTAGGGATGTTTGCCAGTGAGATTCACGATGATCACTCCAGCTGTGATCGTGGCGATTCCCACAAGTTGTCCTGGTGAGGGCACTTGCTTATAGGCAAGCAATCCAACCAGGACGATGGCGATGATCCCGATCCCACTCCATAAGGCATAGGTGATGCCAAGCGGAATGGTCTGCACCACTCGAGAGAGCAACAGCATCGAAGTGGAGTAAGCAGCGAGCACAACGAGTGTGGGAATCGGCCTGCTGAACCCCTGAGAGAGTTTGAGGCAGGAGGTCCCAAGCACTTCTGATGCGATGGCCAAGAGAAGCAAGACCCAAGCCTTATTCATCTATCAATCATCATGGTTGAAAATAACTAGTTGTTACTAGCAGTTAAGTAATCCTTGTCGATTTGCAAATAGTTACCGGCGGTATTGCTCGATAGTGATTCCATCCAATTGGACTGGAGACCCAGGGAAATCGTATTGACCTTTAATTCTGTGTTCCTCGATTTATTTAAGTCTGAATAGTGCTGAACAGTTTCCTTGAAATCAGTAGTTCTCCAGCGACCTCCATTTCGATTGATGGATGGTTCTCCGTCGGAGAGAAAATAAAGAGTATCGGTATCATCTAGTGCGAAGGCATAATCAAGTCCTTCCCATGGATGCGTTCCACCCCAACGGTAGGAGTATCTCTCATCATCTAAAGTATTCACGAAGGCAATGGCTGAATCCCTAACGCCAGAATCACCGAGAACTACAGCTCCATTTTGAGACTCGCTCCAGCTGCGATGGTTGACATATCCGGGGGAACTAAAGGATTGCAAAGTGATCTTTGTATCATCTGGTAGATCACTTAAAAGTGTAATAAGCTCATGCTGCAGTGATTCCATCCGCGTCAAAGAACAACTCTTACGAGACCAGTAATAGGAAGATCCACCCCAATAAATACGCCAATCTCCGTAGCTGGTTCCCCATAAAATGCAGGCACTCATGGAACCTGAACCATCCACTAAGAAGTTCATGTTTTTGCTACTTACGCTTCGGAAGTAGGCGCCATTAAGAACTCCAGAGCTTTCTCCTTGACGATTGAGGCGTTTATCTGCCCTTGCATAGCCTGCAAAGTAGAGGTTTTCCTTTGTTGGCTTACCAACGATCTCAGACGTCTGCAAATAACTATTTTCACCATCATTGCTATTCGCATTGGGATCAATGAATCGTATCAACTTCCTGTTTTCGTCTGTGACGACTCGTAATGCAGGCTCTAAGTAGCCACGAATTGGGGTTTTGTCGTCTTTAAACTTTAAATCTAATTGTCCAACGATTTCATTTAAATCGGCTTCAATGGGGATTCCATTAGAGTTTTTGGGTGATTGGTTTCTCTTTTCCTTTTCAGTGCAGAGTGTCTTTCCGATTTCTTTCCAGCAGGGCATGACCCCAATATCGTTGATAACAGGTGCAATATGAAGATCATCCGTTTCGCTATAGCGCCCATCACCCATCAAAGGTGATCCGCACCTATTAAGGCTATAACCTTTGCCACTTGTATTAATGCTCAAACCATAGATTACAGGCTGATTTAAGTCAGCCATTTTTAGGCCAAAAAGTGGATTAAATGCAATATTTTTACCTTGGGCTATGGTTTCACAGCTTTTAAGAGTGTTTTGGTGATCGTCGCTTTTCAGATTTGTATATTCAAGCCCAGAGGGAGTTGTATCGCTATCTATTAATACATTAAGGCTTCTCTCTACTTCTGATCGGAGAAGGCGCGTACCATTTGTTGAGTTTTGGCGAAGATCTGCTTTGTTAGTGCTGGTGTTGATAAGTGAACTGGTCGAATTGAGTGCGACCGCAGATGCGCTGATTAATGCAACTCCAGCCGTTAATGAGATCAACGTTTCTGTAATGCCAAATCCAGAATGAGCTGAAGAAAGGTGGCGGTTATTACGTGTTTTCAAAGCTGCTACCTCAAGTCGTTTGGAGATGACTGGACCTCATTAACCACATTTTAGTCGTTTAATGGAACACGTGTCCAATCCGCATTGTAAAATTATATGCTGTTTAGGATTGAGTATAAATTATCTTGTGCGTATTTATGTGTCTGTGCAGTGCTTCTTGTGGATATTCCATTTGCCTTTTCTAATCACTCCATTAGAGGAGATTTCAATGCACAAGGTGGGTAGCGGTCGGCTTGGGTCTTGGTTCCAATTTTGGGATCTCACTAGAATCACTAACGGCTCTGCAATGGCACTTGTTCCAGGTGGTGATAGCTCGTATCTATCACTAGATACCTGAATTTCAACACGTTTCGAGGAGGGTAATCCCTCCAGATTAAGGAAACGGTAGGGTTTAGCCCACGTGAGATTTCCAGGCTTATTCCAGCATTGGGCTGAATCACAACATTTTAAGCGTTCATCTCTTTCTTTCGCATTGAGATGATTTAATTCAAATAAATCTTTTGCCGATCCAAACGTATTGCTCGTGTTGAAGTTGTAGTTTGAGGAAAATTTAAGATCACAGCCAGAACCATCTGTGCCTTGCCTTGCTCTTAAGCTGTAGAAACCAGAGACAAGTGCTTGCGTAAAAGCTTGAATAGATGATTTTTCTATTCTTCTTCTGAATTGAGGTAGCGCCCAGGTAAGAGTTAAGCTAATGATGCTAATGACAACAATTAGCTCCAGCAAAGTGAATCCAGGCGCATCTTTGCTCTGTGCCTTCTTTTGCATTTAAAGAACGTCGCATAAATAATGAAAATTTGGATATAGGTTTAAAATCCTTCTTTCTGCGCCAATATTTTTTTCAGGAGCTGTTATTGTATAAATAACTCTCGTCATAATTGGTGTTTGGCTACTTTCGATTGTTCGGCTGAGTACGCGCTTTCCAGATGGGTCTGTGATTTTAGGCTCGGGTACATAGTAATCTGAATTATTTGAAGATAATTTCTCCCTTAGAAATAGTCCAGGATCTTTACAGGCACTTTCTTTGTCTGAGATGTTGATAAGTTTGAGGCGTGAGTCAGCTTGTTGTAGGAGCTGGATATCGTTATTAATTGCAGCTTCTATTTTTCTGCGAATTGTTTGGTGGCTGCTCGTGGAGATTGCACTAATACTTAGGCGCGAGACGGCAATTAACGTTAAGCTCATGATCAAGCCTGCCACCATCGTTTCGATCAATGTGAAGCCATTGAGGCCTGTTAATGGTGAACGTTTCCTTTTTCGTGGATTGGTTTCCATGAGTTTAGAAGCGTTGGAAGGTGTCATAACCGCTTCCTCTGATTGCACGACTGATGCTTCTTCCTAGACCAGCAAAGTTTTTATTCTTCCAATCCCATAAATCATACATTGTTTCCATAAACTTTGATGGGACATTTAGACTTAATGTGTTGTTGTTGGCGCAAATATTTTGAGACCAGATGGCACCATTGAGGCTCGTATTTGCTGTAAGTTCAACGGATCCTTTTCTCAACATGAGGAATGCATGCGGCAAGCTAGAGCCTGCAATCTTTAAAGGGAATAACGTGGAGGCACAGGTTGTTTCTGTGTCGGGTGATTTGATGTCATGATCACTCACGATGATGAGTCTTTCTGGTTTCTTATTACATATTTTTTGTCCTTGATTGACGCCACAAATCAAAGCTCTATCGGAGAGTTTAAAGGTACCATTTGAGCCTTCTGGGTTATTGTTGTTTTGGCTTGGTGTTGTGAGATGCAAAATCACGGGTCTTTTGTCATTTTCAATGTAAACCCTCGACCTCTCTAGATTTAGATGTTCTATGTAGATATGACAATCACCTGATTTGCCAGGGCAAAATTCATCTTGACTGAGTACGATTTCCCATCCCTTGTATAGATGTGGTCGGCGATAAAAGTCCCATACATTTTTTACGACTGAATCGTAATCACTTTGTAGGGTAGGGTCACTGCCGTCGTCGATTCTTTCACAAATAGGAAATAGGCCTCTCCATCTTGATCGTTTGCAAACTGAGTTTTTACTATAGTTTTGCCAACCTGTTTGGTAGGAATTTGTATCGTCAATTCTCCATATTCTTTTCTGGGAGCCAGAAGAACGGTGATCAATATTTCCTTTGATCTCAAATAATGTCTTTGTTGAGTTGGATTGTAAATTCTGGTTTGTGACTGGCCATATTCTCCAGTGAAGTTGTGAACTCGGGTTGTTTGAAATGCGATTTGTAAGATTTCCTGTATTACAATCTCTGCTGATGATTGCTGCATTGCCTTCTGGTACTGCCCAGGTGATCAGTCCATTGCCATTGATTGTTGTTTCGCCTAATTTATAATTATGTGCAAACAGAACAGCCCAATCGCTCGCTCTTTTTTTTAGAACAGCTGCTTCTACTTTTAGCGAACGTTCAAGACGAGCTCTGGCTAAATATTGGCCCTCTTCCATTCCTTTGCGTTGAACCAACCCTTCAATAATAAACTTTGCTTCTCCATTATCTAATTGATCTGATTTTGGTGGATTTTTATAGCTTCTCAGTCTGTAATAAGAATGTAATTCGTCTTTCCCATCATCTCTAATGCTGCTACTGCCTTGAATTGTTTGCTCCTCTAGCGCATCTGTTGGCCATATCTTGTTGGTCCCGCCTGGATGTTTCGGAAGGCCTTTGGAGGTATCTGTGCAGATTTCGTCCATTATGGGTGTATTCGCTGTATCAATCTTCTTCCATAAATAGTTGTTTTGTGAATTGCTATTATCTTCTGTATTCGACAACCCAAGTAGGTATCCTCTGTATTGATCAGGATTGTCGTCATTAAGCTTGCTCAGAATTTGATTAAGGCCATTGTTTGCAGCCGTTTCTGCGATTTGCCGATAACTCTCTGATGCAACAAGCTTTCTCGCTGTGAGTTGACGGACCATTAATGCTGATACTCCAGCTAGCAGGGTTGCCCCAAGCAGCATGGTCATCACCAAAGCAATGCCTTCGCTTTCTTTGCTCCTTTCACTCAACTGTGTGGAAGGTTTGTCTCGATGATATGGCTTTGATGGTTTGAATAAGGCCATCACTAACCTCGACAGCTTAATGTTGCTATGTCGGCTGCACCTGCATGACTTCCTTTTATAAAATCACTGGATCCTGAGATTAAATCTAGGCAAGCAACAATATTGAATTTTTTTCGGCTGGCATCAACAGGGATGGCTGAAAGTGTATAAAGCGAATCTTGAGGACTATGGATTGTTTCTACCGTATAACAGTTATTTTGATTCGTGCTTTCACAGCCGCTGCTTGCCAGGGTCAACTTACCGAAGTTGTTCTGGGTTGTAGCACCAGATGGCGTCATAATCGCTGCGACTTCATTTAGATCTTTCCAGCTTGTTGGATAAACACCATTTTCATCGGCAAAAGCAACGATCGCATTTTGTAATTGGGTTAAGGATGCGGCTGCCTCACTTTGGCGTGCACGATGGGATTGATTGATGTAATTAGGCAATGCAATTGCGCTCAAAACACCAATAATCGCAACAACCGCTAAAACTTCGGTTAAAGTAAATCCATTTAGTCCGCTATATATATCGCTATCGGGGTAAATGAATGCTCGTCCTTGTCGGAATGTTTTTGTTTGCAGCTTTTTTAGTGATGACGAAATGGACGTTCTGGAACTCGATTGATTGCCACAATGTTTGAGCTGGACGAAGCTTCCGTGGGCGCCTTTTCGCTTTTTTCCTGCAAGCGAGAGAGTCTTGACGTACAGGTTTTGAGTGGAATTCATGCCTGGTAACCGTCGAATTGTGAGCTGCTAGCGCTGCTAACAAGATTTGACTAGCTCTGTTTTTAGCCCTTTTCTTGATTTTAGCTGTGAATTGAGTGAGTGTTTCGGCTTTAAGCATTTCTACCTCCGACTCCCCGATGGCTTTGAAGTGTGCGGAAATGCCCTATCGGGGGCTGGTCGCTTTGATTAGGACCCCTTCCCTTGCGTTGGGGACAGGCATGAGAGTGCGCTGTGCGCCTCGCGTAGTCGCATTGCTTTTCCTGCATTGCTCTGGGGGCTTGGCTCGGCTCACTAAGATCAATCAACGCACAACCAGTTTCGGGGTGCCCTCCTCGCTTGCATGACTGACGCCCCCGTTTCAAGAATCAGAAATTTCTGCATCATTGCCCACATCGACCATGGCAAGTCGACGTTGGCCGACCGTTTGCTGCAAGAGACCGGCACGGTGGCCAATCGGGATATGCAAGAGCAGTTCCTCGACAACATGGAGCTGGAGCGGGAACGGGGGATCACGATCAAGCTCCAAGCCGCCCGCATGAACTACAAGGCGGCGGATGGTGAGGAGTATGTCCTCAACCTCATCGATACACCTGGTCATGTGGACTTCTCCTATGAGGTGAGCCGCAGCCTGCAGGCCTGTGAAGGGGCCTTGCTTGTGGTGGATGCAAGCCAGGGCGTTGAGGCTCAGACCTTGGCCAACGTGTATATGGCGCTGGAGAACGATCTTGAGATCATTCCTGTGCTCAACAAGATTGATCTGCCTGGTGCCGACCCGGATCGGATCAAGGAGGAGATCGAGGCGATTATCGGTTTGGATTGCTCGAATGCGATCCCTTGCTCTGCCAAAACAGGGATGGGCGTTCCTGAAATTCTCCAAGCGGTGGTGGATCGGGTGCCACCACCTGCCGACACGGTGAAGGAGCCCACGAAAGCTTTGATTTTTGATTCCTATTACGACCCTTATCGCGGGGTAATTGTTTACTTCCGTGTGATGAGCGGCAGGATTAGTCGCAAAGACAAGGTGTTGCTCATGGCGAGCAACAAAACCTATGAACTCGATGAAGTCGGGATCATGGCTCCGGATGAGAAAAAGGTGGATGAGCTCCACGCCGGAGAGGTGGGATACCTCGCGGCATCGATCAAGGCCGTGGCTGATGCCCGAGTGGGCGACACGATCACCCTGGTCAATGAGCCAGCTGATGCACCGTTGCCTGGTTATGCGGAGGCCAAGCCGATGGTGTTTTGCGGCTTGTTCCCGACGGAAGCCGATCAATACCCGGATTTACGCGAAGCCCTGCACAAATTGCAGCTCTCTGATGCAGCGCTGAAATTTGAACCCGAAACCAGCAGTGCAATGGGCTTTGGCTTCCGTTGTGGATTCCTTGGTTTGTTGCATATGGAAATTGTGCAGGAGCGCCTGGAGCGTGAATACAACCTAGACCTGATTGTTACCGCTCCATCGGTGATTTATACCGTAAATCTCACCAATGGTGAGCAAATTTTGGTGGATAATCCGGCCACACTTCCGGATCCTCAGCAGCGTGAATCGATTGAGGAACCCTATGTGCGCATGGAGATTTATGCGCCGAATGAGTTCAACGGGGCCTTGATGGGACTTTGCCAGGAGAGGAGGGGTGACTATATCGATATGAAATACATCACCAAGGAACGGGTGACCTTGATTTATGAATTGCCCTTGGCTGAGGTGGTCACTGACTTTTTCGATCAAATGAAGACCCGCACTCAGGGCTATGCCTCGATGGAGTATCACCTGATTGGATATCGCAAGAACGAGCTTGTGCGTCTGGATGTGTTGATCAATGCGGAACGAGCTGATCCTCTTACCACGATCGTCCACCGCGATAAGGCCTACAACGTGGGCAAGGGCTTAGTTGAAAAGCTCAAGGAATTGATTCCTCGCCAACAATTTAAGATTCCCTTGCAGGCTTCCATCGGTAGCCGGATTATTGCCAGTACGAGTATTAGCGCGATCCGTAAGGATGTGCTTGCGAAGTGCTACGGCGGTGATATTTCGCGCAAGAAGAAACTACTGAAGAAGCAGGCGAAGGGCAAGAAGCGGATGAAGGCGATGGGTAAGGTGGATGTGCCTCAGGAGGCCTTTATGGCAGTTTTGAAGCTGAATCAAACGCCTTAATTTGCTTGCTGGTTTTCGTTACGGACACCACCTTGGGCTGGCTTCTTGTTTTTTAAGTACAATCAGCAGCTGCTGCAGTGGGAGATGTCCCGGTTTTGTAGGTTAGATCCCTCTTGCCTGTTTCGGCTTGCACGCATGCATTGGCATCGTATTTGCCGGCAAGGTCTGATCCTGTCTTGCCTGTGATGTCAAGACCGTATAGAGGAGCAGTTAGGTTAGCGTCTGAGAATGTGCAAAATTCTGCATTAGTGTTGTTCGTGGTTATTTCCGAGGTCAGCATGGCTGCTGCTTCGGTAGAGCCGAGTTGATGTTCTGCAGCGACTTGGCTGAGAATCGCACCTGCTTTGGTGTTGCACTCAGTTGCTTTCGCTTTTGAGGTTTGGCTCAAAAAGTTTGGTAGGGCAACCGCGGACAAAATCCCCACGATCACAATCACGACCATGAGTTCCACCAAGGTGAAACCTTCGGTGCCGTTTCTCTGTTTTTGGCGTGCGACCAAGAGATTCTTGACGAATCTGTTTTGAGTGGAATTCATGGCTGGTATCCGTTGATTTGTTGGCAACTAGCGCTGCTTACGTGCATCGACTAGCCGCATTTCGCTTTTTGGATTTTAGCTATAAATCTCGTTTGCGCTTTATGCGCGTTTGGTTTTTAAGGATTTCTACCCCCGGTTTCCCCCTGGCATTGGAGCGTGCTTTGTACGGGATGCTGAGCCTGCCTTGGCTTTTTACTTGGCTTTCGCTCTTGGAACGGCTCATTTGGATACAACCGCACAATGCGTTTCGGGTCCCCTCACCGCGCTCACGAATGACCTCTCTGTAGCAGGGGGCACGAATTTCTGCAGCATCGCTCCCATCGTCTAGGAAAAGTCGACGTTCGCTGACTGTTTGCTGCATTTCACTGGCAAGGTGTCTAATCGAGACACCTAGGAGCAGCACGCGCGCGAGAATAAAAAGCTGAAGCGGCGTATCACGATCAAAACTCAGGTTGGCTTCATAAAACATCAGTCTGTCGTTCCTGCTTGGTGGTTTGTTTCCTACGGAAGCCGACCAATACCCGGATTTACGAGAAGCGCTGCACAAATTGCAGCCCTCTGATGCAGCGCTGAAATTTGAACCCGACACCAGCAGTGCGATGCTTTTTAGATTCCGTTATCGTTCCCTTGTTCTGTTGCATATGGACCGTGTTCAGGAGCACTTAGAGGTGTGATGGGATTGTTTCAGCAGGACAGGGTGGCACCATCGAGATCAAGGTTACTAGCAAGGAACGGGTGTCTTTGATTTCCCAAAAGGCTATTAGTATTAGCCTTTTGGGAAACATTCTGGTTGTAATTTTTAGGAGAGCTCGCTTTGCACGTATCTAATGAATAGATTAATACAAAGCTTATGGCTGCAGAATTGAATGTTCTTCGAAAGCCTTCTTGGTCGCTTTAATCTTTCGCAAGGCCGCTTTATTTTTTAATGGTAAAGATTTGAATGGGTTTGCGCCTTTGTATGTTTATGGCTTATTCGCTATATCCTTCTAGACATCATCAACCTTGATATATTCCCCTGAAGTTCTACTTGAAAGGATCTGCATCCATTCTGAGTCAAGGCCAACGCTGGTTGAGTTGAGTTTGATCGACGTGACTCCGTTGCTTACCCGTGTTGCATTGAGAGCTGCATAGTGGTCAGCAATATTGTCGTAATCATCGCTTCTCCATGTAGAACCATTCCGGTCTTTGTTGGGCTTCCCATCAGATAAGAAATAGATCGTATCTGTGAGATTGTCGCCGAAGGCATCATCCAGTGTGTTCCAGGGCATCGTGCCTCCCCAGTACGTGGGATCGCTACTGCTGAGGCTATTCACAAATCTGATCGCGGATTGACGTGCGTCTGAATTACTAGGACCCAGTTCCACCAGATTGTTGCGGCTTTCTTCCCATGTTTTGTTATTTCGTTTTCCGCTTGTACTGAAGGATGCCAGCCCGATTTTGGTGTAATCAGGGAGATTGTTGATGATGTCGATCATTTCGTGTTGCAGTGCTTCCATGCGGGTGAAGCTGCAAATTTTGTATGTGCGGTAATAGCCACGATCAGGATCGTAGAAGCGCCGGCGTGTATTGCCGTATTCTCCGCTCCAGGCTACACAGGCACTCATGGAGCCTGATCCATCAAGGATAAAACGCAAATTGCTGCTTGTAATGTTTTGGAAGAAAGCTCCACCGGCATATCCATTCCCTTCGCCACTATCGGTGGCGCCGTAGCCAAACCGAACGCGCTTATCGGCCCGTGCAAATGCTGAAAAATAGAGATCTTGCTTGGCCTGGCTTTTCACACCATTGACGCTTTCAAGAAAACTTGCAGAGATCTGATAGGGGTCATCTTTAGAATCGTCAAGTTCATAGGGATCGATCAACTTCAGAAGTTTGGTGTTGATATCTGTTTGAACTCTGAATGCGGGTTGTTGTGATGTGCGGGCTGGAGACTTACTCCCCGTAAACGCAAAGCTTGTTTGACTTAAAATCGTGGTCAGTGGCTCACTATCTGGGCATTCTTCGTCTTCAGAAAGATCACTTACTTTGCATGGGATCGTGCCAATGTCATCAAGGATTCTGCTGATAAAGATGCCTGATTGGTATTGTTCATTGTCTGTATCTGTGCTTTCCACTGAAGTGTAGGTGCCATCCATGTTGAGGGGAGAGCCGCATCGAAGCAGGGCATAGCCGCGTCCGTCTCCACTCAGGCCAATTCCATAGATGACAGGATCATCAAGCTCCACCATATTGATTCCAAACACAGGATTGAAACCACCAGCCTGAGGTAATCCTTTGCAGTAGTTGATAATATCGCTGTATTGGCTCAGATCAGTATCTTCCTCTCCCTCTGGTACACCTTCAGTGCGGTTCACGAGCAGATTCATGCTGCGCTCAATTTCAGAGCGCATCAGGCGTAATCCATTCGTTGTATTTTGCCTAAGCGTTGCCTTTCCGTGTGATTCAGAGATCAGGGTTTGCGTGGTGCGTAGTCCGGTTGATGCGGCTCCGATTATCATTGTTCCAGCGACGATCCCAACTAACAGCTCAGGCGCGGTGAAGCCGTTTTTGCGAAGCCTTTTCGTTGTTGATTTTTGCGGATAGAGGTTCATCATCGCTTCTTCTCTGATGATTGTTGCATACGATTAATGTGTCACATTGATGTGCTTAATCGCTGAAATGCTGGGTGAAGTGTTTCTGAGAATGGTCTGAATCGTGTTATTACGTTGTTTTGCATGAGCCACTGCTAATCGCTGATGTTGGTTCTTCGAGCTTCCAGTGTCCATTGGAGACTTCTCCTGCCCCATCAATTTGAACACAACGAATGGCTAGTTTGTTTCTTCCTGGAATGCAAGTTGTGGGATCATCCGCTGAAAAGGCTCGCTCATGGCAGATTAAAAATGAAATTTGATCTGAATTTAATGTTGTGCCTGGTGGTGTGAATCCAAACTTTGTTGTGCTAACTGCTACACGCACTGCCTTGGACGCTGGTGTTGATTCGTATTGCACAATTCGGAGATTGTCCTGGTCTCTGCCCGTGAGGGTGCTTATTGAATAGCCAGGCGCACCAGTGCTGCAGTCAGGATCATTGGCAAGCCGACTGATTTCAGAGTTGCAGCATTGCATGGTTGTTGTATTCCCGCTACCACCTTGACTAAACTCAACAACATTGTCCGGTGTTTGAAAGGAATAGGCTGTCGGAAATTCTATGAGGCAGCTGGTTTTTTGTTTGCCTAGCTTTGCCTTTAAATCCAATAATCCTGATTCCAGCTTATAGGCATAGGTTTTGACATCTCCTTGCCATTGATTTCTGCTAATCATTGGTACCGTTGCTGCTGTGGCGATCGAGAGAAGGGATACGGTCACCACCATCTCAATCAATGTAAATCCATTTTTTTTGTTTTTCATGAGAGTCTGTAGCACTGAGAAGAAAAGTTTGGATTAACTTCGATCATCCGTTGTTCGGCTCCGATGGTTGATTCGGGTGCTTCGAAGTTGTATGTCAACACCAATAGGTAGGGATCACTGTTATTCCATTCCATTACTACTTCAGGGTTTGGAGTGCTTCCAGCGACATCTGCTCTTTGCAGATGATTCATCAGAAATGTGCTTGGCTCTGCGCATGCTGTTGCAAGATTCGTATTGAGGCCTGTTTCGGCTTCAATGGCATCAGCCGTTAAATAGGAATCTTGCATTTGAACCAACTGAATGTGATCGTTGATTGCCGCTTCGATGCTGGTACGCGATGATTGGTTTCGGCTTGTGGCCATTGCACTGATCCCAAGACGACCTACCGCTGTCATGACGGCAGCGACGATCAGGCCTGCAATCAAGGTTTCGATCATGGTGAAACCAGACGAACCTTTCGGCCTTTTCTGGGTTGATCGATGTGGGACGAATGGATGTTTCATGGGGATGAGCTCATTGAGGTTGGCTCGATTCGCTGATGGAGGGGATTTGATACTCTTAATCTCCTCCTTTGATCTATAGATGTAGTCTAAATTTTGTCTGTCTTCGTGAACTGAGGCGTCTCAAAGTTCAGCCTTAAATTGTTTCTTGGGATTGCTGAGTGTTGGCTGAGATCGCATTTGCTGGCTGCGGCTTTTACCAGCGCTCAAAGGTGTCGAGACTCGTGCCTCGAATCGCCCTGGTAACCATGCGGCCGTAGCCGGGATAGTTGTAGCGGCTTAGCCATCCCCAATTGTCATTCGCTCTTTGAACAATGGGAATCCCGCTTTGCGATGTGTTTAGGGTGAAGGATGAGGGATTGTTCCCATCAACAACGCAGATGCTGCTGGCCCATGCCAGACCGCTGAGGGTTGCTCCGTTGGGGCGAATAGTACCCGTTGGTAGATACAGCAGCGCATAGGGCAGGTTGTCATCTTTGAAACTCAATGACCTCACCTTGGTGTTGCAGGCGTCTGCGGGTGCTGATCCACCACTGGCCATGATCACGAGCTGCTCAGGATTTCCATTGCAGGTTGTACTACCTGGATTCACGTTGCAAAGCTTTGCTGAACCTGAGAGTGTGATTGCGCGTGAAAAATTTGGATCGGTTGGATAAGCAATGGGCTGCTCCAAATGCAGGACAACCGATCTCGTGTCTGTTGTTTCGATTAAGAGTTTTTTGTTGCTTAAGTTGATGTGATCAAGATAAACATGGCAATCGAATTTTTCTGATTGGCTGCAGAGGATATTGGTCTTTAGGGTGATGACTGATCCATCAGGATCAATCTTGATCCCTTCCTCTTCTAGGGTTCGGAAGTCTCCTGAATCAGTGATGCCATAGTCACCTATGTCGGTTTTATCAGCATCACGCACGCAGACCGCTTCACTGCAGGGAAGTGCTGGATACTGAATTTCTGTGATGCCATCTTCTTCGACATCGTTTAGACCATCACCATCTCGATCACCAGGCGCTGGGGCGCTGTCATCAAAACTCCACATCCGGATCGTGTTGCCACCACTGCCTGTGGTTGTGTCTTTAACAGGATCTTTTTCGAAGAGGTTGGATGGTGGCATTCCGCTGACGCCCCTTCTTGTCGTATTGATATTGATTGGCCAAACCTGATTGTCTAGGCTTTTGCCTGCCAGTTCAGCATTGCTCGAGCTCACATCAGCGAGTAGCGCTGAATCGCTGCAGCCACTGGCATATTGTGTTGCGAGGTAATTTCCGGGTGTATTCGTTAAATAAAAGATGTTGCCAGGTCCATTAATTTCAGTGTCGTTTAAGCGGAGGTTGTGACCGCTCATCACACTCCAGTCTCCAGCGCCGGCAACTTTTGAGCTCACATAAAGAGAACGGCGTAGCAAGGCTCTAGCCATGACTGTTTCTCCACGGCTGACTATTCCTTCAATATAAAAAGTGCCTTCACCATTGCCTGCTGTTGCCGTGGTGTTGTAACTACGCAGCCGGTACGCCACTTGGATGTCATTACTGCCTCCATCATTGCGCATATCTCCTTCACTTATTAATACGTTTGGTGCTTGTGACTCTGTTTGCGCTGGGTATGCTTTGGTGTATTTGGTGACTGGTGTGCAGAGCTCCACCAATTCATAATCATCTGTATTGGGTTTTGCCCAGCCCCACTGTCCTTCGCTGTTGTTAAGCGAAAGAAGGAATCCTGTGTAGTTGTTACGGTCATCGCGGTTGATATCGCTAATGATCCGGTTGAGGCCATTGAGTGCTGCAGACTCGGCCATCTGTTGATAACTTTCTGAGGCGCCAAGTTTGCGTGCCATGATCTGGCGAACCATTAAGCCTGTGGTTCCAGCCAGCAGAACCGTTCCCATCAACATGGCAATGACCATGGTCATGCCTTCTTCGCTTTTTGCGGTGGTTAGCTGATTCGATCTTTTGTATTTGCTGGGAAAGGTGTGTTTCTGCATGACTTAGCTGCAATTTAGTGTGTCTGCGATTTCGGAGAGTTTTCCACTTTTTATGTCGCTTGCCCCGTTGCTGATATTGAAGCAAGATTTGATAGAAAACCCATACTCTGTGCAATCATTGGCATTCTCTGCACATGGGTCACTCTTACCTCTATCGACCACCCGTGTTGCGATCAGTGTGTACACTGAATTTGCAGGCCCTGTGATTGAGAGATCGTAAATTGAGTTTGGAAGTGTGATTGGTGTATTGAGTTTGCCTGTTGCTGGGCCATTTTTTGTCATGACGACTGCAATACTCGACAAATCATCCCAGCTGGATGGTGTCTCTCCCGTTTTATCAATAAATGCACTGATGATTGGAGGAATTGCTGAAATTGTGGATTTTGCATCAAACAGCTTGGCTTTGTTGTTGTGATTTACGTAATTTGGATATGCAACACTGACTAGTACTCCAACGATTGCTGTAGTGATTGTTAGTTCTGCAAGGCTGAAGCCATTTTTGATCCGCCATGCTTTTGGTGAAGGGATTTTTTTGATCATGAGAGTCATTGCATTTCCCGACTTGATTGATGCAGGTGTGAGTTTTAATCCCCTGCCTCATTGTTTAGGTTTTATTCGTTGACTGTTTTGCTTGTTAAATTTGGCTGATTTTAGAAAACTTATGTTATCAGGCAACATCTGTATGCTGCCTGATGTGTCATTACACCTCTGAAAATTTCATATTGCCGTCTAAAAACTGCACTTTTATGTTGCACTTTTTACCCTCGGCTAACTTGATGTCGGGTCCGCAGCTTACTGTGCCCGCTAGATCTGCTGGTATCACTTCTCCTGTGTAATTGATGTCAACTGTTGGAGCAGATGTTTTCGCTGTGGTGCCATGGCAGTCTTTGTCTATGCCCTTTGCTTTTAGATTGGCTGAGTATGTATCAGGCCAAGGACCATCCATTTTAATAGAGCTTGAACATTCTTGTGCAAGTCCGATGAACTCTCCAATTCGTGCTGTGGCTTCTGATTTCTCTTTTACGCCTAAAAATTGTGGTAGTGCTGTTGCTGAGAGTACGCCGACGATTACAATTGTAATCATTAATTCAATTAAGGTGAAGCCTTTTTCGGCAAGATTCTTGTCTTTCTTGCGGTTGAGAATGGAAAGCTGAAGACGGCTGTTCAGTGTGCTCATGATGTTCAATAAATGAATTTTGAAATGGCACCTTTGTGCTCATGAATCCACTATCTCCTGATTGATTGGTGCTTAGGCAAGAAAAGGGCTAGATCTTTCTGAGAAGTTTCTTAGGGCCCTTTCTCCCTCTAGATTTGCTGTCCTTCTCTTCGCCGGGGAATGCTTCACCCAGCTGTGTTTGAACCCTTTGAGTTGTTTGTTGGTTTGTCGGCCAAGATCACAGGCTGGCTTCGTGTTGCCCCTAGCGCTTACCGCTTCAGCGGTGTTGCTGCTGGGGAGTGCTTCGATTCATACGCTCAGCCTGCAGAAGCGCTTGCGGAGTAATGCCTCTCATCAGCGTGAACGGGTCGCTGATCAGTTGCGCGCTGCGGCGCAGGCCTTTGTTGTTGCTACCGGTGGGCATGAAGCCTGTTTGCTGCAGTGGCCATCACTGGACTGGCCTGCTGCCGTTCACGCTTGCGATGCATCCGATCCCTCCCAGCTGAGCCGTGGTGAGGTGGGCGAGATGCAATGGTCCCTGCTCGATTGGTCTCCCTTAGGGGAAAAGGGGTCGCTGCGATTGCAGTTAGCGGATGGCCGAATTGGCCGTTTCTGGCTTGCACTTGATCCTCTTGCTCCTGCGGTAATCGGCATCAGTGAGGTGCAGCTTCAGGCCCGAGTTCCTCAGCTGGAGGCTGATTGATGAGCTTGCTTGAAGTGGTGGTCTCATCGGTTGTGTTGGCTGGAAGCAGCGGTGCTGCTCTTGGAGTGTGGAATCAGGCTGCCACTGAAATTCGACGCGCCACTCAGTTTGAGGAGTTTGCTCTTCAGCTGGAGACGGCGCGGATCGCGACTGAACGTTGGCTTCAGTTGGATGCAGCAGCGTCTGACGTGATCGATTCCAGTTCGCCTGATTGCAGATTTAACCCTGAAGCCTTAGAGGCAGCCGTTGCCGAGCGTTTGCCGCTTGGATCTGAGCTGAGCATGCGCTGGAGTGCCGATCCGCAGGGTCTTGGCCATTGGCTCGAGATCAGTGCACCTTCTCAGCAAGCAACACCTCCCTTAAGGAGACGTTTGCTGTTGTCGCCTGCGGCCTATGGCCTCTGCAAGAGAGATGAGGTGAGCGCATGAGCTTGATCGAGCAGCTGATCGTGGTGAGCTTGGTGGGTATGTTGGCGTCGATCCCAATCGTGACCGGCCGCAGCGATCGTGATCAATTGCAGCTGGATGCCAGTGCGCGCCGCTTGCAGGTCGGTTTGGACCGGGCCCGCAGCATGGCTCGGCGAGAGCAACGAGCATGTGGACTTTCCCTAAGCGAGGAAGGATTTGTGGCTCCTGATGATGGGATCCTGCCTGCTGCCATTCCTGCCTGCCCTGAGATGGGGATGGCCTTGCAGGAAGGGTTTGAGCAGGGGCCGATTGTTTTGAATACCAACCTGCCGGCGGTGTTGCGCTTCACCGCCAACGGTTTGCTCTTGGATGGCGGGATTGCGGTGCTTAGCCATCAACGCCTAGCGAAAGCGCGTTGTTTGGTGGTGAGCTTGCCCTTAGGCGTGAGCCGGATTGGTTCCTATCAGGCTCCCCTTCCCTCTGATGGAGGACGTCTTTTGAGTAGCCGTTGCCTGCCTGATGGCGCCTCGAGCTAAGCCGATGATCAAGCGAATGAATGAAACAAGCGCTGAGAGAGGCTTCACGTTGATCGAACTGCTGCTGTCGCTCGGCCTTGGCAGCCTGCTGTTTGTGGTGATGCTGCAGCTGATCGGCGCTGATTTGCGCCTTGGCAACAGCATGGCGAGCCGTTTGCGTGAATCAGCGCAGCAACGCCGCACCTTGGAGTTGATTCGTGATGAGTTGGCGATTGGCTCTGGCTGGGAGGTGGATCCTGTGACTTCCGATCAATGGCCCTGCGGCATGGCCGGCCGTCAGCCGGTGCTCGCGATTGGGCTGGATGGCAGCAAGTCTCAGGGTTCTGCTCCAACCATTGTTTACAGCGTGGGCGCTGCGCCCTCACCCATTTGGCGCGGCCAGGTGTTGATGCGCTGCGGGCCCGCCTACGGCCTTGATGGTGTGATCAGACCAGGGGGCACAGCCCAAAACCGCGTTCTTATTGATGGCTTACCCAAAGACGATTTGGGGTTTCAAGTCCGCCAGGATCCTCATTCCAAGGTGCTGAATCTCGCGTTGGAACAGGAAGCTGATCGTGGCTCCAAACGCCTTCGCTCTGCTGCCGTGTTCTGAATGAAGTGCTTTCTCCTTAATCGTTGAAATAGACCTTGATTCTGATCTTCACCCAGCGTTTGTAAGGAAACACTCTCCAGAACCGCCATAACCCCTAGGCCAGCAGCCAGCCAAATAGGCCCACCACCAGTCCTACGAGGAATGAACTCAACCAAATGCTGATTGGTTGGAGTTTGCAAGTTTTTTGAGGCCTATTTACTCGACTCTAGGTATGTGCCCAGTGCAGGTCTTGCCTTTTCACACCAGCATCAGGCTGCATCGATTCCTTCTGCTTGTTCAAGCTTTTCAGCTGCAGGTATAGGCATGCATAGGAAGTAGGCTTCCACGCTCGTGGCCGCCAGGGCCAGAAAGAGATGATCAATCCAGCCGTTGCGCACCCCCATGCCCATGAAGGCAATCCAGGTGTTGATCACCACCATCACGCTTAGGAACGTGCTCAAAATGAAGCTAATAAAATGATTGAGACGTTTGCGTTGGGTCCAGAGACTCACTAACAAGGGCAGCAAGATCAGGGTGGACGTCGCATGCAGGATTTGCATGCTCAGATCGCTATGAAGATGGGGAGTAATCGCTGCCCATAAATTCACGGGAATCAGCAGGGAACAAAACACCAAGTAATAGATCATCATGAGGCTGAACTTGCTGTTGATGCTGGTTTTGGAAGGATGACAGAGAAGCAGCTTCCCTCTCCTTCTTTGCTTTGAACGCACACTTGTCCGCCCATCGCAGACATCAGGAGCGCGACAACAGAGAGCCCGAGACCGGTGCCGCTGCTGCCTGAGCTGTTTTTAGCCCGATGAAAGCGCTTAAAAATATGGGGGAGATCACTCTCTGGAATGCCGATTCCTTCGTCTTTCACATCGATGGCGATGCCATCTGGATGAGAACGAAGAAGCAACCAAATGAGAGAGCCTTCTGCGGAGTATTTGGCAGCGTTATCGATTAAATCCAAGAGAACTTGTTGGAGGCGACCCGGGTCAGCCAGAGCCTCACTGTTTTCATCAGCAGGAATGTTGTTGAGCACTTCAAGCCTGCGATCGGTGAGATTGCTTTGGCTGAGATCAGCCACTTTCTCGACCAATGGCCCAAGGTCCACCACTTCTTGGTTGAGTTGCAATTGGCCGGAGTCCCCTCGCGAAAGGTCGAGGAGATCGTCGAGAAGCATGCGCATGCGAATGCTTTCCTCTTCTGCGGTTTTCAGTCCGCGACGTTCATCGTCGCTTAACCCCTGGCTGCGCTTGATCGTGCGGTGCAGATACCCCTGAACAATGGTGAGCGGTGTTCGCAACTCGTGGCTCACGGCACTCACAAAGCGACGCTGATCATTCCAGGACAGGGCCAGCCGTTCCATTAAGTCGGAATAGGTTCTTGCCAGTTGGCGCACTTCCTTCGGTGCTGCCGTCATCTCTGGAATCGGATCTTGATTGAGGGTGTCGGCGGTGAGGGCGGCACTGCGTTCGCTGAGTTGCAGCAGAGGCCTCACGATCCGTCTCACCATCACGGTGATCGTGACCAGGGAGAGCAACATCGATCCCACCCCGATCAAGATCATCCAACCCAAAAATTCGTTTTGGATGCGGCCCGCGTCAATCGCTTTGGCACTACTCCAAAGCCGTTCCCCTGTGGGATAGGAGCGGCCAAGCAACGTGAGGTAATCCTCGTCTTCAACGCTGATCAGCCGAGTTTTGGGATCCTGTTTGTGAGCCTGCATGGTGGCTCTCATCATCTTTTGGGGGATGGCGATGGGGCCCACCGTTGGCAGCACGACGCGTCCATCTGCCAGCTCAATCCAGAGGGTGGTGCGCACGCTGGAGTGATCGCGTAGCTCCTGGCGCACTTCCTCCTCAATCGTTGGGCTCCAATCGCGGGCTGAATGGCCTTGGCCGAGGTGCCGATGGGCCACCAGGTTGTTGTTCAGATGGTCCGCATTGGCCTGCAATTCCGCTTCTCCGTTGCGGATTTGATTGCGATTACTCAGCCAAAGCCCTGTTGTGGTGGCCCCTGTAAATCCGATCAGCACGGCGGTGTAGGTGGCCAGCTGAAGTTGGCCCTCAAGGCTGCCAAGAAGTTTTGATCGCCAGTTGGACCCAGATGCCACGAAATCGGTCCTCAGCGTTCATGCCTATCTTCTTGCGATTTTGGCAGCTGGACCAGGGAGAATGAAACCCCTAGCGCGTTCTCTTGCCTTGAGTTTTGCGGTCTCTCCCTTAGGCATTGCACGGCCCACCCTCTCGGCTCGCATGGCCCGATGGGGGCTTGTGATTGTGGGGATCTACATCGCTGTTGCCCTGCTCACGCCTGTGTTGATCAGCGTTGGCTTCCTTCCGGATCCCAATGCCGGGTTGGACAATGCGATCTATGCACCGCCGTCTCCGCAGCATTGGTGTGGCACCGATCGGCTCGGCCGCGATGTGTGTGTGCGCACACTGCAGGGGAGTGGTGTGGCGCTTCAAGTGGTGCTGCTGGCCGTTGTTCTTGCCTTGGTGGTGGGAGTGCCGGTGGGCATGATCAGCGGCTACCTGGGCGGCGGGGTCGACCGGGTGCTGGTTCTACTCATGGACACCCTTTACACCTTGCCGGTGTTGTTGCTGTCTGTGGTCTTGGCGTTTCTGCTGGGCCGAGGGATTCCCAATGCAGCAGCAGCATTGTGTGTGGTGTACATCCCCCAGTACTTCCGGGTGGTGCGCAATCAAACGGCCCAGGTGAAATCGGAGCTGTTCGTGGAGGCAGCACAAACCCTTGGGGCCGGTCCCATCTGGATCCTGCGGCGCTACCTGTTCCGCAATGTGATCACGTCAGTGCCTGTTTTGCTCACCTTGAATGCTGCTGATGCGGTGTTGGTGCTTGGAGGCTTGGGCTTTCTCGGTCTGGGCCTGCCAGAAACGGTGCCGGAATGGGGGAGTGATCTCAATTTGGCCCTTGCGGCGGTGCCCACGGGCATCTGGTGGACGGCCCTCTACCCAGGATTGGCCATGTTTGTGCTGGTGCTGGGTTTGTCCTTCCTTGGTGAAGGACTCGAGTCTTGGGTGAGCAGTACGGGGCGCGACGCGGCAAACTGAAAACACTTGGTGTCTTGCGCATGACGCTCTGGGCCACATTGATGTTGCTTGGGCTGATGACCTACCTGTGGTTGGCGGGGCGCAGCAATCCCGATGACGTGATTGGTCTTTTAGAGCAAATCCTGGCCATCACCCTTGGCTTGGTGGTGCTGTTCATCGGACGCAGTTTGTTCCTGGAAGTGCTGGTGCTGGTGTTTGCCCTGCGTTTGCCCGCCGCCCGTCGCAACCATCCTGTGGCGGCTCGCTCCAAGGCTGGAAAAGACATGTTGATGCCCTTCTGATTGTCCTGATCGAGGTCAGATTTTGATTAGCAGCGCAGTTTTGCGTTGCGTGGAAGCTCTTCCTGAATCTCCCCCTCCGCGTTGAGGGTTGGATAAGCCCTTTCTTGTTCGCGGCACCACAGGGCAACGTCGGGATAGGCCCATTCGAACAACAGATCGTCGTAGTTCTCTGCTGGGATTCCCTCCCCATCGGAGGGCGCAAGTCCTGCCGCTTCACGCTGTCGCAGTGCCTCAAACAACAGGGTGGCGGTGGCCACCGATACGTTGAGCGACTGCACCATGCCGCGCATCGGGATGAACACGTCCGTGTCCATCAGCTTGGTGGCGTTTTCGCTGAGTCCCCATTTCTCTGCGCCTAAAACAAAGGCGCTGGGACCGGTGAAGTCGCAGTCGCGGTAATCCACCGCATCCACGCTCAGATTCGTGCCATACAGGTGAAAGCCCCTGTCTTTCAAGGTTTGAACGGCTGCCTCGATGTTGGGGTGGTCATGCAGGGGCACCCAGCGTTGGCTGCCTTGGGCCGTGCTGTTGTAGGTGCGCGAGCGGCCACTGAGGCTCACGGCATGGGCTTCCAGCACGCCAACCGCATCGCAGCTGCGCAGGATCGCAGAGAGGTTGTGGGGTTTGTCCACGTGCTCGACCAGAACGGTGAGGTTGGCCATGCGTTGGTTTAAGACCGCACGCAACCGCTCGAAACGACGGGGAAGGATGGGCATGGCGCATCGTTCTCTATCCCTGAGGGTATGGGATGCCGCTCTCGGTCACATCCAGACGCATCACGGTGCTGGTTCAGTCATCGATTCCCCGTTGGTTTGCAGAACGATGGAGTTGTTGCTTCTCACTCCATGAAACGCGCCGGGTTCGCTGTTGCTTTGATGTTGATGTCGGCGGCGGCTGCCGCTACTGCTGCTACTGCACCTGCTTTTGCAAGGCCGAAAAATATCTATGACGCTCAATCTGCCTATGTCGATCAGCGGTATGGCGGTTCAGCTCGCGATCCTTGGGTCGGTTCCAATCGTGATGTCTACGTGAACAATCAAGACACCAATAGTTGCCTGGAAGGCAGTGTGATCGGCGGCTTATTGGGCGCTGGCCTTGGGGCCGCCTTGTCACGGGGCAACGGCCGCTGGGTGGGTGTTCCCGTTGGTGGTGCCGCCGGAGCTCTGCTGGGATGTCAAGTGGATGGAGGTTGATCCACTCAGCGATCCCCGGTAGAACCAAAATTCGCTCCCAAAATCGCCGCTTGCAAGAGGGTTTGCATTTTTTGCAGATCCTCTTGCTCATAGGGCTCCCCGCCTGGCCAACGTTCAAGTCGGTAAGACACTGCATCGAGTAAAAGTCGGAGATCTGCTGGGCTTAAGGACAGATCAATCCGTATATCACCATTGTCCTGTGTTGTCATAAAGAAGAAAAACTAAATGCATGTTTAAGAGATTTTCGGAATGTAGTTGAATCGTGTTCGCAACACACTTTTCTTTTGCTGCGAATCAAAATTGAAAAGTTGTTTTAATGACTGCTCCAAGATTGTTCAATGTTTTGTTGGTTCCATTGTCGGATTGTCGTCCCGCTTCGCCGCCTACTTGCCAGCCGTAGAAGACTGCTGGAGTGATGGCAATGTTGTCCGTGATTTGCCAGCGATACCACGCCTCCCAGAGAAGATTCGAGTCGTGCACTTGCTCAGAAGTGAGTGAGTTTTTTGTTTTTTTGCTACCACTATTCGTGATGTAGGGGATTTGGCCGATGGCGGTACCAAGCGTGTTCCCTTGATAGAAAGCATCTCTCCATTCCATGCCGAGCATCCATGACTGAACTTCGGGTTTATTGGCGAGTTGGTATGGCGCGCGCTCCAGCTGGGTGAAGCCATAGCCAAAGCTCAACGAAGGGATCCATCCGTTTTGTTCTGGTTGCCAATACCCACTCAATCCAATGTTGTTGGAACTATTTGTTGGATAGTCTTCGTTTGGCTGTGAGATTTCTACCGCTAAAGGTGTGCCGCTGGGCAGAGATAGATTTTGGCTGTAGGCATAAACAGCGGCTAATCCCCATCCTCCACCAATCAATGGTAGATGTTCTCCAGTGATGGCCACTTGATTGGTCCATGTTGAGCTTGATGCAGCTGTGCCTATGCCGCCAGAATTTGAATAAAATTGCCCATATCGTCCGGATGAGGTGTACAGGTCTCCGCCTGGAGTTGAGTTGCTAACACCAGAGTTTCCTGAAATGTAGCTGCTACTGAGTTTCAGCCAGTCCCTCCCTAAAACGTTGTCTAGTGTGATTCCCAAGGATCCGCCGCGAGGATTGAAGTTGTAAGCACCAGGAGCTCCAGCGAAAGCAAAGGCCATCAGGATGGGCTCGGTGGTGTAAACACTTGGCCAGATCGCCAGCATGTTTGGGTCGCTTAGGGCGACCATCGGCCCTAAGCCGATGTTGATGTTTTTGCCTATAGGAAACGAATACGTAAGGGCATCGATTCCTATAATATTTGCAGCTGCTGGCTCTTGATAGGCTGCAGCAAGAACATTGCTTAGTAAGTATTGATTAGCGAATGAACTGTTTTGGAAATTTGCTCCGCGCAATCGAACATTCAATAAATCTTTTCCTGTGAAGCTTGTTTGAACGCTCAAGTTCACGTTGTAATTGAAGGTGGTGGCACCGTTGATACGGTTGCCATTTGCGGCAGACCACGTATCAAATCCGTTGCTTCCGAAGTAGTGATTTGCGCCGAGCACGAAGGTGGCTACACCCTTCAGTTTGGTGGTGGTGGAGAACTGCGTTGCTTCC
>NZ_UCNZ01000018.1:0-20212 GCF_900474245.1 Synechococcus sp. UW179B
GCGAATTTGGACTCAAAGCTTGATCAGCGCTGGCTTTTAGGACGCCGCCACGAATCAATGTAGGAGAAGAGTACTGATTTAATCCGCCTAAAGTAAGAGTGTCATTGAAGGAGCCATCTTTGATCAACGCACCTGAACTTTCAGGAACATCTTCAATCACACCATCAAAGTCACCTCCCGAAACAGATAAGATTCCGCCAGGTAAATCTGCTGTGCAGGGATTGGATTCATCTTCAGGGCAAACTGTACCAAGTTTCACAATGCCTGGATCAGAAACAGAACGACTACCTCCAGATAGTCCCAGAATTTTATTGTCATAACCATCAAGATCAAGAACACCTCCAGGTTCAATTGTGATCTCAGAGGAAGGGCTCAATGCAAGAGAATTTCCTGCCTTTAATTCACCTCCACTTTGAATCGTTGTAGAGCCTGTGTAACTGCTTTTACCATTGAGTAATGTATTACCAGAAGTACTCAATGAAGCATTTCCATGGATGCCATCTGTAACTTCCAATTCAGAATCAATATTTTGAACTTGTAAAGCACTATCAGTATTTGTGCCTTCAATGCGGGCAAAGGCGGCACGTTGCACCGTCTTCTGTTGCTTACCACGGCGAGTAATCTCAACAGGGGCAATCATGGCAATTCCGTATCCCGTAAAATCAGGAAAAAAACCAATCTCATCAAGTTCTTCTGCTGTACGGCGCCCACTTTTAATCAAACGCTCTTTGACTTGGGGATCATCAACACCATTCACGGCATAACTCCAAGTACCTCCGCGTTGCTCCATGGAATCAAACCCCGTAATCGCTCCCACAATGAGCTCACCACTACCATCGTCATCGTTCCCTAAGAGCAAACGATCATTGGTGACACCCCTTGATTGACCAGGAGATCCTTCAATCAAGATTGCATGCAAGTTTCCATTACGTACCTCAATCGTGTTGGAAGACCCACGACCTAAAGCAATCACGCCAGCATCAAGCGTTGCTCCAGAGTCAATCTGCACAAATTGATCTTGTTTCTGTCCCGTTAATCCAATGCAAAGAGTATCTTGCGTGAAAATTTTCCCATCCCCCTGAACTCGACATTCACCACCTTGGGGAAATTCCCAATCCCCATCGGCATCCATCTTGATCGCCGCCCAATTCACCAAATCACTGGATTGCACACCAGGATCGGCGTAGGCTTTGAAAATATTCAATCCTGAAATCGCACGACGATCATCTCCAGGCCGCCACCGGCTGGTATCCAAAGGTTCACCGCCATCAATGAGCGATCCATTGGCAATTTGAAATGTGCCCTTGGTTAGAACAAGATCGTTGCCACCCTTGAAATCAATGCCACCCTTGAAATCAATGCCTTGAGGTCCAGACGTCGCAACAAGACCCGTATTGATCAACACATCATTGGCATCGCTTAGTTCTATCGAGTTCGCACGAATTAAGGCAAGTTTTTCGGAATCAGCATCACGTAAGGAGAGATTCAGCAGAGCATGGCCGGCATCACCGGTGCTCTTGAATCTGAGATCACCGGTGAGATCAATCGATCCACCAAGATTCTTCAGGCTGCCTTGGGCTTTGATCTTGCGCAGAGGTGAATCGACAGGGATCTGAGAACCTCTACGCTCAGTCACACGATCCAGGAAGCGGGTCATCCCGTCTTCCATCTGGATCGAATCAAGGTTGATATCACCACGATTCACAATGCTCTGGGACACCAGAGAGGAACCCGAGTCGCCCGTTATCAATCCTTGGTCACGAATCACCAAGCGATGAATATCCTGTGCGCCTGTTATATCAATGCTCGCATCACGCCCAATGAACGTTTTCGAGACCGGACTCAGTGCACCTTGGTTGAGAGCATTAAGCGTTGCACCACGAGCAACAATGGTTGTGCCTGAATAATCACTCTTACCACTCAGATTAACTCTGGCTTGCTGATCGGAATCAGATTCTTTTTTGAAGGCGTTAGCAACAAGCAGTGATGCTCGAGACCGATCATTTTCAGTAATGCCATTTGCAATATTCAGTGTTCCCGAAACAGCAATCGCAGCTCGGTCCTGAACGTCTCGCTCTGGATCAGTTCCTTCACGTTCCTGAGCTTCAATGCTGGCGAATGAGGCGACCTCACCTGCCTCAACACGAACAAGGCCCAACGCCTTCAAATCAGCATGGCCCATATCACCTGAATACGACCATAATCCACCCTTCTGATTGATCGTTTGGAAGCCATATAGTTTGCCAACATCGAGAGAGCCTGATGCAAATGTTGGCTGGTCTCCACTGGCAAAGGATTCAATGGGGGCTCCCAGCTCAATCGAGTTTTTGAAGGCTGACATGGGATTCCCGTAAATCAGCCCAGCGTCCAGACTGCCTTCACCCAACTCAAGCTTGGAGCCACTGCTGGAATAGAAAGCGATCGCCGCAGCTGTTGTTTGGCTTTCAGCCGTGCCTTCAGAGTTAATCGTAAGAACTTGCGGGCTGCCCAGGCTGCGGCCCAGCATTAAGCCGTACTCACCCTCGGGCGGAGCACCTTCAGCCTGATCAACTGCGAACGATGGCTTCTCACCGAAATAAGCAACACCCTGCCCAACGACGCCAACGACCGGAAAATTTTGAATTTTGAGCGATTCATCCAAAGACTCAACAGCCAAATTCTGGCCATCGGAGCTGCTGGTCTCATCTGATGAATCAGCGGATGAGACCAACTTGAGGAGTTGACCAGAGACATCCAAGAACACGTCTTCACCAGCACCGCCATCGAGAGTCAACGACTCCTCTGATGAACCTACGGGATCAATCGATCCTCCAGCATCCACGACCATCAAGTCATTACCGCCACCGAGATCAAACGTGCTGTTTGTTGACAGAACAAGAGATCCTTGAACATCGAGATAATCAGCCTGGTTGCTACCTGAAACAGCTTCGCTATTTGCAGCCTTTAGCTCCAGTGTTGCGTCTGAGTTAATGCGAACAGAGCCACCACTTCCGCGGTCAGCAACCAGAGCAAGAGTGTGAAATTCATTCACACCAGCGATTTCAAGGACTCTAGAGCCCTCAGCATTCAAGGCGGCGTAATCTAAATCAATACCGGAAATATCACGCACAACCCCACCAGCAGTGGAACGCACTGTTGTTGAAGCAATCGAACCATTCCTGAGTTCTCCACCCTCCAGAACAATTGAATTTAGATTGCCTTGATCAGTTCCACCAAGGTCGAGAATTCCCTGGTTTTCTACTATTATTTTGCCTGAAGCCACAGCATTTTCCGCAGCTGTGCGAAGCGTGCCTTGGCTGACTGTTGTCAAGCCTTTGTATGTATTTCCGCCGGAGAACGTGGTCGTTCCCGTTCCAACCTTGGTGAATCCACCATCACCTGAGATCACACCTGAGACTTCCGTATCCGTATCCAATCCACCGGCTGTCAAGGTCTTGCCAGAGGCAATCTGAATCGAACCGGCACCTGCGAGGGAACCGATCGTGTCGGTTTCGTTGACCTGATAGATGCCTTTGGTGTCAACACTCACAGGAGTGAAGTCACTTAAAACACCATTGACAATCAGCTTGCCGCCCTGGATGTCAGTGGCACCGGTGTAGTCACTTTCACCGGATAGGGTTGCAGTCCCATCAGTATTGGTCAAGGAGACCATTGTTTTACCTGCATCCTGCTTGATTCCATCGGCAACATTCAACGTTCCACTGTTGACAAAGGAAACACCAGCAGAATTGCCCGCATCACCCCAGAACCGAATGGTTCCAGCAATATCAAGAACACCACTGTTATCAATTTCCCCACCCTTATTTCTATAGTTTAGCCGGCTAGCTGTAATAGAGCCTGAATTATCCAGGGAGACCCCTTTCATCCAAAATTGCTCTGACAACGCAATCGAACCAGCATTATCGATGGTTGCATTGGCATTACCAGAGTTATTTTGGCGCGACTGATCAAATAATTTTGAGCTAATCTCACCCCCAGCGTCGTTAACAAGCGAACCAGTGATAGAGAAACTTTCCGCAGCTCTAATACTGCCTGAATTAATAGTTATCGCTTGCTGGTTATTGATCTGCTCGAAAATATTTGTAGCAATGGAACCCGCATTATTCAATACAATATCGGCGCTACCTGAGTTGTCTTTGATAAAAAGCTTGCCTTTGTTACTTCCCTCGAAATCAACTGTGCCACCCTTGTCAACGAAAAGCCTCTTAATCCGATCAGCACCACTGCTGCCATTGCCTGCAAAAACCAAAGAGGCACCATTAGAGACAGTGACCAAGCTTGAATCTTGAAGAGTAGCCTCTCTGCTAAGCACAAGGTGACCACTTTGAATCAAGGTTGGGCCTTGATATTTATTCGTTGCATCATTTGTCGGAGCCATGACAAGAGTGCCTGAACCGACTTTCGTAAAACCACCCTCACCTTCTATGGAAGCCCTGAGGGGCCTATCTGAACCCAAACCATCCGCTGAAAGAATTTGACCATCAGCCACATAGATCCTTGCCCAAGTAGAACCTGGATCTTTAGAGCTTATCGACCCAACTCTATCGGTCTTGTTAACTGCATAGGCTGTGTATCCACCAAGAATAACGTTAGTTGAGTCTGAAAGAGTACCATTGACCTCGAGTCTTAATTCAGTATTTCCAGTCGAGTTCGTGTCTAAAACTGTATCCCCCGCATAAGTATTCTCACCATCGAGAATGATTTTTCTAAGATGAAATTTTTGACCATTACCATCCTTAAAAGAAGCCTTTAAGTAACCCTGTCCTGTGATATTTCCTTTCACAAGCACTTCTGTTCCATTCCCCACCCTGCCCGCATCTAATTCGTTAAATTCCAAACCCGAATCAACACCTTCCAAATGCACATCCCATACCCCTGGAGAAGCATTGGGACTACTAGCCGCACCAAACCCAAGAATCGAATCCTCAGCAACAACAAATTTTCCATCTAGAACTGGTGCTCTTTTGTTAAGCAGAGATACTTTTCCACCTGCAATTTTGATGGTTCCTTCACCATCAAAATTACCTGAATAGGATTTATTTGTATCAACATTCAAGACCAAAGAAACATCTTTGCCGATCGCTGAATAGGTCTCATCACTTGCACTAGTCAGCTTGAAGTCTGATGTGTTGACGGTCAGAGACCCCTCAGAACCAGAGGTAGCGAGAATGCCATCCTTCAACTCCAGGCCACCTTGGATCTTGATGGAATGGCCACCAAGATCCAAGGTGGCATCCCTTTCGATGCGTCCGATGCTTTCGATGACAACCTTTGATTCCGTGGGGATCGCATCAGCCACACCAAGTTTCAGAACACCATCTTGAATATAAACATCTCCATCGTACGCAAAAGTGCCAGTCCCTTTTAAAACAGTTGTTTGAGGCCCGGTCTTCACAAGGCCACCCGATCCTTCCACACGAGCGTTGTCCTGGACCTCAAACGAAGTGAACTTGTCCTCAATGATGAGATTGCCACCAAGGTTTAACTTTCCTTGATCCTCAACCTTTAGTGAGGTGTATTCACCAGAAAACTTTTCATCGTCTGTTGAGCAAGACTTAGTTTCCGGAACCTTGACACCGGAACCATCTTTCTGGAAGCATGATACGCCTTCTTCACCACCACCGATTTCTTCAATCGAAGCCGGATTAACTACATTAACGTAGAAGTCTCTCTCATTCCCTTGATTGGAAACAGAGTTACTGAACCTAATAGCAACCCCTCCAGGATTGGCACTCTTAAGCTCTATACATCCATCGCCAACACAATTTATTTCAACTCCAGAAAACAACGTATCCTGATTCAGGATACTTTTGAAGTCTTCCATCCTCCCATATACCTCAATAACGTCACCATCAGACTCCTTAAAATGCTCATCCCAATTTCCATACAAATCAAGACCAGGCTTGCCGCCAGTTGACTTAAAATTTTCAATATCAAATGCTCGATCAGTTACATCTGTGTTAAGGACTTTCCAGACATTTACTACTGGATCAAAGGAGCTATCTGGATACCCCCCAAGCCGACAGTCTTCTGGGTTGGCATAACACACATGCAATAAATTAATTTGCATTGAAGCACCGTTATTCTTATTCCCTTCACCCTCAACGGTGCCCTTGTAATCAGGCGCTTCTGAAAACCATCCCCGGATCTGATTGACCTGCGCATTCGCCGGAATGCATCCAGATCCAGCCACAAAAGCTAAAGAAATAGAGGCAGAGAAAAGCCACTTAGTCGTACTTACCTTATTGATTGAGCATCTCCAATTAACTATTCTAAGCAACATCCCATGCTTAATCAACAGCCAATGATCCCGATCGAGCAATTCTCATGATTCTCACCTGAGACTTTAGATTTACTTTTCTTTCGCAGCAACGCACTCAATCTGCACTTGATCCGTCAGGCTTTAGAAGATCCGAACGTCCTTCATCGCCTCGGTTCGTCCACGCCTGGATCAACAACCAGCAGGGCACAAGCAGAGGCTGAGCTGCATCAGTAGGAACTCATGCTTTTTCTTAGCGCGGTGCCCCCAACACCAACCCTCTCCGCACATCCCACGGTGAGATCGCAAACAGGCGCAGCATCACAGCCATCAGCTGCGGCAACGGCAACGTGTTGGTGAGGAAGCCATTCCAATCGTCTTGCGATAGCTGAAAAAAGCTGGTGAAGTGTCGGCGCAACAGCCGTTCATCGAAACCCATCAAACGGCTTAAACCAAACTGAAACAGGCGATGGCGCAACACCAACTCCATTGGCCACAGCGCTTGCCAGCCCACACGCGCCAGAGCTGCAGATCCCATTGCTGGTTGCTCTTTTAAAGCCGCGGCCAAGGCTTCCGCTAACCCTGGCCCGCGTCTTAACAGCGCTCCCACCATGTAGCCAGAAGCCGGATGCACCATGCTCGCCGCTCCGCCAAAGGCCAACAGCGGCTGATTGAAATCAGGCAGCGGCAAGTTCATCGGAAACAAGCAATGCTCAACATCAATCACTTCGGTGATTGCATTTCCCGCCTTGGTCAAGCGTTGCTCTAGGCGTTGCTTCAACTCAGCTTCCTGAACCGCCGGAGCTACAGCCTTATGACAAGCAGAGATATATCCATGATCTTGAGTATCGAATGATGATCGACTTTGAAAACGAAGGCGAACGCCATCAACGCTTGCTCCATTTACTTCACGCATATCCATATCCCAATGACTGTCTTCAATCTCACAGCAAAACTCAATCATCCTGAAGCACCTGACCTCTACAAAGATTGCTTCTTCTACGACGACCCGAGGCTTGGCATTGTTGCTGAGCCTCTCATTCACATCACCACTGCTGCTATTCAAAGGCTGTTAGCTCCTGCTCAACCTCAGCAGATACAACTGATCTTCAGCACTGAGAAGCAAGCTGACTGGGGTGGTGTCATTACCCAGCTGACATTTGTGGACGGTGATGCAGACGGCAGTACATATCAGGTAATGCCTGTTGGTGACAGCACTGCTAATCCACTATCTGTCTGGCTATGTGCCCACCTAACTGATTACTTTGACAAGCCTCCCCTAAAGTTCTACTGCTCTATTAGTTAGTAAATGCTAGGCATCGCATCTGTTTGGGTATAGGTCAGATGCGTGTAAGTCCTAATCTTTTTTACTGAAGACCATTAACATCCGCCCCTTATCAGGGGCTTTTTATTTCAAGTGTTCTTTATTGAGAATCATTCTCAATGACTACACTCTCTACCCGCATCATTGAACCTCGCTTGCTCGATCACGGCAAACTCTTGCTTACCTCAGGTATACAGCACTGGCTTGTTACGGGTATCGAACCTTGGGCCGATGCACCTAAGGAAGATGTCTTCGATGAGACATGGCGTCGTCACTATCTAAGTGTGATCGTCACCTCCCACATTCATGGTGATGCAGGTGATACCGATGACCAAGATCATCTGTTGAACTTCGAAGCCTTCGCAAATCCAGGCGACGGCTTTCGTGTCTTCACTGTCTGGGATCGCAACAAGGTGGGCAAGATCTACGCCATCACCTCTGACTACGGTGGACCCGATGCCTATCTAACAGTCATGTTTGCTGGAGAATATTGAGTAACACCTGCCCCTTAACAGGGGCTTTTTTTATTTGTGTTCTCTTAATCGGGAACATCCTTTGTCAAATATCTAATGACTTTATCTATTGTTCCAACTGATTCCAGTGGTATCAACAATCTTGCCGAAGGTCTTTCAGGCTTTCTTGATCCTGCTGAAGAAGCACTTCAAGAAACAATGATGACCACGTTATTCATCGGAGGTGCTTGTCCCGAAAGCAATGGAAGGGCTAGCTATTTACTGATGGATGACGGGTCAAAGATGTGGGTTCCTAACTCGCTGCGTTGCTGGCTCGTTGATTTAAAAATCGTCGAGCAGCGTTATGAGAGTTTCGATCCGATCGACAAACTTCTCATCCGTGTGACAGCGGTTGATGGCTCCAGCTACATCTATCGAACCAGCCTCAACAGCTGGACTGCAACTTCTTTCTTGCAGAACTTCAGGCACATGACACGCAAGCAGTTGTCCGATCAAGTCACCATCACTCTCGTTCCCAAAGGTAGAGCTACTTTTGTGAACGTTATGTATTGCGAAGGCGGTGCATTCCATCGTGTTGAAATACCGAAGAGTGAATTCGGCTCAGGCAAGATGGGTTACGACGCGATGCTTGATGCCATCAGTTATACCAACGGGACTGCCCAGGACAACGATGACTCAGCTTTGATTGAAGCGCAAGTTTCAACAGAGGAGGAGCCTTTCGATCCTGGTGAGGACTTGGATGAATTGATTGATGAAATCAAATCGACCAAGCTCCCTGCCAGACGCAAGCGCTCCTCAGTTGCGGAAGCACTATCGACCAACGTTTAAACCCCTTGCCCTCGCCCTATCGGCGGGGGTTTTTCTGCTTTTCTGTATAACCCCGCTACCAATAGCAAGATTGGTTGCACTTTTGTAGCACTACAAACATCAGAGGTGTAAACGCTGGCGCTATAAGAGATTTGTAGTCACCACTACACACAACGTTCACCTCACTTTGTGAGGCGCAGACTCGCCAGGCCACGGAACGGGGACCTGGATTTCTGAGGAACCTCAAATGACTCTCACCTACCGTGGTAAGCAGTATGTCCAGCACAAAGGTGCTGGTTTTGATTCAACTAAAAAGGCACCCTTGACCTATCGCGGCGTGTCATACGCCAAGTGATCTAAGGATTTCAAGTCAATCAGCTCTCGCTTAACAGCGGGGGCTTTTTTTATTTCTCATCTAGATCCAGGCGTAGCTGCTCTGTATCACTGTCATCAATAGGCACGCCGTTACCTTCCTCGTCCGTGAAATGCCAACCCATACGCCTGCCTCTAAGAACAGCTGAGTAATGACTAGTCAGCGTTGCCAGCTGATCAGCAGCTGACTGTATGGCAACAGCATGATCGGAGATTGAATCTGCTAGTTGCATTCCCCACTGGGTTTCTTCTGAAAGACACTGCATCTCTTGCCTGGCCTGACTTTCTGATTGTTGCTGCAGCATCTTGGTGGCAATGAGGATCACACCAACTAATGCATCTTGCTTCCCCACGCCTGCCTCATAGTCATTGACGCAGCCAGTAGATTCGCAGTAATCGATGAACTGAAGTGACTGAAGTTTGATGGCATCAAACATCTCTTCTGTCGCCAAGTCGTAGACGTATTTCATCTTCTTGGCTTGTGGCATTGCTTCTACCACCTGCTTCACTTCTGCTTCAGTCGTGCATCCCTTCGTTCGCAACCGAAGCTCCCTCTTCACTTCACTTTCCATATCAATAGATCACGACGTTGCCGTTGGAATCGATTGTCTGACGCTGACCTTCAGTGACTACTGAGTAGTTGGGATTAGTTGATGCCACTTGAGCAGCCACATTAAAGTCGGGGGTCATCAGAAAATACAGCGGGTCTGCCTGTCTTCCTGATGACATCTGCACTTGTTGTGCTGCTGCGTTCTGACTGTATGCATCTTGTAGTTTCTGCTCAGCACTTATGTATGTGCCTGGTGCATCAGGCTGTGACTGTGAAATTGTCACGCCATCTTGCTGACTCATTTCAACTTCACCACGACGCATCATTCCGAGGATCTCTCCTGCTTGTGCATCACTCAATCCCTTTGACTTGAGGTAGGTAGCTGTCTCCATCAGATCCCTGTCACTGAATTGTGTGTTGTATGGGTTTAGCATTTGAATTCTCCTGTGTTTAGTTAGTAACTGTTATTAGTAAGCAGAGCCTGCTCGAAGTTCCATGTTGACCTGCTCGGTTGCGATCCTTTGAGCCTGGTCATATGGCATAGGTGCCACTGAACCATCACTGCGTTGGATGGGCTGCTGCATCAACTCACCTACTCTCTGGTCGATCATCTGCTGAACGCCGAATTGTGAGTACTCCGTAGGCTGCATTGCGATGTCTTGCTCGCCTCTGAGCTGTGCAATTTCATCTTCAGCTAGTGCTGCCAGCATGTTCTCACTACCAACAATCTGCCTTGCTGCTGCAACGTTGTTCCTTGCTTCAGCTAGTGGGTCAAGTCCTACTGTTCCACTGCCACCGATGTTGTTAGCCATCCGTCCTGCAATAGCAAGTGGGTCAGTAGGTAGGTAATCATTGGCCTGATTACTGTATGCCTTTAGTCCCTCGATACCAACGACACCAGCGCCTGCACCTAGTGCAGTAAGCCCAACCCCTCGTTGGAATGCTGGGTTCGTCAGCATCACTTGTGCATCAACTAAGCGATCAGCCGCTGAGCGCATCGAATCATTCTTCATACCATCAGGCAGTCCTTGCATCATCTGCCTGGCTTGTGCTGCCTTTCGGTTGTCTGCCTTGATGGCTGCTTGCTGTTCTAGTTGCTTTAAATATGCAGCCTGCTCCTTAGGATTAGGTCCTCTAAAGAACCCTCTACCATCAGGTTGCTGTGGTGTCTGGCCTGGGTTTCTATACATACGTGGTGACATGATTGGCTCCGTTAATTAAATTCTATTGATTGTTTATGTAGCTTGTGGGATTAGAACTGAATCATCGATTGTTGTTCCTCCTCTTTCTTCTTAGCGTTACGCTTACCGATTTCACTTTCAATAGCATCAAACTTTTGCGATGCCCATTGTTGTGTACCTATTGCTTTGTCAGCTTGAGCACGGCGGTCTTCATCAATCAACTGATCTACTAATGCCTGCTGTTGCAGCATCTTTGTGTTCAGTGATTGCTGTTGTGAACGCTTGTTGAAACCAGTACGTGACTTGTCCTTCTCTTGTTGAGCATCAGGATTAGCACGCATGACTTCGTACTTATCTTCTAGCAACTGCTTGGCATTTGCTTTATAGACATCGTAGTCAACGCCTGGATTATTCTCTGCAAAGTTCCTGCGTCTGCGTTCATCTTCAATGCTGTTACCTGTAAGTTCACCAGCAGCTAAACCAGTCATCCCTCCGCCAAACACAGTGCCAAGGACACGTGCATTGTGCTGCCAGCCGTCGTCCTTATCGAACCCAGCTTGCATGTTGTTGATGAACTGATTACCTGGATGTGCTTGTGTCCTTGAGCCATCACGTTGACGAGGTAGAACTTCAGGAACAAATGCCCCTAGCTTTCCAAGGCCTTTACGTGCTTTCACTCCGTCTCTCAATCGAATCGATCCGAGGTTTGTAAGTGCTGCACCACCAGCAGCACCGAGGATTGCACCAGTTGTTCCGAGCAGCGTGTCATTAACAGGCAATGTCTTACCCATGAATGAAACCTCAGCACCCCTAATGCCATCTGGGTTTGTCTTCAGCAGACCGCCAAGGTTGAGCTTGCCATCATCAAAAGGATTGAGATCGACATCACGATCCCTCAAGTAGCCCTTGTACTTCTGGTATTCACCGTAGGTAACATCAGGTCTTTCAAGTAGAAAGTCTTCTGCCTCTAGTAAGCGGCCCTCGCGTCCAGTTATATACTTGGCAGCGACTTCTGCTACTACATTGTCTGTAGAGAATGGATCATCATCTTTAGGCACGGTCATTGCATAGCCTTCATTCCGACCGAGTAATCCGATACCACTATTGATTGCTACACCTGCTGGTATCAATGTTGCAGCGGTTACTAAATTCGGATTGAATCGTCTCTTCAGAATGCGATTGCTTCTGATCTTCACACCTGGCCTTGTCTGCTTGTAGTTCTGTGGCTGAAGCTTCGCCTCTGCGAGTAACTCATCACGTGCTCGCTTGGTTACATCTGCTTCTAGTGCCTCATCAATCTCTTCAATTAGAGACATATCGAATTCACCTTCAGCTAATGAGGTGAACAACTCTTGTTGATTCTGCTCACGAATCTTCTTGACCCGTGCTTGGAATACCTCGGGATCTAATTGTGGTTCTACATATGCAACCCAATTCTTTTCCTGCGCCTCTTTCAGAGGGACTACTCGGTTCGCAAACAGATCAGGGTTCAGCATTGCTGCTCCCTGTTCGTTGATCACATTCGTAGTTGCTTGTGGTGCGTTGAGTAGCCAATAGATCCCACGCAATCCGTCATTAACTACGTCAGATGCCAATGCACCACCAAGGAATGCACCTTTCCTTGTACGGCTCTGGTTGTGTAACGCCTCTTTGTATTGCTGGAGATTGGCATCGGTGACTTGCTCACCAATTAGCTCCATCGGTGATGGACCGAAGTTCAATCCCGTGTTGGCTCGCCTGATGAACGTCTCATTGTTGATTGCATCAACAGGCAGCCAGCCAAATGCTTTGGGGTCAACTGTCTTTGCTTGACGTGCGGCATCAAAGATCGGTTGCGTTCCAAAGACTTGCGTACCTCGTGGTGGTTCCGACTTGGCTTCGGCATCACGGATTTCCCACAGCAGATCGCGTCTGTCTTCTGGTGTGATGCGGAACCCTTCAGCTAGGCCACGCTTCAGTTCGTCAAGTATCCCGCGCTCTTTTTTCTTGCTCTCTTCGTTAGCCATCACGCAACACCTAATTCAGATGCTTTCTCTGCAATCAACTGACGCACCAGGGCACCGTGACTGCTCAGGTTCAGCTTGCTCATGATCTTTTCTGCCTTGAGCCGCTCTTCTGTCGATGCTCGTTCAGAAATAAAGCTACTACGTTCACTCAATGGATTAACAATCTTCATTTCTATTTGTTCTACCTATCTATCTCTCTATCTTAGCAGACTAAATTGTGCACATTTAATCAATGACAGTGCTTAAGGCAGCCACGATAGATCTACTTTGGTAAGTTGACTGTTCAATTGTTCAGGCATATCATTTAGCAACTTGCCGTAATGTTTCTCGCCAGCTCCTATGGCTTGGTGTCCCGTCAAAGCATTTCGATAATCAATTGGGATCTCAGCTTCTCTCCACATTTGCTTGGCATTATTACGTAGTGAATGCAAGCAAGTCTTCTTCTTTTCCCATATGCCTAGGGCTTGTAAGATCTTTTGGAAATGTTTGCTGTGAGATGCCGTGTGTTGACTGGCATCAGGGAACAATCTGCCATTATGATTACGATCAATAGCGAGTATCCCTGTCTCTAATAATCTCGGAGGCATCGGACAACATCTGTTGTTATCACTCTTCGTTTTCAGCATCATTGGATGAGCACCTGTTGGTTGATACTTCCAATCAATAAACCAAAGTCCTGATGCTGTCTGCTTCAAGTCATATGTCCGCAGTTGCATCGCTTCAGCTAGCCGACAGCCTGTGGTCAACAAAATCCAAGGGATTAAACGGTTATGTGTCCTCCGTTGCCTATTAATCACAGCGAAGATTTTAATTAGCTCATCATTTGAGAAAGCTCGGTAACCACTCTGGTCAATCGCACCAGCTGGTGTAGATATCTTGAACTGATCAAAGGGGTTGCTACTGATGACGCCATCTATCACTCCGATCTTCATCAAATTGCGGAGACAAAGCAGCTTTGTTCGCTGTGTCCCTGGTGCATAGCCACTAATGCTCTGCAACCACCTGACCCAGGCTCTTGCTTGGTCGATTGTTATCTCACTCGGCGGTTGTTCCGTAATCGCCTGCCTGAATTCCCTGATCGCTGTTTGATATGGACCTTGTCGTTTTTCACTGACCCCGTATCCCACGTTCTCAGTGATGCCACCTGTTGATAGCAGCCAGCCTTCAAACAATTGCTCCCATGTCACCGCTCTAGTGGGCAGAGGTGGGACAACACTCGCAATCTTCGGCTCACTGAAATCCAATGCCGCAAGTTTGGCCATATCGTCTGCCATCACTGGGATATATGTCATCAATGCCTGCCCAATTGCAGCCATATCCGCAGGTGATGGGGTGATTTGCAGTTGATCCAGCACTGGTCGTGCGACTACTGCGAAATCTGCGTCCAATACGCTCGCCATTCCTTGTGTCTTCATCTTCATCACCAGTGCGGCCAGGCATCGCCCGTATTCAGGCGTCATTAACCGCTGATCTGCCGCAGCATTCCTGATATCAAGAAGAACTTGCCCTGCAATACCCGCAATTTCCCTACGTGACAGGGGTAAGTGTCCATCTGGTGCTGTGATTGCCGTGGATTTCCCTGTAAATAAGGCAGCATTTCCCTCTGCTCTTGCTTTTGCCTGCGTAATTAGCTCATCAATCTCCGAATGCACCCGTGCATACGCGGTTAATACAGGAGCACTGCTGCAATCACTGCTATCAACCCCCAATGTCCGGCGGAGTGTGGCTTTACCACCTAGAAATGGACGCAATTCTGGGGGGATTTGACGTGAATATGTGAGCTTGCCAAGGCGATCAAGCTTTAGGTAGCGAAGCAGCTGGTTCTTCCTCGGCACTACTGCTTATAGGACAACGTTTAGGACAACTATATGGACAACTCCAGTCTCTGTCTAGGTTCTCTAGCTATAATCAGACAGGTAATTGTTCAATCGCGACTGCAATCATCTGGGGCGTCACAGGAATCACTTCCAGGGCATCCTGATTATCAAGATAGGAATCGAAGGAGGCGAAACGCTCAATACAGGGATTAGCACCCTCGACAGCACACGCCTCGATCCAATCATTATTTTCAGGCTTCACCACCACAAAGGACTGAAGGGCTTCATCGAGATCGCCACCATCGCCGATTCCTTCTCCATGCCAGATCGCTTCAAAAAATTCAGACATCGCTGAGGAGAGCTGTTCATCCATTATTAGCCATGCAAGATTTCGAGGACTGTTGCAAGCTCTACGCAAGCGCAAACGCCATGGCGTGTGGTAACAGGCCCTGAGATCAGAGCTGCCGCAGCCGTTAGCGCATCGAAGTGGATCCCCCAACATGAAAGTTTGCGGCTGCTCCAGGCTTGAAAGAAGCTGGTCGCTTGCCCATTGCAATGACAAGGTCAACTCGTGATCAATCGAGAAAACTCAATGGGCAAACAAATGATGCTTCAGATTGGTCGTTCACTGATTCCAACAATCAATCAAAGTCGTTAGCACTAGATTTGAGATAGAAACAAAAACTGTTCATGCTCTAGGCAACAATCAGACTCCCACAGCTTCAAGATTGCCAAATAAAAAGCCCTGCTATTCACAGGGCAGATAAGGCTTCAATCCAAGGCAAGAGAGCGCAAACCTATCGCTGGGTCTTCTGGTAAGCCTCCACAGCTATAGCGATGCAATTTTCGTCGGATTGCGTTGCTTCACTGTTTCCAGCAACAGATGCATTGCAGTTCTGAGTGATATGGCTCATCACTGAGTCAGGCACCCCAGGAGAAGCTGTGACAGCAACGGGTGCTGCAAGAGCAACCACGAGTGTGGCGAGCGCAGTTTTCATTGGGCTGAAAGAACACCCTTAATGTCTAGCTGCAAATACACACCACGGCAGCCTCTACAAGCCCACACAGGCGGATCTGCTTCTCTGATGGTCATCTTGAACATCGCTTCGGATCAAATGATACCTTTTGAAGGTGATCGCCTTTGATGGATTCAAGGACCACCAACCCATACACCCATCCATCAAGCCGCTGGCGGTATCGATTCAGGAGGAGTAGCAACAACCACCTCATAGCCAGCACAGCGTTGTTGATCAAGATGCTGAATATGCTTCCTCTCGGAGTAATACAGCTCTTGCAATCGAAGCGCATCCGCATTCAATTGTTCAAACATCTCCTGAATACGACCTTCCATATCCACTCCCTCTGCCGTTGCTGTCTGCTCTTGTTCGTTAGCAATCAGCGAAGCAATGCAACGTTCCAGCGTCTCAAGCCGTTGCCCCCCCCAAGCCTCCAGCAAGTGTCGGCAGCGTTTATGACTCTTTTGCCGCTCCAAAATGGCCGCGGTACCGCGTAACACGTCCATGGGACGCGCCAACGCCAAACGCTGCAGCTCCGCGGGCTCCAAAAGCGGCGTCAACTTGGCCACCAACGCACTGTTTTCCAGCAGCAGCTGATCGGTGAGCAAGCGAGGCAGATCAAGATCGGCTAGTTCATGTCCTGGATCCTTCCCCCGACTGATCGCCTCCAGCCGACCGGAGCCGATGTTGCCTTCTTCAAGATCGGTAATCGCAGACCACAACAGACGATGGTGCTGAAGAGCGAAGTCTTCCAGCTCCCGTTGGCGTAATTCACAACGCACCTGGGAGCGGTGCATCGGACAGTGCAAGTAGATGCGCAAGATCTCGGCTTCACAACGCTCTCGTTGGCTGACTTCACCAGCCTTTTCATGCCGGGCTGAACGTCCATGCCAGCGCTGACCTTGCACCTGTTGGCGTAAATCCTGCTCCAGCTGCAACGCCAATCGGCCTTGACCACCGCTTAACCGCTCCGCAACTTGCTGGAGGTAGTGCGTGCGAATCGCTGATTGAGGCAGCTTCCCTAACAGCTCCACCAACCCGCTAACAGCTTGTTGGAATTGATCAGCCTTGGTCAGATCACGGTCTTCAAGCACCTGTTCGATCTGCCAATCAAGCCAAAGCGGTGCCTGATCCAGCAGGGCGCGATAGTCCCCAGCTCCGTGATCCTTTAAGTACTCATCTGGATCCTTCCCCGAGGGGGTGTGGAGGACTCGCAACTCCAATTGTCCTTGCAGCGCAAGCTGCTCCACCTCACCGATGGCCCGGTTGGCAGCTCGGATCCCCGCACGATCGGCATCAAAGTTGAGAACGATGCGTTTGCCGTCACTGCACCGACAGAGTTGGGTGATTTGCTGTCCGCTGAGGGCGGTGCCCAGCGATGCCACGGCATTGGTGATACCGGCCGCATGCAAGGCAATGACATCGAAATAGCCCTCTACCACCACAGCGCGATCGTCCTTGCGAATCGCATTGGCCGCCTGATCGAGACCAAAGAGGTGCTTGCCTTTTTCAAAGACCTCTGTTTCAGGTGAATTCAGATACTTCGGATCGCTGCCATCGAGACTTCGACCACCAAAGCCAATCACCCGCCCCTGCCGATCGCGAATCGGAACGATGACCCTGCCACGGAAGCGGTCATAAAACCCGTTGCCCCCTTTCCTGGGCACCACCAGACCGGCTGACTCGAGCAACTCCGGCGATAACCCCTCAACGTGTTGAAGATGCTTGAGCAATCCGTCCCACTGATCGGGGGCATAGCCGAGTGCGAAGGTCTCCATCGTGGCGTCGCTCAAGCCACGCTGATCGCGCAGATAAGCCAGGGCCTCCGTGCCCGATGCACTCTTCAGCTGACTACGAAACCAGCCTGAAGCGAGAGCCAAGGCACGATGGAGATGATCACGCCTGGAGAGTTGTTGACGGAGACGCTCCTGTTGAGGACCATCCACCGTTTCCACCGGCAGTTGATAACGACGCGCCAGATCTAGAACAACGTCGCTGAAGCTCTGCCGCTGAAACTCCATCAAAAATTTGATGGAATTGCCGCCCGCTCCGCAGGAGAAGCAGTAATAAAACTGCTTTTGCGGCGATACCGTCATCGACGGCTTGCTGTCGTCATGAAACGGGCAAACGCCAACGAATTCGCGTCCCTTTTTTTTGAGCACCACGTGCTCACCCACCACATCAACGATGTCGGCACGCTCTTTAACAGCGTCGATGGTGCGGGGGTGAAGACGGGGCATCGCCATCACACCATTCTGCGAGGCCCGACGCCGTTCTGGCTGTTCGGCATGATGCGCCATGGGCTGTTTAGCGCGATGCGCCATGGTTGGCAGGTGTCGTCGAAACCACCATGCAGGGGCTGTTAGGCGCGATACGAGGCAGTCAATCCGCTCGAGAGTGGCGAGCCTGCGGAGCCCTGATCGCCTGTGCTTTGGCGTTCAGTTTGATGACCGTTTGCGTAAAACACCTTGGTGGACGGCTGCCCGTGGCGGAAGTGGTGCTGGTGCGCTCCCTCATCAGCATTGCCATCACCCTGGCCATGTTGCGTCGTCTCAAGGTCTCACCGTGGGGAGAGCAACGAGGCTTGTTGTTGGTGCGTGGGGGATTGGGGACTGCAGCCTTGTTGTGCTTCTTTGAGGCCCTGGCTCGGTTACCACTCGCGGCAGCAACCCTGCTGCAATACACCTACCCAACGCTGACGGCACTCGCAGCATGGCTGCTTCTGGGTGAGCCGGTCCGGCGCCGGATCGGCATCGCTGTGTTGTTAGGCCTGTTGGGGGTCATGTTGGTGGTGCAACCACAATGGGTTGGCAGCCCGATGGGGAGCCTGCCAGCCATGGCAGCACTGATTGGCCTAGGTGGCGCCTTGCTAACGGCCCTGGCCTACGTGAGTGTGCGCCAGCTATCGGTACGAGAGCACCCGCTCGTCATCGTCTTCTACTTTCCCTTGGTATCGGTGCCCGCCACCCTGCCCTTGCTCTGGGGGCAAGCCGCGCTTTGGCCCAATCCAACCGAGTGGCTCTGGCTGATCGGGGTTGGATTGTTTACGCAGCTAGGGCAGATCTGGTTAACCGAAGGCCTATCCGCACTACCGGCAGCCCGCGCCACCTCGATCAATTACGTCCAAGTGGTGTTTGCGTCACTGTGGGGCGTGCTGTTTTTTGCAGAACCGATTACGGGCGCCGTGGTGATTGGAGCCTTATGCGTTTTGGGGGCCACGCTGATCAGCCTGAGTGCCAGGAGTGCTCGAAAAGCTGAAACCTGAATGTTTCCGCCTGAACGATCAAGGCGAATCGATGGGCAAGGGATGGGTGATCCAGTCTTGAGAGGTTCCATCGCTCGAACCAACCGGTTGGGCGAGACGCCAACTTTGACCCCGTTCCCCTCGCTCTAAGAACAGCTCGAAAGGACTATCAACACGCACTGAATCAGCAGGAAGCCTCCAATCAAAGCGACCGGTGAGATGGATTCCACGTTGCTCACCGAGGCGAATCGACTCCTGCTCTTCCACGCGCACACGACTCACTTCAGGCACACCAACGGGCTCCAACTCAAGGGAGCGGGCAATCGCTGTTTGAGTTAATTGAATTTGCAGGCCCAGCGCTTTCAGCAAGACGCCTCGTGGAGGTTGGTCGGATGGTCCGCATCCGGTTAATCCAAGGTTTAGAAGCAACACCATGCAAACAACGAAAAAACCTTGCGTGCAGCGCTTGAGCGCTGTCATCCAAACATTCAGGCTTGGCAGGACAGGCGGCATGAGCAGTTGGGGGTGTTCCGTAACCACGGCATAACTTCGCAGTCCTGCCAATTAATACAGAGCACGATAGTTGCCAATTGGATCACGATTGATGGCCATAGAGCAGTGGCGGAGCATAAAAAATCCGCACGAGGCGGACGAATGCTGAAGCATTACTGAGGCAAGACCCAATTACTTTTTCTTGGCAATCCGTACAGATTGAGGATTGAGAGGGCAGGCCAAGGCGTGAAACGGTTTGTGATGACCTTCAAAAATCAAACTCCCCATCGGTTGAGCATGAGCGGTATGGATTTCCATGAGCGAAAGTTTGGCTGCATTCGTTCTACAAACTCGTTGAGCAAGCTGCGATAGGTACAACCGCCCATCCATGCCGTTGCGGGACCACTCTGACAAGGCTGATCAGAGGTTGGAATCAAGAAAAAAGCAATGGTCAGAGGGCATCTAGGGGAACCAATCAAGACACCACCGCTACACAAGAGAGATGCATGTTTGACCGGTTTTCATCATCGCGATGGATTCAGTTTTGCCGTGTTGATGCCTTTCTTCAACAAAACATCGATCAACACTTCTCTGTAGCCATGCGCTGAATCGTCTAGCTGATGAGGCACGCCATTCCTAATTTCGGTGGTTTCTGCTGTGAAGGCAATGCG
>NZ_UCNZ01000021.1:0-116558 GCF_900474245.1 Synechococcus sp. UW179B
ACAACATCTCTGTGACTCCTGCGATCTACTACCTCAGCCGCCCTTATGGCGATCTCACTGATGGTGGAAACCGTGCCTTCGGTGGCGACCGTCAGAACAATTCCAGAGACACTCAGTTCAACAACTTTGGCGGCCTCCTGAAGACCACCTTCAAGTTCTGATCACTAAAAGATTGATCCCCCTTTTGAGGAATGTTCTGTTATTTGCTTTCCCCATATTACAGAAGAGTATGAGATTTTTAATGGAGAATTGGCTTCTAAAGTGATTGTCTGAGGTCCACGCCTAGCTGCAAAAACTTATCCATCGTGGTTTCTGCTGGTGGCTTACTCCTTAATCGTGTTAGCCGCTGCTTTGGCTCGAACGATCACCTCTGGAGGAAGGGAGATGTAGCCCAGCGCGGGAGCTTTCGCTTGGGATTCCTCCGACAACATGTAATCGAAGGTTGATTTGAGTACATCCGTGTTTGCTCCGTTGCCGTTGGCGTAAGCCAGCACCCAGGTGAAGGTCACGATCGGATATCCGTTCTCTGGATTGGCATTGCTACCGATGAGATTGGGTCCGAGGTCGATGGAACCCAGGGCACGATTTGCCGTGGCATTGGTTGGCACCACTTTTTCTCCGGAGCCGTTTTGAATGGCAGCCGCTTGTAAATCCCCTTTGACATAGGCCAGCTCGACATAGCCAATCCCACCATCAATCTGGGTGAGTTGAGCGGCGACACCCTCATTGCCTTTGGCTCCTACGCCTGTAGGCCATTGAACGGATTTATTGGCGCCTACAGCGTTGCTCCATTCCGAACTGATGGCAGAGAGGTGCTTCGTGAAGTTGTAAGTGGTGCCAGAGCCATCGGAGCGATGCACCACTTTGATGGCTTTGGATTGGCAGCCCAACTCCTTGTAATCACGAATCTTGCCTAAAAAGATTCCAGCAAGTTGCTCTCGTGTGAGCTTCAATTCACAGCCTGGATTGTGATATGCCACCGCGATGGCGCCTGCTGTCATCGGAACCTGGACGACGCCGCGACTCACTTTGGCAATGGCTTCGGCTTGCATTGGCTTGTCAGAAGCCCCGAAGTCAACGGTGCCTGCAGTGAATTGACGGACTCCTGCACCTGATCCAACGGATTGGTAATTGACCTGAATTCCTTGTGGTGCCAGATCTTGGAACCAGCGTTGGTAAATCGCAGCTGGGAATGAGGCCCCCGCTGCTGATAGTCGGCCTTGTTGTTTGCCAGTTCCCTGATTGCCCGAGGAGCAGGCAGCAAGACTGAAAGCGGCAGCAACGCTGATCAGTGCAGTACTGGAGGGGCTCAAGAAACGGCGAAGCATGAGATCGAAGGAGCGATTTACTTGCATGTCATCTCTAGATCTGAGGTGTCAAAGACCAATAAAGATCGAGATTTGCTGACAAACCCAGTCTGCCGTAGCAGGCGCCAAAAGAACTCCGTTTCGATAATGCCCGCTGGCCAGAATCAAGCCTGGCTCCAACACGTCAAGCAATGGTGCTGGCTGTCCAGAGGGTCTGGCCCTGAGGCCATGCCATTGATCGATCACCTCGGCCTGTTGCAGCCAGTGGGGTGCCAGGCCATCCAATCGCCGCATGATTGCAGGCTCTTCAGTGGAAGGTTCCTCGCCTTGTTCCAGGGTTGCTCCAAGCCAAAGACGGTTGTTGCCATGGCGAATCAGATTGACTCCATTGCAAACCAGTACTGCTGGCCAGTGATCCCATGCCTTGCTGGGGGCCGAGACTTGAAGATCCAGCACCTGGCCAAGCACTGCACCCATTGGATAGTCGTGCCCAAGAGGTTGGAGCAACAATGCACTGGCCAAGGCTGTGCAGAGCACAACAACGGCGCAGTCAATGGTGCGGTCTGAGTCCAACTCCAGGTGCCAGCGGTTGTCTTCCCCGGTGCTCGTTCGATGGAGTTTTGTCACGCGAGCCGGTAAAAGCCCGACCTTTTCTGCCTTGAGGCTGCGTCTCAGCGCCCGTTGCAGGGCAAGGGGATCAATCCGTCCGTCATGTTTGGAAAGCAATCCTCCATGCCCAGGATTGGGCCAGGGGACCGGATGGGATCCCGTGTTCACTGAGCTGAAGCTTTCGAGCCCAAGGTCATGGCGTTGATTGGCTAATGCCTCCATGCGTTCTGCCTCCATTGGGTCAGAAGCCAGTTGGATCAGAGGAGAGTGGAGCTGCAGGGGCGTATCCGGATGATTCAGCCTCTCCACCCATTGAGGCCAAAGCTCCATGCTGCGTTGACGCAGCCGCCAAGCCCGTCCGCTTGATCGACGGAAGACGTTCCCCATCAACACGCCAAGCGAAGCAGTCGTGCCATTGAGGGATTGGTCACATTCGTTGCTGCGCTGAATCGGCGCGTCTAACGACGGGTCAATCAACGTGACGGTGTGTCCTTGACGGGCCAGATGCCAAGCCGTGCCGGCGCCGACGGCACCAGCACCAATCACGGCAATCGAGGTAATCAGCTCAACGCTTCGGCGGGAATAACGCGGGCGTAATTAGCAAAACCCGTTGCAACGGATGTGTAGGACTTTTGCAAGCGTGTTCCGTCTTGGAGACGGGCGGCCTCATCCACATCAGCGAGAGCTTCTTTGAGCTTGGTTGCCAGCTTGTTGGCTTCGGCCCGGTCGTTTGGAAGGAGGCGCTGATTGATGTACAGCATCTCGCGACCGACCTCTTGCATCGGTCCGTGAATCAGGTTGCGGGTAAAGGTCCAATCGCGCTGATTAACAAGGGCTGCCAAATCTGGAAGACGTTCCTGGGCTTGCGTGAATCCCTCGGCTTGCCTACGGATGACTGCCATGTCTTCAGGGCTAATCGTTGCGGGCTTGGCATTGCCATTACCGCTGCAGGCCGCGAGGCCGAAGCAGAGGCACACGCAGAGGCAAAACGCAGCGAGGCGACGCAGGGCGCTCAGCATGGGGATCGGTAGAGAAGGGAGTCCGCGAGTTTACCTGCGTAATTCCGTTCCCCGAGCAATGACTGCCAAGAGAGAATGAACTTGTGAATATCTGCTGCGCGTGAACGGCTCAACGGTCATCCTTCAACTGATCTGTCCTGATCGGTCAGCACTTGTGAGTGAGCTGGCTGGTTGGGTGGCAGCCAACGGCGGCAACATTCGTCACGCTGACCACCACACCGACTCGGGTGCAGGGTTGTTTTTAAGTCGGATTGAGTGGGAGCTTGATGGATTCGGGTTGCCTCGGCACGCGATTGAGCCAGCGGTTTCTGCCCTTGCGGAGCGGCTCGGCGGTGAGGCCCAGCTCCATTTCTCCGATGAGTTGCCCCGAGTTGCGATCTTTGTGAGTAAACAGAGCCACTGTCTGCTGGATTTGCTTTGGCGCTCTCGCAGCGGTGAATTGCCGATGGAGGTTGCGTTAGTGATCTCCAATCATCCCGATTTGGAGCCACTCTGTGGTGATTTTGGTGGGCGATTTGTCCACGTACCGGTCACTCCGGCAACCAAGCGGGACGCGGAAAACCGCATTCTTGACCTTCTTGAAGAGCAAAGCATTGAACTCGCTGTGTTGGCGAAATACATGCAAGTGCTAAGCGGTGATTTTTTAGAGCGCTTCTCCCAGGTGATCAATATCCATCACTCGTTCTTGCCTGCGTTTAAAGGTGCTCAGCCATATCACCGCGCCTGGGACCGGGGCGTGAAGTTGATCGGTGCCACGGCGCATTACGTCACCGAAGACTTAGATGATGGTCCGATCATTGAGCAGGCCACCCTGTCTGTGAGTCATCGCGATGAGGTGGAGGATTTGATTCGTAAGGGCCGGGACACGGAGCGATTGGCCTTGGCCCGGGCTCTGCGGTTGCATCTCTGCCGGCAGGTCATGGTGTATCGCGGCCGGACGGCGGTGTTCGCGTGATCCAGCGCATCGATGCATCCCGCCCGCCCCAATCGTCGCGCTGGGGTTGGCGATGTTTCCAGATTGGCTTGTTCTTGCTGCCCTCTTCGGCGCTGCTGGCCAGCTTGTTGTTGTTTCCCTCTCTGCTCATGAGCAGTTGGAGGAGTGAGCGTCCGTTTTGGCGTGACCCCTGGAACGCGCCTTTGTTTTTGGCGTCCTTGTTGATGGTGATTGGATGCTTCGGCTCCTATTCCGGGTCCCTGGCCTGGGTCGGCATGGGGAACTGGTTGCCATTCTTTTGGGCGTTTTGGGGCTTTCAGCCCTACGTCAGTTCGGCTGAGGCACGCCGTCGTTCTGCGCTTTGGCTTGTGGCCGGTAGCTTCCCCGTGGTGTTGACGGGTTTGGGACAACTTTGGTGGGGCTGGCAAGGTCCCTGGCAAGTCCTGGGTGGTTCGATTATCTGGTTCATGACCCCTGGTGGTGAACCTGAGGGTCGCCTGTCAGGACTGTTTGATTACGCCAATATCGCTGCAGCCTGGTTGGCCCTGGTTTGGCCGTTGGCGCTTGCAGCACTGATTCAACCGGGCCTGAGCAAGCTGCGGAGGAGTGTTGTTCTTGGCTTGGTGGCCGCTTTTGTGACGGCCCTCGTGCTCACCGAGTCGAGGAATGGCTGGGGCGCGTTGGTGCTGGCGCTACCGATTGTGTTGGGTCCTATGAGTTGGCCCTGGCTGGTGCCGCTGCTGGTGGTTGGCCTTGGGCTGTTGACTCTCTCTGTTGTTCCTGGGGTGCCGCTGTTGATTCAGGCCCCCGCGCGCTCGTTGGTGCCAGAGGCGATCTGGGGAAGGCTCAGTGATAGCCAGCACGCTGGTGAGCGCGTCCTTGCCTCCACGCGCCTGAGTCAGTGGGGTGTGGCGGTTCAGTTGATCGCTGAGAGGCCCTGGCTGGGATGGGGGGCAGCGGCTTTTTCGGTGATTTATCCGCTCAGAACGGGGAAATGGCATGGCCATGCTCACAACCTTCCCCTTGAACTGGCCATTGCCCATGGTTTACCGGTGGCCGCTTTGGTGGCAGGGCTGGTGTTGGCTTTGTTGATCGTGGCACTCCGTCGTGGGGTCACACGATTGTTTGATCGTGCCTGGTGGGCAGCGGTGCTGATCTTGATGGTGCTGCATGGGACCGATTTGCCGTTTTTTGATAGCCGCGTGAATATTGCTGGCTGGATTTTGCTGGCGGGATTGCGCTGTTTGCTCAGACCGAATCAGGAGCGCTTTCAGGAGCGTTCTCTGGACTCAGCGCTTCACGTTGATGCTTAAGAAGCGTGTCGCTGGGGAGGGGACCATCCAGATGACACCAGGGAAGAATCTGGTGATCGGCCCAGGTGTGATGAACCACCTCCTCCCAGGCGGGTGGCCGGGGCAAAGGCACTCCGGCAGAGCTAGCGGCAGGTAATTCCTCCGACCGTGCGGCTCGATAGGCCTTTTTCCAACCACCAAGACTCTCTTGAGAGCCCCTCACCGCGGCGATCACTGGTGCGAGTCGACGGTCACTGCGGGAGAGCAGGGCCTGGATCACGCTCCAGCCGTAGCTTTCAGGCCGGAGTTCCACCCCTTTGGGTTTGAGTCGTTTGGCGAGTCGTTTGAGGCGTTTGTCAGCTTCTGGCTTGACCCCTTGCCACTGAAAGGGTGTGTGGGCTTTAGGAACGAAGGTGCTCACGCCCAAGGTGAAGCGCAGGCCTGGAGTTTGTTTTTTCAGATCCAGCAGCAGATCGGCGGTGGCCTCGACGTCGTCGTCCTGCTCCGTGGGAAGTCCCACCATTCCGTAGAGCTTGAGGCTTTTCAGTCCTCCTTCTTTGGCGTACCGGGCTGCGTCGTTGATTTCCTCGCGGCTGAGTTTCTTATTCACGACGCGTCTCATCCGATCACTTCCGCTTTCGATGGCGATCGTGATCGACTTGCTACCGCGGCGACTCAAGGTTCCCGCTAGTTGTGGGGTCACGGTGGCCGCTCGTACGGAGCTCACACTGACGCGTAAATCATCAAAGCGGTCTTGATCCAGCCACTCCAGCAAATCGCTGAACTGGGGATGTTGGGTGACAGAGGCGCCTAGCAAGCCAAGACGACGGGTTGCCTGAAGCCCCTTCTCGACGGCAGGAATGAGGCCGTCATCAAGAGACGGGGTTCGGAAGGGCAAGGTGAGATAACTCGCCAAGCAAAAGCGGCACAGTTCCGGGCAGCTGCGCACCACCTCCACCATATGAATGTCGGGCCAGGCGGCCTCAGGGGTGATCACCGTGGAATGGCTCAGGCTGTTGCCCCTCCAGGTTTGCTTGGCGATTCGCTCCGGCAGATCGGCCTCTCTGGGTTTGATGCCCAGCAGGGCGCCGTCGGCACTGAACTGCGGAGCATGAAGATCGGGCACGTAGATGCCGGGGATCTGCGCTAGGTGATGAAGCCGCTTGTGACGGGGTTCGTCCCGCATCTGCTGGACGGCATCGATGAAGGTGGGCAGCAGTTCCTCTCCATCCCCAAGCAGCACGACATCAAAAAATGGGGCCAAGGGTTCGGGGTTGGCGGTTAAAACGGGACCGCCACCGAACACGATTGGATCCTGATCACCCCGTTCATGGCTCCAAAGGGGAATGCGTTGTTGCTCGAGGAGATCCAACAGAACCGGTCCATCGAGTTCCCAGCTCAGGGACAGTCCAAACAGATCACAGCGACGGTGTTGCGGATCTCCCTGATCTGTAAACAGTCTCCTGACATCGAGGTCGGAGCGCATGGCCAAGCTGGCCCATACGAGTTGGTAGCCAAGGCTGGTGATGCCTACGGTGTAAGTGCTTGGAAAGGCCAGCACTGTTTTCAGTGCCCCTGCTTCGGGTGCAGCAGGTTCAAACAGAAGGGTTTCGCGGTTCAGCAGCGCCCATGCATCACCCATGCATCCTGCAGGATCAACGGAGCAGAGACAATTCCTAGGGGTTGTTGTCTTCGGGGTCTGGCTCGTCTTGGTCTGATTGGGGTTTGGGTGGTTGAAAGGCCCGGCGTTCGTTTTCGGCTTGGAGGTGATCTTCCTCGAGAAACTCAAGCCCCATCTGTCGTTCGTAGATCGAGCGGTGATCAAACAGGCGTGCAATCAGAAAACTCGCCAAGCAGGCCACCAGAATTGGTTTCAGGACTAACAAGTCCTTCGTTAAAGCGAAGGCCAAAAACATGGCCGTGATCGGCGTGCGCGAACAACTGGCCACGAAGGCGCCCATCCCTGCAAAGACATAGGTGCTGGGGACGTGGCCGGTGAGTGCTTCCACCCAAATCCCACAGGCGAGGCCGATCGCACCGCCCAGGGTCAGCATTGGAAAAAACAAGCCTCCGGGTGCACCAGAGGCTGCTGCTAATCCGGTGCTGAAAAACAGCACCACAAAGGTGCCGAGCGCCATTGGAATATCTGCTTTCCCATCACCGATGAGGTCTTGTAAGCCTTCGAGGTTGTGAAATGCAGAGGGGAGACATGAATACACCCCACCGAGCAGTGCTCCGCTGATCACCATGCGCAGAACGAGGCGGTCCCGAAACCAACGATGACCTTGTTTCTGCATGGCGATGACGTAGCGGCAATACAGCTCGGCCAACACACCCACAACAACGCCTAGTCCGATCAGGTAGCCCAGATCTATGGGTAAAAAGCTCACCAATGGTTCGTATTCCTTCTCCAGCTGAAAGCCAAGGCCAGTGTCCAGTCCGCTGCCACCTGTGCTTAAACCCGCTAATCCCAAGACATCCGCCCAGGCATCAGCCAAAAAGGTGGTGACGATCACCAGCAGCATTACGACTGGTCTTACGGAGTGCAGTAATTCCTCAATGGCGTAGAAAAATCCGCCAATCGGAGCGTGAAATACGGCCGCAATCCCTGCTCCACCGCCCGCTGCGACGATCACGCGACGAAATGCCGCAGGTGCTCTTAGCCAACGCGCGAGTTGCCAGGCCACCGATCCCCCCATCTGAACGGCGGGACCTTCCGGCCCGAGGGGGAAGCCGCTGCCGATGGCGACGATCCCGGCAACCAGTTTGACCAAGCCCACCTTGAGACCCATCGGGACAGCCCGATGGTTCAGGAATCCCATGATGTGGGTGATTCCGGATCCACCTGCTGATGGTGCCAGCCGCGACACCAGTAATCCAGACACCAAACCACCTGTTGCGCCTAAGCCAGGGAGAACGGCCCAAGCAGGAAGGTCTGCCAGCAGTTCCAGGCGCCAGGCACCTAAAACTTTGATTCCTTCCTTAAACAGCACTCCCGTTAGGGCTGCGCCAAGCCCTGTGAACATCAAGGCGAGCACGACCACCAGCCAGCGCTGTTCGAGCAGCCGGCGAATGCTCCGACTCGAACCGGATGGATCTTGTTTTTCTTCTAGGTCGCTAGCTGCTGTCATGGCTTTGAGCGGATGCCGTTTAGGCGCCGGCCATGACCTCCGCTTGTTCCGTAGCGCTCAGCACTCGGCCCTGTTCGACGAAGTTATCGATTTGGTCGAAGTTGAGGTATCGGTACAGCTCTGCGGAGAGTGGGTCGATTTTCTCCGCGGCAATCCGTTGGTATTCATCGGGTGTGGGAATGCGTCCGAGTAGGGCGCAGACAGCGGCTAATTCAGCGCTGCCCAGGTAGACCTGCGCTCCTTTGCCAAGCCGGTTGTTGAAGTTGCGAGTGCTGGTGGAGAACACGGTGGTGTCGTCATCCACCCGGGCTTGATTGCCCATGCAGAGCGAGCAGCCTGGCATTTCCATGCGGCTGCCGGCTGCTTCAAATGTGGCGTAGTAGCCCTCTTGCTTGAGCATGTCCTCGTCCATACGCGTGGGCGGGCAAACCCAAAGCCTGGCAGCGATGTCGCCGGCTTCTTCGAGCACTTTGGCCGCGGCGCGGTAGTGGCCGATGTTGGTCATGCAAGAGCCGATGAACACCTCTTGAACGGCTTCGCCAGCCACTTCGCTGAGCAGCTTCACGTTGTCGGGATCGTTCGGGCAGGCGAGGACGGGTTCGGTGAGCTCATCGAGATTGATCTCAATCACTTCGGCGTATTGAGCGTCGTCATCCGCTTGAAGGAGTTGGGGGTTGGCCAGCCAGTCCTCCATCACCTTGATCCGTCGCGCCAGGGTGCGGGCATCGCTGTAGCCGCGCGCAATCATGTTTTTGAGCAGCGCCACATTGCTGCTCAGATATTCACTCACGGTGGCTTCGGACAATTTGATGGTGCAGCCTGCGCAAGAGCGTTCCGCCGTGGCGTCCGTGAGTTCGAAGGCTTGCTCCAGCTTGAGATCTGGCAGTCCTTCAATTTCCATGATTCGGCCATTGAAGACGTTCTTCTTGTTGGCTTTTTCCACGGTGAGCAGGCCCTTTTGGATCGCGACCCAGGGAATCGCATTCACGACATCGCGGAGGGTGACCCCCGACTGAAGAGAGCCGCTGAACCGGACCAGCACCGATTCGGGCATGTCGAGGGGCATGGCGCCGATGGCGGCAGCAAAGGCCACAACCCCTGAGCCTCCCGGAAAAGAAATGCCGAGGGGGAACCGGGTGTGGCTGTCACCTCCTGTGCCCACGGTGTCGGGCAAGAGCATGCGATTGAGCCAGCTGTGGATGATGCCGTCACCGGGGCGTAGGGCAACACCGCCGCGCTGGGCAAAGAAATCAGGCAGTTCCTTCTGGGTCTGCAGGTCTACTGGTTTGGGGTAAGCGGCGGTATGGCAGAAGCTCTGCATCACCAAATCAGCGGAAAAGCCCAGGCAGGCCAATTCCTTCATTTCGTCCCGGGTCATGGGCCCGGTGGTGTCTTGACTGCCAACGGTGGTCATCAGCGGCTCACAGCTCGTGCCGGGACGGACGCCTGGAAGACCGCAAGCTTTGCCCACCATTTTTTGCGCCAAGGTGAAGCCTTTTCCCGTGTCGGCAGGGGCGCTAGGCCGGATGAACGTTTCAGAAGGAGCTAGTCCCAGTTGGCTGCGCACCTTGTCGGTGAGAGCGCGACCAATCATCAGTGGGATGCGACCACCAGCACGCACTTCGTCGCTGATCGTGCTCGGCTTGAGTTCAAATCGGCTGATCACCTCGCCATCGCGTTCGATCATGCCGGCGTAAGGGCGAATCGTGATCACGTCACCGGTGTTCAGATCGCTGACATCGCACTCAATCGGCAAGGCGCCTGAATCTTCCGCAGTGTTGAAAAAGATGGGAGCAATTTTGCCGCCAATGATCACTCCGCCGGCGCGCTTGTTGGGAACATGGGGAATGTCATTGCCGGTGTGCCAAAGCACGGAGTTGATGGCGCTTTTTCGAGAGCTTCCGGTGCCGACCACATCACCCACATAGGCCACGGGATGACCTTTCTTCTTCAGGGTTTCAATGGTGTTGAGTCCCTCTGGATCACGGGTTTCCAACATCGCCAGGGCGTGCAATGGGATGTCGGGACGGGTGGTCGCGTGGGTGGCTGGTGAGAGGTCGTCCGTGTTGGTTTCGCCGTCCACCTTGAACACGGTGACGGTGATCTCTTCGGCGAGTTGATCTCGCCGGGTAAACCATTCCGCTGCAGCCCAGCTGTCCACCACCTGTTGGGCGTAACGGTTGCTGGTCGCTAGCTCCATGACGTCATTGAATGCGTCGTAGACCAAGAGGGTGCGGCTAAGTCCTTGAACGGCACAGCTCGCAAGCATCTCGTCTGGATGCTTCAGCAGTTCGATCAGTGCGGCGACGTTGTACCCGCCCACCATGGTGCCGAGCAATTCCACCGCCTCCAAAGGCGCCACCAATGGGCTGGATGCTTTGCCTTGAGCGACGGCACTTAACCAGGTTGCTTTGACATAGGCCGCTTCATCCACGCCGGGGGGAATGCGTTCGCTCAGCAGGTGCAGCAAGGTCTGCTCTTCTCCCGCCGGTGGATTTTGAAGAAGTTCCGTGAGGGCCTGCGTCTGAGCGGCATCAAGAGGAAGCGGCGGGATGCCCTGACCTTCCCGTTCCTTGGCGTTCTCGCGATAGGTGCTCAGCATCGGTTTTGGCGGCGCAGACAGCGATACACACCATTGTTGTTGGTCAGCGTTCCACCCTGTTGTTTCTAACGGTGGATCGCCTTGCGTAATCTGGATTGAATTTCAGGCCAAGGCATGACCACCACCCACGATCTGCATGTGGTGGACACGCGACCACTGATTCCACCGGCTCTGTTGCATCGTGACCTGCCCATTGATCCAACGGCTTTAGAAACGGTGGCGACGGCTCGCAGCCGCATCCAAGCCATCCTGCGTGGATTGGACCGCCGACTCTTGGTGATTGTGGGGCCCTGTTCTGTCCATGACGTGGAGGCGGCCAGGGACTACGCCCGTCGTTTGGCGCCCTTGCGTGAGCGCCATTCCGCTGAGCTGGAGATTGTGATGCGGGTGTATTTCGAAAAACCCCGCACCACCGTGGGATGGAAGGGGTTGATTAACGATCCCCATCTCGATGGCTCCTATGACATCAATACGGGGCTACGGATGGCCCGCTCCCTGTTGCTCGATTTGGCTCGGGAAGGAATGCCCACCGCGACAGAGCTGTTGGATCCTGTGGTTCCTCAGTACATCGCCGATTTAATCAGCTGGACCGCGATTGGTGCACGCACCACGGAAAGCCAGACCCATCGTGAAATGGCCTCAGGCTTATCGATGCCTATTGGCTACAAGAACAGCACCGATGGCAGTGCCACGATTGCCATTAATGCCATGCAGGCTGCTTCCAAGCCCCATCATTTCCTCGGCATCAATCGTGAGGGTCATGCTTCGATCGTTAGCACCACAGGAAACCCAGACGGTCACTTGGTTTTACGGGGTGGCAATCGCGGCACCAATTACCACTTGGAAGCGATTCAGGATTCAGCTGCGGAATTGGCTGGTGCAGGTCTGCCTGATCGCTTGATGGTGGACTGCAGCCATGGCAATTCCAATAAGGACTACCGCCGTCAGGGTGAGGTCCTACAGGCAGTGGCTGCTCAGGTGGACCAAAAACTGGATCACATCATGGGAGTGATGATTGAAAGCCATCTCGTGGAAGGCAACCAAAAGTTGGCTTCAGATCTATCCACCCTCACGTACGGGCAGAGCGTGACCGACGCATGCATCAGCATCGAAACCACAGCTGAGCTTTTGGGAGAGCTTGCAGCCTCTGTTGCCAAAGCAAGGTTCAGTTAGTGCGCAGTCGTTCTTTGGGGTGATCAGGCTGTCATCCAGGACCAACTCAGGGCTACGCCAAGGGGAACGGTCAGGTTGTCGATGCCCCAGACGCTCATTTGTTCGAGCCCGACAGCCAACGTGCAGACGGCCAAAAGTCGAAGTGGGTTGATTTGACTTTGGGTCACTAGCACTAAGGCGAACAACACCACAGCACTGGTGATGGCCATCGTGCTTGTGCCGATGAAGGACTTGCGCTGCTCCAAGACCATCCAGTTTGGGGAGAGAACGGCGCGCCCAATCAGACCTGCCAGGCCATCACCGAACGCCATCACCAGCACACCAGCACAGGCAGCAGCTGGATTTTCAGCCCAAAAGAGGATCAGAAGCAGACAGATGGCGACGCCATAGGCAACGGTCCCGTAGCTCTTTCGACCCACGTCCTCCACCGCAGGCAGCAAGTGCCAACGGTGATTGATCAAGGTGATCAGGGTGACCACCGCAGCGCAAGGCACTGCAATCGCGATTGGAATGCGGAGAAACCAGGCGAGTGGAAGAACCGGTCCAGTGCCGATGTGAACAATCTTTCGACTCAGCTCGCGTTGATCCGGCCAGCGTTGACGGCAGACCAGAGCGCTGCCTAAGACACCGCCCATCCAGAGGGCGATGAGCAAGAGAGATGGCAGAGGCAAGGACGACTCAGGCGGCCTGTTGATGATTGGTCATCGTGCGTAATTTCAAAATGGCTTTGGATTCGAGTTGGCGGACGCGTTCTCGTGACACATTGATTTGACGGCCAATTTCGGCAAGGGTGAGGGGTTCTTCTCCACCAAGGCCGAACCGTAAACGCAAGATTTTTTGTTCGCGCTCGTTGAGCTGTGAGAGCCAGCCGCCCAGGTGCTCCTTCTGAATGCTGCGATCCATGCCTTCCATCGGTTCATCGCCGTTGGGATCTGGGATCAGTTCTCCGAGGGTGCTGCGATCTTCTTCGCCCCGGGCATGAGCATCAAGAGAAGCGCAGGGGGCGCTTTGGGAGATGAGTTCTTCGAGGTCTCTCGGTTCAATACCCATGGCATGAGCCAACTCCAAACGGTTCGGTTGACGCCCGAAACGATGGGAAAGCTCCCGGGTGATCTTGCGCATTTTCGACAGCTTTTCACTGATATGAATCGGCAGACGGATCGTGCGCGCACTGTTGTCGATCGCCCGTGTCATCCCTTGCCGAATCCACCAGTAGGCGTAGGTCGAAAATTTGTAACCCATCGCGGGGTCAAATTTGTCGACAGCACGTTCAAGCCCGATCGCCCCTTCCTGAACGAGGTCGAGAAGTTCGAGACCTTGGTTTTGATATTTCTTGGCGACACTCACCACCAACCTGAGGTTGGCAGCCATCATCCGATCGCGTGCTCTCTTCCCCATCCGGATGCGATGGCGTTGTTTAGGGGTGCGGTCTTCTTCTTGAATGTCAAGAAGCTCTTTCATGGCTTGCACATGATGGGCAAGCTCAATTTCTTCAGCAGCCGTTAGGAGTGGTACACGCCCAATGCTGCTTAAGTAATGACCAATTGAATCAGTGGCCAAGCGTCCACCCGAACGACTTCCTCGGCCGGGGCTTGTGCCACGTGAGTGATTGGCTGTATTGCGTCGACTAGCTGTCGGCAATAAAGGTTCCTTAGAAGTGCCTTTAGAGGCAGCCTCATTGGACTCCAGAGGGATCCCCATCACCCTGGTCTCCTGACGAATTTGGGCGCAACTTAGCACCTTGAGCGCTTAGTGGCGGTTGCAATTCTGAAGCCTTTCGATAGCTCGCTATCTGGATCGATTTGCAGTGTCGATGGCTACAGAAATATTGGGTTTTTCCTGATTAAGCCTTTAATCGTCGTTGAGGATTGCTTTCGATTTGGTTGAACTAGTGCATTCCTTTCCAGTCATCAATTAACTGCGATTGGGAGTTGCGCTCTTCTCCCTCGGGATACCGTTGAATAAACGTACCGTCGGATTGCATGTCCCAAGCACCCCTGTTATCGCTTAGGTAGCGTTCAAGTAGGCGTTCGAGCTGTGCTCTGAGGTCGGGTTCTTCAATGGGGGCAACCGCTTCGACGCGTCGGTCAAGGTTGCGTGGCATCAAGTCGGCGCTACCGATGAACACCTCTGGTTCCCCACCATTGTTAAACCAAAAGATGCGTGAATGCTCTAAGAAGCGACCAATAATGCTCACCACGCTGATGTTGTCGCTAATGCCTTCAAGGCCCGGGTAAAGGCTGCACATCCCTCTGATAATTAATTGAATGGTGACTCCGGCTTGAGAGGCTTCGTACAAAAGAGCAATGATTCCTGGATCCACCAGAGAATTCATCTTCGCTTTGATTGATCCACCACGGCCTTGTTTGGCATGTTCGATTTCGCGGCGAATCAATTGTTCCATTCCCTTTCTTAGGGAGACAGGAGCAACGAGTAGCTTGCGGAAGCTTTGTTGTTTGGAAAAGCCTGTTAGGTAGTTAAACAACTCCACGAGGTCTTGACCGAGCTCTGGTCGTGCTGAAAGCAGACCTAGATCGGTGTAAAGACGAGAGGTTTTGGAGTTGTAGTTGCCAGTGCCGATATGCACGTAGCTGCGCAGTCGCTCTTTTTCTTTGCGTACGACCAGAACAATCTTGGTATGCGTTTTGAGGCCAATGACGCCGTAGACCACATGCACACCTGAGCGCTCAAGATGTTTGGCCCATTGAATATTGTTGTCTTCATCAAAACGTGCCTTGAGCTCTACTAGGGCCATCACTTGCTTCCCATTTTCTGCTGCACGGATCAGTGCTGCGATGATCGGGGAATCTTTGGAGGTGCGGTAGAGGGTCATCTTGATCCCCATCACAAGGGGATCATCTGCCGCTTGATTGATAAATTCCTCGACTGAGGTGGAAAACAAGTCGTAAGGGTGATGGAGGAGAACATCGCGACGACGCACGACTGAGAAAATGCTCTCGAACTCCTCTTCTTTGATGGAGCCATCTTCCAACCTTCCCCTCTGCGCTCGGCTGAGGATGGCAGGAGTTTGACCTGAATGCGTTGCATCTTTGAGGTGTGGCAACGGCAGGCTCATCAAGCCGAAAAGATCATCGAGCCCGAGGGGGCCATTCACCCTGTAAAGGTCTTCTTCAACCACGGACATACCGTCCATCAACATCTCAATGACGTCTTGAGGTGTGTCGCTAGCAACTTCCAGGCGGACGACTTCGCCCCCCATCCTTCGCTTTCGCAAGCCCTGTTCGATGGCGATCATCAGATCGTCGGCTTCAAGGTCGCGTAGTTCCAGGTCTGCATCCCTGGTGACCCGGAAAAAGTAATGACCTTCAATGCTCATTCCTGGAAAGAGCAGGCTGAGATTGAAAGCAATGACCTGCTCAAGAGGCACTGCTGTGTGCAATGGCTTGGCATCAGCGCCGCCAAGCTCAGTGGGAATTGAGACAAAGCGCGGAAGGATCTTCTGAGGAACCTTCACCCGGGCCAGCTGGCGTTGCCCCGACTCTGGGTCATGGATCAGGGCGGCGACGTTGAGGCTGAGATTGCTAACGAAGGGAAAGGGATGGGCAGGATCCACCGCTAAGGGCGTTAAGACCGGAAAAATCGCCGTTTGAAAGAAATTGTCCACCCAGTGCCTCTGGGCTTCGTTCAGCTGTTGGTAGTTGAACAGGAAAACTCCGTGATCCTCCAGCCCTACGCGCAGATGGTCGAGGAAATGCTTTTGCTGGGCCTCCAGCAGAGCTGAGAGCTGATTGCGAATCTCATGGAGCTGCTCCCGAGGGGTGAGGCCGTCTTCGCTTTGCTTGTCGATGCCGGCCTCAACCTGAGATTTCAAGGACGCCACGCGCACCATGAAAAATTCATCCAGGTTGTTGCTGAAAATGGCGCTGAATTTGGCCTGCTCTAATAACTGTGTTCTTTGGTCAAGCGCCTGAGCTAAAACGCGCCGGTTGAACGCGATCCAGCTGAGTTCCCGATTGATGTAGAGGTTCCCGGGAAGCATGACGCCGCTCATAAATGGACGAGAGCACTGTGCTCGCAAGCGAAAGGTAGCAATCGTCGGTCACCCTGTGGACTCCTCAAGGGGACTGCGCGTCACTAAGAGCACGACGACTAGAAGTAATCCGGCGCCTCCAAAGAACGGACTGGTTTGACCCAGGAGGTCGTAGCCCAGTCCAGCGAGAGGTGGGCCTAAAAAACTGCCAAGACTCTGCAGTGCTTGCAGGCTGCCAAGGGCTGCTCCTTGTCCTTCATCGCTAAGGCGCCTCGAGACGAGGCTGCGAAGGCTTGGGGTCACGAGACCCGTGCCGCTGGCCAAAATCGCCACGGCTGTAAACACTCCGATCCTGGCTTGCTCCGGATCGGTTGTGGGGATGAGTAAACAACCGGCGATCACCAAACCGAGGCCGATCAGCGTGAGTTTCCACTCCCCAAACCGTTTCACTAATGGACCGATCAGACCACCCTGGACCACGGTGGCGACGACCCCCACAATCAAAAAGGCTGTAGTGGCAAGCTCTGGACCCCAATTGAAGCGTTGCTTGAAATAGAGAACCAGGATTGCGGTGAAGCCATTGAAGGCAAGAAAGAACAGAAAAAAGCCCAAGGCCAGACGCCCGACGGCTGGATTGCCAATCACCCGCGCGATTTGAGCGAAGGGGTTGAGCTCCCGTTTGCGGGGAAGGACGCGGCGTTCTGACACCGGATGGGTTTCAGGGAGCAACGTCAGGACAACAACAAGGTTGAGCACGGCGAAGCCGGTTGCCACCCAGATCGGCACCGTGACGGCAATGCGCGCTAATTGGCCACCAAGAAAGGGGCCGATAATGAAACCAAGCCCGAAGGCCACTCCGATCAATCCGAAGGCGCGTGCGCGTTGCTCGGGAGGGGTGATGTCTGCGAGTACGGCTCCTGCTGTGGCGGCTGTTCCACCACTCACCCCATCGATGAGTCGAGCTCCAAACAGAAGAAACAGGGGTAAGACAGCACCTGTGGGCCAGTCTTGGCTCACGGTGATCGCAAACAGTCCGAGGCCGAGGACGGAACCACTGACGCAGATGGCGATCACAGGCCTGCGGCCGAAGCGATCACTCAGGGCTCCGATTAAGGGAGTCGCTGCGAACTGAGCAAGGGCGTAGCTGCCAGCTAAAAGACCAAGGGTGCGGCCGTCGGCATTGAACGATGCCAACAGAAAGGGCAGCAATGGAAAAACAATGCTTTCGCTGAGTCGGTCATTGAGAAGCGTTAGAAACGCACTTAATAACGTTGGAACGTGTGGACGGCGCACGTTCGATCGAGACGGTTAATCACCCTCCCACAGACGCCCGCCAGGCGATCAGTTGTTCCAAGGCGGCGCTGCCAACTCCATTGGCTTGCATGGTGCGGGCCTCCTCTACACCGTCCTCCAAGCTTTTGCTCAGTCCGCTCAACCAGAGGTAGCAGCCTGCGTTCCAACGCAATGATTGGGCCATGGGCCCTTGGCCTAGAAGTGCCTCTTTGGCGTGCGTCGCCCAGGCTTCCTCTGATTCCCAGCGGGGGTCGTCTCCAAAGCAGCCATGATCTCGGGGGTGAACGATGTGTCGTTCGGGCTCTCCTGAGTTGTGAATGCGAGCTGTGATCCCGGCCCGACTCACCGGCAGGTCTGTTCCGCCCTCTAAGCCCTTCACGGTGATGACGTCCGTTTCTCCGGCCAGCTCTAGGGCTTGCCAGGCTCGGCTTTCCGTTGGTGGATGCACAAATCCACTCACAAGCAGGTGGTGCCCTTGGTGAGCAGTCCAGAGCAGTTCGGCGCTGGCCAGTGGAGGTCGTTTCCCGAGATCATCCCGCGCGGGAAGCAGTGCCTCGCCAAGGGGGAAATGTTCCGGTTGATAGATGAGGGCAAGACCATGGAGGTTGAAGCCTGCTTGAACATCATTGATCGACAGTCCCTGCAAGTTGAGCCCGATCGAAGCGAACAGCTCTGCGGCAGTGATTCCAAATTTCACCGGCATTCGCTTCCCTCCCTGCAAGACCACAGGCTGTCCAGACCCCACCAACAGCAAGGTTGTTAAGGGGTAGATCGGTGCCGTGCGAGATCGGCCGTCAAAGGGCATGCCAAAGCAGATCGGCCGGCGTTGATCGGCTTCACTCTGAAGACAGGGACCGAGACGTCTATAGGTATCGAGCATGCCGGTGAGCTCTTGAGGCTCGGGCCTGCGGATGCGATGGGCAATGAGAAAGGCGCCGATTTGAACGTCTGAAGCTCCTCCCGTGAGCATCAATTCCATGGCCTCATCGGCTTCTCTTCGCGTTAAACCTTTGCTGGTGTGCTCTCCACTGCCAATTTTGCGTAGCAATTGCTTGAAACATGCACGCTTATTGGCTTCTGGAGAGCTTTGCATTGATATGACCGGAACCGAAAGAGATCGTTCCGCAGAATCATCTCCTTCGGTGGTAGTCATTGATACCAGAATCTTTTATCTAAGCCGTTGGCTAGCTTCTGCAAAGGCCCGCATAGCTCCCGTGTAGGGGGTGAGATGGGTGCTGACGTCCTTCGGCGTAATAAAGCCGTTCAATGAGCAGGTTTGGAAAGGCTTCACGCACAACGGCTGGGGTCAACGACAAAGAGTCACTGGTAAGGAAGTTATTGATACTCTTTAGGGTTTGATTCAGGGTTTGAGCGAACTGATTCATGGGTGAGGGAAGAAACATGAAATCGAACTAACCATCAACTAAATCATGATGCTGTTTCCCTTGTTGTCGTTCTGTCGCCGATGCTGCTATTGGTTGCTCCGAGCTTTTGAATTGGTAGTCAATGCATCTTTTTTGGGTCTTGATCTTGTAGATGATTTGTTCACTGCTGAGTGGTCCCGCAAGGGTTGCTGATCTCTAGTAGTTCTTTATTGGTCTTTTATTGCATGACAACATCTGCTTTGGCACCGTCCTTGGCTGGTCCCTCGCCATCGACGCTGACTGCTTCACTCATGGCGGCAAAGAAGGCGAAGGGTCTTTCCTTCGCCGACTTAGAAGCGGCCCTTGGGCTCGATGAGGTTTGGATTGCTTCTCTCTTTTACGGACAGGCAACCGCATCCCCTGAAGAAGCGGATAAATTAGCAACATTGTTGGCTCTCGATCCAGCTATTACCGCTGCGCTGCAGGAGTTTCCGACGAAAGGAAGCCTAGATCCTGTGATTCCTACAGATCCGCTGATCTATCGTTTCTATGAGATCATGCAGGTTTACGGTATGCCTCTTAAAGATGTTATTCAGGAAAAGTTTGGCGATGGAATTATGAGTGCCATCGACTTTACTTTGGATGTGGATAAGGTTGAAGACCCTAAAGGAGACAGGGTAAAGATTACAATGTGTGGAAAATTCTTGCCTTATAAAAAATGGTGAGTTTTTGATCTCATTCAAAATGCCCGGCATAGCCGGGTTTTTTTAGTGTCTTTAATATTGCTGTTGAAGCTGGCGGAGGGCGTGCGCACTTCGTTCTGGATTGGTGAGCTCTGTGCTCAGTAACTTCAGCGCTATTTTGCTATGCGTTGTGGCCATGCAACCCAAGGCTCTTAAGGCAGCTTCAGCAGCTGCATCGGAGCCTTTATGGACCAGAACCGCAAGCCTGGTGCTGATCTCAATGTCGTCTCGTCGCTGCAGCAAGCGTATGCAGGCGATGACAACGGGATCACGCCAATCTTGCAGAGTACATTCACACAACTGCAGTAATTCAACGGCCTGAAGTTGATGAGATTTGAAGCTGAGAAGATCTAAACCGGCGAGGCGATGTGCTTGGCTGGGCAACTGCAGAATCTGCTCATATTGAGACAGTGTGAGTTCTGCACCCCAGCAACTCAGTGCCTTGAGCAAAAGGACATCTGGATCATGGGATTGCTTCAGCTGCGTGAGTAACCAATCTTTTGCTTCAGGTTGATGGCATAGGCCGGCTGCATGGATCAATTCAGGATGAATTCCGTGCTGTTCGATCAGGGCATGGATGATTGGCCAACCTGTTTCTGCGAACATCCCCAAACGCTCAGCCACTGCAAAACGGAGTTCAGCAGAAAGGCTGGGAGAGAAAACCTCTCCCAGCCAGGTTGGATTCAAAGGAATCTTCCGTGCATTGGCCAGCCGATCCCAAAGGGAGGCTTCATCAATGGCACTCATATGGTTTGAAGTCAGCGGGCGCCGAGTTCAGCGGCGAGTTCACGTTCTAGCTTTTCATCATGCTCTGTGGGAAGCACATCGGAAATTTTGGTGCGATGGGTGCTGTAGAAGAGCATGCCGATGAACACCATTCCTCCAACAATATTTCCCAAGGTGACTGGGAGGAAATTCCAGAAAATCACCTTATAGAAAGGAACGCCTGAACCGAGGATTGGTCCAGCTGTATGCAGGAACTGGTTCACAACAATGTGCTCCATGCCCATCGATTGGAAGGCCGTAATCGGTAACCAGCAGGCCAACAATTTGCCGGGAACACTTTTGCTCACAAGAGCCATCGTGACGCCTAAGCAAACCAACCAGTTTGCAACAACTCCACGCAGGAAAGCCAAGAAGAATCCCATGGATTGAAGGTTCTCGTACTTGGTAACAACGTTGGTTTTGTTGAGGGCAATGATCTTCGCAGCCACCTGTTGCCACATGGCACCACCATCGGCAGCGGAGGCGGGATCCACAGTGCCACCACTGGTCAGGCTAATTGCCATGATTAAGGCAACCACAGCTGTGCCGATCCAGTTGCCCAACCAGACCCAACCCCAGTTCCTAAACGTGGCACTCCAGGTGCTTTTGCCGGCCCATGTGGACATGGGCAGAAGTGCGAAGTTGCCAGTGACAAGCTCCATGCCGAACAGCACGATGCTTGCAAAACCGAAGGGGAAGAGCAGGGATCCCAACCAAGGTTGACCACTCTTGAGACCAATTGTGAGGGCAAGGATCACCGCAAGACCGAGAATGGCGCCGGAATAAAAGCCACGAATGAGCAGGTTTTTGACGCTGACTGTTGCTTTTTTCCCGCCGGCGGCAATCATGCCGTCGACGAGTTCATTAGGCAGGACGTAGTCCATCTGGGAAGCTGTTGAACTCATGATTGGGTGTTAGTAAAAAAAGTGAATCAACCGCTGACGCGATTCATGAACCGTGAGAAAACATCTTGCTGCTTTGGTGATACAGAAATTGCTTCGTTGTCTTTGCCACTTGCGCTGAGCCAATTGACAAAACGCGATAGAAAATCACCTTTGAAAGACATTGAGAAATGAATAAATGTTTGGTTCGTGATTGCGTTTAACCATGGCTTCAAAATAAAGCGCCACGGTTTGACGTCGTCGAGCTAATTCGGTTTGCTTAAGCTCGAGGCTTTGCTCCGAATTGTTCGATAAGCACCTGTCGAAGAACATTTTGAATGTCTTCAGCGGGAATGGCTTTTTGCTGCACTTCGCCGATCTGTGGATTTTCGCCTTGCGATCCTCCGATGCTCAGGGTGTAGCCCTCACCCATTTCTCCTTTGCTGTTTTTTGCCTTCGTGCCTGTCAAACCAATGGCACCCATGAAGGCTTGCCCGCAGGTGTTGGGACATCCGGTCCAATGGATCTTCAGCTCTTCGGGAAGCTCGAGCTCTGCATCGAGTTGCTTCGCTGCAGCAATGGCTTGGTCTTTGGTGTTGGTGAGACCAAAACTGCAGTAAGTGTTTCCTGTGCAGGAGACCGTTCCCGCCGCGATGGCTCCCGGTTGCAGGGGGAAGCTCTGCAGCAAGGGGTCAGCTTGAAATGCGTCCAGTTTGTCTGTGGAGAGCCCCACAATGATGACGTTTTGGTCTTCCGTTAGACGCACTTCGCCAGATCCATATTCAAGGCTTGCAGTGGCTAAATCGTGAAGATCATTGGCAGTGAGTCGCCCAACGTTCACATGAAGCCCTGCGAAAAATTCGCCTGGATTTTTTTGAGGATGAATTCCGTAGTGAGAGCGTGGTGTTTCATTGAAGACTGAACCTGGATCTTCGGCTAGAGGGCCAAAAAGTTCTTCAACTTTGTTCCTGAAGGTTTCGACGCCAAGTTGGTCGAGATACATGCGAAAGCGCCCTTTAGGACGCTTATCACGTTCACCATTGTCACGCCACAAGCGGATGACGCAATCCGTCATTTTGCAAATCTCATCTTGCTTGACCCATGCATTCATGGGCAGCGCGTAGGCATTCATCTGAGAGGAGAGGATTCCTCCGATCCAGACCCCGAAACCCATCACACCATCACGTTCGACGGGATGAAAGACGATGTCGTTATGCAGTAAAAAATTATCCTTGGCACCCGCAACGGCAGTATTCCACTTGCGAGGAAGATTGGAATATTCTGGATTCCCTTCACAATGGTTGGTTAGGAAATCTTGCAACTCAATTGTAAATGGGCGTGTATCAATGATTTCGTTCGGGTCAATTCCTGCTAATGGGTTGCCTGTTACATTTCTAGGGTTATCAAAACCCGATTGAATTGAACTGAGTCCAACTGATTTAAGGCGTTTGAGAATATCTGGCAGGTCGTCTAGTAAGACTCCTCGAAGTTGGAGATTTTGGCGAGTTGTGATGTCGCAGCTTCCATTCTCTCCGTAGCGTTCAACAATGGAAGCAACAACGCGTAGTTGCTGATTGCTGAGCACACCGTTGGGGACTCGTAGGCGAAGCATGAACTTGCCGGGAGTTTTGGGACGCCAGAACATTCCATACCATTTCAGGCGAAGCTGTAGATCGGTTTCGTCTACTTCTTCCCAGCCAATCCGAGCAAACTCTTCAATTTCATCGCCCACAAGTAGCCCATCTTTTGAAGCTTTGTTCTGTTCAATCTTGTTGAGCTTCTTGTTTTCTAGGAATGTTCTTGTCGGGATTTGAATGCTCATAGTGCTGATGTTTGGTACAGGAATTCGTCAGTTAGCGAGATTTCCAGCACCTCAGAAATGTTCGTGCTTAGAAATGGTTTATAGCGAGCTGTGGTGTGATGTTTCGGTATCGGTTGGAACTAAATTGGCCATCACGAGCTCGAAATTATGTTTGATGTGATACAGGAAAGTTTCCTGGTTTCTGGCTCGATAGATCCGTGATTGGATCCAAGAATTTGATTCAGTATTGGCGACCGATTTCACCGATCCAGCGAACGGCTCCTTGGCGGATCATCGACCAAACCCTGGCCATGGCTGCTAAGTCGCGGTCAAAGTCATTGCGGAATCGTTTTGGTGCCCGGCTGCTGCGAGCTGTTGGGTGTATGGGAGCGCGAGAATGCTTTCTGCCGTAGTAAGTCATGCATGCATGAATCGTGACCACTCGACTTCATCAGTTCCGGTGGGTTTCGATCCGTGGCCGTTGCTACGTAAACATGCGGAACCTGGTCGTGAGTACGGCCTGCGCTTGGTGATTCATGGCCGTTCTGGTGGAGTTGTTCCCCCCTGCTTTCAGGAGCTGTTGATTGCTGTCGGTGAGCGCCGAAAAGCCTCAGTTGAATTAGAGGTGTTAACGGCGGAGAGCTCGAAGCCAGCACAGCGCGATTGTGCATCCCAATGGTTGGTGCCCCTGCTGTTGCTTCCTGGCAGCCATGCGCGCTGTGATGTTCCTCAGATTCGGGACCGGTTGAGGGGTGAGGGTGTGGCAGTGAAGCCGCTTCCGTTTCTTGGCTCTTGGGAGTTTTGGTGGTTCCTTATGTCTCGTTGGATCGCTGACGTTTCTGTCCAGCACCCCTCGCTAGCGCTGATTCACCACCCATTAAGGCCAGGGCTGTCGGATCGTTTCCTCACTTCACTGCAACGCCGCTTTGATCTGCCCGTTGTGCCCTTTGATCGTTGGGATAGGTTTGTTGTTGATCATCCAACCATGGTTCCATTACCGCTTTCGTTAGCCCCTAACCGGATGTCGGAGGCGCTGCGTCAGGCTGGGGGTTTGCCTTCTCTCCTTGAAGATCCTGTGCTCCGTCAGGGTCTGATCCATTGTCTTGCTGCATTGCCGTGACTGACTCGACCAACACTGGAACTGTGTATCTCGTTGGCGCGGGACCAGGAGATCCAGACCTTCTTACCGTCAAAGCGCATCGTCTACTGCGATGTTGCGATGCCCTTGTTTACGACTCATTGGTTCCTAGTGAGGTTCTCGAGCTTGTCCCCGAGACCTGTGAGCGCCACTTCGTCGGTAAACGTCGGGGGCATCATTCCGTTCCACAGCCCAGCACCAACTCCGTGCTCGTGGCCTTGGGTCAGCGTCATCAAACCGTGGTGCGCTTAAAAGGAGGCGACCCTTTTCTTTTCGGACGCGGAGGTGAAGAGGCCGCCCATTTGGTCTCCCATGGCATTGCTGTTGAGGTGGTGCCGGGTGTGACCTCGGGTATTGCCGCTCCGGCTTATGCAGGAATACCAGTGACCCATCGGCGTGCCGGTTCTTCGGTCACCTTTGTGACCGGTCATGAGGAGATCGACAAACGTCGGCCATCCGTGAATTGGCGCGCTCTGGCCACCGCGAGTGATGGTTTAGTGATTTACATGGGTTTGCATAATCTCCCGCGTATTGCTGAGGAATTGATCGCTGGCGGTTTGGACGGAGAGACTCCTGTTGCTGTTGTTCAGCAGGGCACCGTGGTTGGTCAGCGATGCCTCAAGGCACCTCTGTGCGAGGTGGCAGAGGCCACTCGTACAGAGAACTTTGCCTCACCTTCTATCGTTGTGGTGGGTGATGTGGTGAACCAACAAGTGGCTGCTTGTGCGCCTGAGCCCGCTGCGGTGACCATGCCGATTCCATTCTGAATTTTGATCCTTTGGCAGCTAAATGACGTAGACGCCTGAGGCCCCTTAACGCCCTAATCGGGATCCACCTTTTCTTTCCAGAATGCTTCTCGTAATCGCGGCAGAAGTTGTACGAGGTTGCAAGGACGTGTGTTTGCGTTCAATTGGCTGGAGATGAGTCGGTCCCAAGCTGTTTGAACGGCATCTAAAGAACCGGGAAGCACGAAGACGATGGTTCCGTTGGCGACGCCTGCCAGGCATCGACTTTGCAAGGTGCTGGTCCCGATGCTCTCGTAGGAAAGAACCCGGAAGAGTTCACCAAAACCGTCGATGGTTTTGTCCAGCAATGGGGCGATCGCTTCTGGGGTACCGTCTCGGCCTGTCAGGCCTGTTCCCCCGCTTGTGATCACCACATCAACGCTTGGATCGGCAATCCACTGACTGAGTTCTGAGCGGATCTGGTAACGATCATCAGGGCAGATACGCCGATCGCTGAGTTGATGCCCTGCTGCCGTTAAACGTTGTTCGAGTGCATCACCGCTGGTGTCTTCCGCCCTGGTGCGTCGGTCGGAAATGGTGAGGAGAGCAATTGAGAGGGCCAGCTCCAGCATCGCGAACGAAAGATAACGCTAGAACGAAGCAGGGCTTGAAGTTGTTTCCTATGACGAAATCTCCGGAGAGAACACTCCAGGTGTTGTTGTTTGCTTCGCTTCGAGATCAGGCTGGCTGGGATGAACAGTGTGTGTTTCTTCCTGACAAAGATGTTGTGACGGCTGAAGACATTTGGGATCAGTTGAAGCTTGGACCTCGCCCTGCGTCTGTGCAAATCTCGATTAATCAGCGGTTGGTGAGTTCGCTGACACCTGTGCAAATAGGGGATGAAGTTGCGTTTCTTCCACCCTTTACCGGAGGTTGAGGGGATGACACAAAAACTGGAAATAACAGTTGAGATTCACAGCCAACCCTTCGATCCTTGGATTCAGTTGTCTGAATGGTCATCGACTGCGGCTGCTTTAGCCTCATTCAGTGGACGGGTTCGGGATGTTGCTGAACATGGGAGTTCGCTTGAAGCGCTTGAGCTCACGCACTATCCAGGACTGTGCGAAAGCTTGATCCGTGAGGATGCGGAACGGTTGTTGATGGCGCATGGCGCGACAGCAGCGCTTGTGATCCATCGGGTTGGGCGCTTATCGCCTCATGAGGTCATCGTGCTTGTGGCGATTGAGGCTGATCGGCGTGGTCCTGCGCAACGTTGTTGCATGGCTTTGCTTGAAGCGATCAAGCATCAGGCCCCTCTCTGGAAAAAAGAGTGGAGGGATGGACAAGGCACCTGGGTTAGTGGAAATACGCCGCTTTGATTCCCTCTTTAGAGGAGGCGTGCTCGCATGAGTTGCGCCCAAAGACTCTCGCCGGCTTCTAACCGTCCGGTTTGTGCTGGAATCTCCAGCAACAGATCGCTCTGAACCAGAGAGCCAATGCGGGATGAGGCTTGAGAAACGCTCACCCGCGCCATCAGCTCTCCGCTGGCATTGACCTCCAAGCGTGCGCGGGCTAATTCGGGTCGTCCCGGCCGGCGAGCCAAAGCGTTGGCCAGCTTGACTTTGACGCGTGGAAAGAACTCAGGCTCTTGTTGACCCTCCAAGAGCTGTAAGGCTGGCCAAAGCAGTTGCAGGGCTGTGATCGCTGCAGCAACAGGGTTTCCAGGGAGGCCAAAGAAAGGCACACCCCCTCTTTGATTGTTGATGTGCCCGAAGGCAAAGGGGCGTCCGGGCTTCAGAAATAGTTTCCAGAAATTCACTTGCCCCAATTCACTTACAAGCGCTCGGATCCAGTCACTGTCTCCTGCTGAAATTCCGCCTGTGCTCACCACAACATCGCAGGTGTTGCTGAGCTCAGCTAAGGCCCGCCGCAAGGCTTCTGGCTGATCGGGAATCACACATTTTGTATGGACCACCTGATGGAGGCTGTTCAGGATCGCCTCAAGCAGGGTGCTGTTGCTTTCCCATATGGCTCCTGCGCGTCTCTCTAGCCCGGCTGGCACAAGCTCATCGCCGCTGATTAGGAGGCCAATGCGAGGTTTGAGATGGACCTTCAGTGTGGCTACGCCGCAACCTGCCAGGCGTCCAAGCTGGGAAGGCGTTAAGCGCAGGCCTGGATTGATCAATCGATCCCCGGCTTTGCATTCTTCGTCTTCGGCTCGGATCCAGGGTTGATCCGAAACTTCAGCAGCCAAGCTCAGTTGCGTTTGGCTCGTCTCCACGCATTCCTGAGGCAAAACCCAGCCTGCTCCCTCTGGGAGGGGTGCTCCGGTCAAGATACGGATAGCTTCACCCGCGTTTAAGACTCGATCAAATGGAGATCCCGGGGCTGAGCGGCCGTGAAGGGTCCATTGTTGGCCGACGCTCGGTTGATGGTGTTGTCCTAAGGCATAGCCATCCATGATTGAGGCTCGGAACCCTGGGATCGAGACAGGAGCGTTGATTGGTTTGGCATTGACGCGCCCTAGAGCCTCGTCTAGGGGCACCGTTGTTAGGCCTTTGATTGGCTTGATGTGTTTGAGCAGCCGCTCTCTAGCTTCGTTAAGAGGTAATCCTTCGCGGCCATAGGGCTCAGCGGGACCAGGCACCGTTGCGGCCTCCGTCCTTGTGGGTGAGAGCGACCTGTCCCAAGGTCATCCCGGGATCAATCGATTTCAGCATGTCGTAAAGCGTCAGCAATCCAATGGATACCGCTGTCATGGATTCCATCTCCACACCCGTGTTGTGTGTTGTGCGGCACCGGCAGCACAGAATTAGTCCCGGTAATGAGGAATCCGGCTCGATCGTGACTTCCACGCCACTGAGTGGTAGCTGGTGGCAAAGGGGAATCAGTTCCCAGGTCCGTTTCGCTGCTTGGATGGCAGCAACTCGCGCAACAGCAAGGAGATCACCTTTCGGCGTATTGCCAGAACGGATCAGTTCCAACGTGGTTGGCTGCATTTGAAGGCAACCCCGAGCGCTTGCTTCGCGTCGCGTGGGGAGGCGATCACCCACATCAACCATGTGAACATCACCGGATGCGTTGAGGTGAGTGAGGCCTTGTTCCATGCTTAGCGGTTGCCAAAGGCAGACCAAAGTGTGGCTTCAGAGCCCACAACTGGAGCCACCTCGGCTTTTGGCGATGAGCTGGTGGCTGCTGAAGACGCAACTTGCTCAACAACTTCGCTGCGGGATCCCAACTCGGCCCAGAGGGTGGCTGGTGAGCCAATCACAGGCTCCACTTTTGCGCTGGCTTGATTGTCGCCGATGGCAACGCCAGCTTGACTGCGCACCATTTGTACTGCAAGCGACCCAACAATGAAGGCTCCTAAAAAGCCCGTTGCTATGGCGATTTGACTGCGATTCCCTGTAGAGACGACCCCAGAGTTCATGCCTAAGTTGAAGAATTCAGACTCTCACTATGGAAACGTGTTGAGTGAATCGCTACCAAATGAGGCAAAAGCTCCAGGATAATTCACATTCTTGAGGCCGTAGGGCGTGCCTGCATGTGCATTGGCTTCGCTGGTGTACCAGCCGTGAAGAGAGCCAAGAAGAAGTCCAAGGGAAATGGCTAAACGCACAGAACAGGTCATAAACTCGCGAAATCTTCTCTTTGGATGAAGGAGTTCGAAGTTGCGATTGAAACCATTTCGGTGGGCGATATCTGCAAATGGTTCAAAGTGAACAATTTATGTCGTTAAATGCATGAATCAAGCCAGCCATTGCTTTGGGTTTGAGAAGGATTTTGTGGGGAACTGGCGGTGCATCCCTCTTTGTGTGCGTCGGAAGCTAGATCTCATTGGCGTCAAATTAAAATTGAGTCATTGGCTTGAGCTCACTCAGGAACAGCGCCAAATGCTTGTGGATTGGCCTGATGAGTTGCCAGTTTTGAATGAGTTGCGTGAGCACTTGCGACTTCTCACTCGGCTGTTGGCTGAGGGGATGGCCAAAGACCTGCCCTTAGCTGTGGATGAACCTTGGCAAGTGTTGGGAGAACTGCCCAGCATTGTGCAGGAATCTGCCTTGAAAAAATCGATTGTTATTAATGTGAACCAATGGGCTTCTTTGTTTGAATTAGAGCGTTTTGCTTTATGTAAATTGGCCCGTCCTGGCCATGATCATCACAACTTGGATGCTGCTTTTAGCGAAATACTGGGTTGATCAATTTTCGAAGCGCTTCTAAGCGCCCCGCTTCCTGTTCGATTGGTTTGATGACAGAAACTGCTGGAGCGACAATGACTGCACTTGCTTTTAATTCCGGTTGCTTTGATATGGGGCAAGCCTGTTCATGCATCAGAGCATTCACTTCACAGGCTTGAGTTTGCGTGAATCCCCAATGCATCGGAAGAAAGACTGTGCTCCGTCGGATTTTGTCTGTGACTTTCACACGAGCGGTGAGTTGGCCCCTTCGGGAGCTCACCGCGGCGAGCTCTCCATGCTTCACCGCAAACTGATCTGCATCTTTAGGGTTAATTTCTAAGAGGGGTTCTGGGTGCATCGTTTTTAAGCGCTCCACCTTTCCTGTCCGAGTCATCGTGTGCCACTGTCCGAGATAACGGCCAATAGTGAGGACCAGTGGGTAGGTGTCACAAGGTGGTTCTGCAAGACCAAGTGGTTGGTCGCTACAGAACCTTGCTCGTCCATTTGTGGTTAAAAACTTGTGATTGGTGTACAGCCGTTTTGACTCTTGAGATGGTGAACTGTTTTGAGGAAATGGCCATTGTTGGGGTCCTTCTTTGTCCAGAACGTTATGACTTAGCCCTGAGACATCACATAATCGTTTTTTCGTTAGTGCTGTAAATTCTGCATAAACTTCAGCCGCAGATGCGTATGTGAATTGTTTTTCAAACCCTAAGCGCCTTCCGATCTCGGCAAACACTTCCCAATCGGGGCGGCTTTCTCGATGGGGATTCCTGAATGCTGGGCAGTAAGTCACCCTGCGCTCAGAGTTGGTCATGGTTCCAGCTTTTTCGCTCCATTGAGCAGCTGGCAGAAGAAGATGGGCGTAATGCGATGTTTCAGAGTCTGCATAGGCTTCGCTAACGATGACCAATGGGCAGCGCTGCATCGCTGTTTTGACGCGATCTAAATCTGGCATGCTCACGAGAGGGTTCGTCGCAACGACCCACCACAAATCCAGCTCTCCCCGTTCCATTGCCTCTACCTGTTGCCAGGCCGTTAGTCCAGGCTTGGAGTCAATTTTCCCCTCAGAAAACCCCCAGGAGTGCTCGACTTCAGCACGATGCTCCGGGTTCGTAACTTGACGATATCCGGGAAGAAGGTGGGAGAGACCGCCTGCTTCTCTGCCTCCCATGGCGTTGGGTTGCCCTGTTAAGGAGAAGGGTCCAGCTCCTTCTTTGCCAATTTGACCTGTCAATAAGTGCAGATTGATGATTCCACCCACGACGGCTGTTCCTTCGCGCCGTTGATTCACACCCATCGACCAGAGGCTCAAGACTTTTTCGCCCCGATGAAAAAGTTGGGCGACTTCCCGTAGACGTTTTTCCGGAATGCCACAAAATAAGGCCACACGTCTAGGGGTCCAGCGGGCTACGACATCAAAAAAGGCGTCGTAGTTGTCCGTGCAGTTATCGATAAACGTAGGGTCTTGTCCGTTTTCACGCATCACCAGGTGGGCAATGCCGTGAAGGAGGGCAAGGTCACTCCCAGGAGCGACTGCTAAATGAATGTCAGCAGCCTTTGCGGTATCGGTTTGGCGTGGGTCCACCACCACAATGGTGACGGAGCCAGGGTGTCTTTTTTTTCGTTTTAGTAATCGTTGAAAGAGCACTGGATGGCATTCAGCGGTGTTGGTTCCGATCAGAAACGCCACCGTGCAATGGTCTAGGTCTTCGTAGCTGCAGGGGGGACCATCTGAGCCCAAGCTACGGGTGTAACCCGCAACAGCAGAACTCATGCAGAGTCTTGAATTAGCGTCAAAGTTGTTCGTTCCAAGTGCTCCTTTGAGGAGTTTTTGCGCCAAGTAATAGTCTTCGGTGTGAAATTGCCCAGATCCATACATGGCGATGGCCTCTGGTCCTTTGGATTTGAGGCTTGTTTTGATCTGGCTTGAGATGCGCTCAAGCGCTTCATCCCAGCTGATCGGTTGGAAGTCGTCATCAAGACTGTTACGTCCAAAGGGTTGATCCAGTCTTCCCCTCGACAGGGCTTCTCCGACTGTTGCCCCTTTGATGCAAACTTGGCCGAGGCTCGATGGATGCAGTCGATCCCCTCGTGCCGTCCACATTGGGGTCCCCTCTGCATCTCGACGCACGGCCTCACCTTTTTGGGCTGGTGGTCGTAAGTCCAGACCACATCCCACTCCGCAATAAGGACATTGACTGCGAATGGTTGTGGTTGGTTCTGCCATGATTTCAAGTGGGTATTAGAAACACCCGGAGCCAATGGCGCCGGGTGCTTTGCAGATACGAACAGATATAAGGAATCAGCTGTTGGCGAATTCAGGAGTCGATGTTTCTCCTTCATGCAAGTCATCGAAGGAACCTTTGGGTTCTTTGAGGAAGAAGAAGCAGAAGAAAGCAACAATCAGGCCAGCGACCCCCAAGACTTGGAAGAAAGCACTATTGGAGGCTGCGATGATTTCTGGAGAAGGATCCTTACCCCCACCCATCCACATCGGAAGCAAACTAAAAATTGTGAGGTAAGTTACAGCTCCGACGTTGCCATAGGCACCAACCAAACCAGCAACTTGGCCTGTGACGCGCCGCTTCACCAAAGGAACGAGTGCAAAGGTAGCTCCTTCTCCTGATTGAACGAAGAAAGAGGCCAGCATGGTTATCAACACAGCGATGATGATCCCTGTGGTTCCGCTGAATGTGCCAGGTTTGATCATGCTCATGACGAGGTAACCAATCCCCAGACCGCCAGTTAAGAACGACATTGTGTTTTTACGACTGCCAAGTTTGTCGGAGATCAGACCACCAGCGGGGCGAGCGACAAGATTCACAAAAGCAAAGCAGGAGGCAAGGATTCCAGCGGTTGCTTTAGGGAGATCAAAAGTGGTTTCGAAAAATGTTGGCAACATTGAAACGACGGCCAACTCTGATCCAAAATTCACAATGTATGTGAGTTCAAGGATGGCAACCTGCTTGAATTCGTAGCGATCTTCTTTCGGGTATGTTTTTGTACCCATGATCAGTTCTCGATTGGTGCGAATGATTCCCCAGGTTTGAAAGATAAACCAGATAAGAACCGCAGCTAACGCCAGTGGATACGTTCCTGCATTCAGGAAACCAACCTTTTGTAAGCGCCAGCAGAGGACACAAAGAATGGCTGCAAACGGAACATTCATTCCTAACAATCCCCAGAAATCACGCATTGATGTGACTTCCAATCCAGCTGTGCGCTCAGGCTTTTGATAAGTTTTTCCAGGGGGTGTATCGCTAACGTTGAAGTAATAAATAAAGCCGTATACAGCAGAAATAATTCCCGTTAGAGCAATTGCACCACGCCAATTAAGGACAGCGCCTGAGGGAAGTTCAAACCCGCCTGAGAACGAGAGCCATCCGGCTAGTCCTACGAGTGTTAAGGCCGAGAACGCTGATCCGAAATTGCCCCAACCGCCATAAATCCCCTCAGCTAGGCCAATCTCTTTCGGAGGGAACCATTCGGCAACCATGCGGATCCCGATCACAAAGCCTGCACCCACGATGGATAACAGCAGGCGTGCCACCACGAGTTGATTGAAGTCTTGGGCTGAGGCGAACATCAGGCAAGGAATGACCGAAAAAACCAGCAGGCTGGAATAGGTCAGTCGAGGCCCGTATTTGTCGAGGAGCATTCCAATCAGAACGCGGGCTGGGATCGTGAGAGCCACGTTGCAGATCGCAACGGTGCGGATTTGACCGAGAGTTAAACCCAAATCGGCTTTAACGGTGGTTGCCAAAGGCGCCAGGTTGAACCAGACGACAAAGGTCAGAAAAAATGCGAACCAGGTGAGATGAAGAGTTCGATATCTCCCCTGGAACGACCAGAGTTCTCCAAGCATGGGGGGTCTAAATGTGTGTAAATCAACCCCGGCTTCTGAAAAATGCGCTGAGGAAGCAAGTAGCGGCGCACATGCAAACCGCCTTTCTATTTGATCATTAGGCTCTGACCCTCATGGTTGTATTTGATACCAACTAAGGACTATGCCAATGCTGATCTGTTCACTTTTGTTTTATTCGCTACATTGAAAGAGTCTGCTTTGTACGGCGATTTGTCTGCGATGGACCTGCCAATGCTGCAAGGACTTCGCGCTTGTGTGCTTAGTGGAGGGATGAGTTGTCGCATGGGAAGAGACAAATCTCTTCTTGCTCATCCACAAGGTGGCTGTTGGTTGACGCACAGTATTGGTTTGTGCCGTCATCTAGATCTGCCAGTTGATGTGGTGAGTTCAATCTCGAGTCATCGTCAGTTGGTGTCGACGCTTAAAGGTGTTGACTGCAAGTCTGACCCTTTTCCCGGTCAGGGCCCTTTGGCTGCGTTGTCGGCGGTTTTTGGTCAGGCGAAGGTGCTCGCTCTACTGGTCCTTCCAGTTGATATGCCTTGCTTGGACTCTTCGACCCTGGTCCGGCTGATTCATGCTTGGCAGGAGCAGCCTTCTGTGGCTGTGGTTTCACATGACGGAAACCAGCTTCAGCCTTTGTTTGCTGTTTATCCCAACCACAGTGTCTATCGAGATGCCTTGTGGAGTCAGTTGGCTGCTGATCGACTGAGCATGCATGATTGGCTTGGGAGGGTGCCGCATCGGGTGCTTGCCTTGCCTTATGGGGCTTTGCGAAATCTCAACTGTCCTGCTGATCTAGGAACCCTTGAGGAATGATGAAGCCATCAGCTGTCATTGATCTCCTTGCTAGGCCGCTGGGAGTTTTAAGGTTGTCCCTAACTGCAAGATGTAACTTAGCGTGCCGATATTGCTGTCCAGAAAGCATTGAGCCTCCAGGTTTGTTGTCCACTCGCGATCAACTTCGCTTGATCCAAGCGGCCTGTCAGTTAGGAGCCCATACGCTTCGACTAACAGGTGGTGAACCTTTGCTCACCGATCGCCTTTGGCCGCTTCTTGATCAACTCTCGCTTGCAAGGCAGGAGGTTGCTCATCCTTTTAGTCGTTTGAAAGACGTGGCTATCACCACCAATGGTTCTCTCCTCAATGATGAGAAGGCAAGACGGTTGCGCGATATGGGAGTGGATCGCATCACGATCAGCTTGGATGCCGTTGATGGAGCAAGTATTGCCCGTATGGCTGGCTTGCGTACTGGTCCTGAGGCTGGGAAGGCTCTCATTCAGCGCGTCTTGGCGGGAATTGATGCAGCTCGTGCTGCGGGATTCAATCCTGCGCGAGGTCGTCTCAAGCTGAATGCCGTGATCCAACGCGGTCAAAATGATGATCAGCTGATTCCATTGGCGCGTTTTGCAAGGACACAAGGATTGCCATTGCGTTTGATCGAATATATGGATGTAGGCAATCGCAATGGCTGGTGTCGTGATCAGGTGATGCCGGCCAGTGAGATGATTCAGCTTCTTCACAGCAATTGGCCGCTTCAATCCCTTGGTCGTCAACCTGGTGGAACAAGTGGTCAATGGATCTACGAAGATGGTGAAGGTTCTGTTGCCACCATTGCCTCAATTACAGAGCCATTCTGTTCTGATTGCAATCGTCTTAGGATCACCGCAGACGGGCAAGCGTTTACCTGTCTGTTTGCCAGTGAAGGTCTTGATTTGCGTCCATGGCTTCGAGAGGATATTTCCGATTCTGTGCTTGCAGAGGTGATGACTGGGCTGTGGTCGCGCCGTTCTGATCGTTTTAGTGAAGAGCGTGGGTTAGAGCAGCCAGCAAACCATCACGCCGAGATGGCTTATTTGGGTGGATGAGTGGCATCCGCTACGGATTAAACGAGGTATAAGCGTTAAAGCTAATTACTGACTTTTTGTTGCGATGTTCGAGCTTATTCCTTATACGCGTTTTCGGGATACTCCATCTGTTCGTTTTTTTGATGTCACGATTTCTGATTCGAATGCTCGCGACTTAGTTATTCACCGTGGGCCAGCGGTAAGTCCTCCGGATGCAGAGGAGAGTGGAGATTGGCAATTTTATTTGCATCCCCATCAAGAAGACAACCTGTTAGCCGCTAGTGGAGGGCGAACGTTTTATTTGGTCAATTTTGCTTGGGATCAGCCTTTTCATATTGTTCGTCTGGCGTCTGGCGGCGACATTCTTCGCATTCCTCCAGGAACATTTCATCGATCTATTTCTGATCTAGATGGATCTGTCGTGCTCAATCAAGCGGTTCGTGAAGAGAAGGCATCTTTGACCCGTGAGTTTCGTGTTTATAACAGTGGTCGTATCCCTGCCTTGAGGTTGGTGACGACCAAAGGTGCCATGCGTCCTGTGTTGCATGGTGTTGAGCCGCTTCTTCAAGCTGCCTGAATAAGAGCCGTCTTGTTCTCCGGTTGATTGGTGTTGTCCTCAACGGTGGCTTGAATGGTCCAACTCAGGTGGCTTTGCGTGGATGCCGGCCCGCTGAAGCTGCCCGTGATCGCTGCCGTGAGATCTGGGCGGGAGGAACTCGCCAGCACGATGTAGCGATCGGTTGTTTCTCCACCGGCGCTGGGATCAAACCCACGCCATCCTGCACCTGGCAGATAAATCTCCGCCCAGGCATGCAGGTCGTAGGACTCGGGTGCCGGATTCGCTAAGTGGTACCCGCTGACAAATCGAGCCGGTAAACCAATGCTTCGGCAGCATTCCACCATCAGCATGGCGAGGTCGCGGCAGGACCCAACCCGCTCTCGCAGAGTTCGGCCTGCTGGCCAGGCGGCTCCTTGATGGCGTTGGGTGTATTTCACCCTGTCTTGAATCATCTCGATGAGCTGTTTGAGGAAAGGCAGCGCTTGTTGGTTGGTGCCCATCAAGGCGTCCTGAGCTAAGGCAACTGCTGAGGGATCGTGTTGGCCGTTTGGCAGCCAGCCCTCTAACGCTCCTTGAAGATCTGGATTCAATCGACCACGTGGGTAGGGGAGCAGGGGTTCGCGCCCGTCGAGACATTTCAGTAACGGTGCTGAAGTCGTGGTTTCAACGCGACTGCATGCTTCGAAGCGGAGCTCATCCGTGGTGTTTTGAAAGCGCACGCGTCGAATGGCATCGCCGCTGGCTGCGACGAGTTCATGGCTATGGCAGGGCTGGGGTGAAATGTTGAGTTGGTAATCGATCAGGTGCTGATGACCATGGCCCCGAGGTCGCATGCAGAGCCTGTGTTCGCTCAGACTGATTTGAGCGTCGTAGTGATATGTGATGCAGTGGATTAGCTCAGCGCGCATGATGGATCAGTGGGAATGGAGCCAAGGTCGGTGGTGATGAAATATCGGGCGTGAATCAGTTGATGCAGTTGATTGAGCTCTTCCTGTAATTCGTCGATGGCTTCGTGCAGCCCCCGCTCAATCAGGGCATCAATCCGTACATAGCTCCACTTGGCAAGCAATTGCCCGCGCAGGCATTCGAGATCATCAGGAGGGCCCAGCTGTGGTTGTCGTTGGATTAGCTGCAATGTGTCGTTGATTTGTTGCAAACAGAAGCGCACTGATCGTGGAAAGATTGGATCCAGTAAAAGGAACCTGGCCACGGAAGACGGCGTGATTGCTTGTTGAACACTTTGCCGGTACATCTGATAAGCCCCAGCTGTACGAAGTAGAGATATCCATTGAAGTTCATCAAGAACCCCACCAACTTCTTTTGTGTTTGGTAGTAGAAGAAAATACTTCACATCCAGGATCCTGGATGTTTTGTCGGCGCGTTCGATCCAGCGGCCTAGTTGACTGAAGAGCCAGGCCTGATCACGGCTTAGGGTGACATCCGTAATGCCATAGAAAAGCTGGCAACCTCTTCGGATGCTGCGGAGCTGTTCTTGATCTGGTTCTTGCCAGATTGACTCACCATCTTGAACATTCCAGTAGAGGTCGTTCAGTTGCTCCCACATTTCTGTGGTGATCACATCACGGATTTGGCGAGCATTTTCTCTTGCATTGGCAATGCAGCTCAGAATGCTGTTGGGATTGTCGCGATCAAGGAGCAGAAACCCCAAGACATCTCGTGGAGATCGCAGTGGGTAAACTTGATCAAAGCTCTGCCTGTCTCCACTGGCATCAATGAGTGGAAGCCATGGTTCGGCGCTGCCGGGAGGGCAATCCAACGCCATGGCTTCACTCACTTCCAGGAAACGAGAAATGTTCTCTGCGCGTTCCACATATCGATTAATCCAATACAAGGAGTCGGCAACCCGGCTCAGCACGGCATTGCCTCCTGGATGCTTGGTTCAACCTGCCTGTCTTTGACAATCTGGCTGTCACCAACAACCCATGTGTCTTTACAACCTCCTCCTTGCGATGAGTTCACCACAAGGGAGCCACGTTTCAGGGCGACGCGAGTGAGTCCACCCGGGCTGACCCAGTTCGATGCTCCGCGTAAAACATACGGTCTTAAATCCACATGACAAGGAAACAATTCTCCATTGCTTAGTGAGGGAACGGTCGAGAGTTGTAATGTTGGTTGGGCAATGTAATTTCGAGGATTTGCTCTAATTTTTGAGTCGAATTCTGCGATTTCACTTCGGCTTGACTGTGGTCCGATTAACATTCCATAACCCCCTGCTTCAGCCACAGACTTCACTACAAGTTTTTCCAGGTTTTCTAAAACGTATTGGCGATCATCTGGCTGGGAGCAGAGATAAGTGGGGACGTTGTCGATAATCGGTTCTTCGTCAAGGTAATAACGGATCATTTTTGGTACATAGGCGTAGATCAATTTGTCGTCGGCGACCCCAGTTCCTGGAGCATTGGCGATGCCGATGCGGCCATTTTGCAAAACATCCATCAATCCAGGCACGCCAAGTGCCGAATCGCGACGGAACACCTTTGGATCGAGGAAATCGTCATCGATTCGTCTGTAAATCACATCCACCGCTTCTCGTCCAGTGGTGCTGCGCATCCAAACGCGGCCGTCTTCGCAGATCAAGTCACGCCCTTCCACCAGGGCAACGCCCATCTGTTGAGCGAGGTAGCTGTGTTCGAAGTAAGCACTGTTGAACACTCCTGGTGTGAGCAGCACAACGCGTGGTGAATCTGCCCAAGGAGCTAAGTCCTGCAGTGTTTGCAACAATCTCGAGGGATAGTCGTCGATGGGTTGAACGGTTCGACCAGCAAACAGGCTGGGAAATAACCGCTTCATCACCCGTCGGTTCTCGAGGAAATAGGCCACACCGGATGGACAGCGCAGGTTGTCTTCCAGCACGCGCCATGTGCCTTCTTCGTCGCGGATGAGATCCAGTCCTGAGATGTGACACCAGCGATTCAATGGGAGCTGGATGTCTTGCATTTGGGGTCTCCAGCCCTGAGAACTTTCCACGTCTTCCCTTGGAATGACACGATCCTTCAGGATTCTCTGTGGTCCGTAGACGTCGGCTAAAAACCGATCGATGGCCTCCAAGCGCTGAAGAAGACCACGTTCGAGCTTGGCCCAATCGTTGAGGTGAATGAGCCTTGGCAGGGGATCGAAGGGCAGGATTCTTTCTCCCCCATCTAATCCTGCGCCATTCAGCTGGAAGGTGGCTCCGAGTCGTCGGAGGAGGTTTGCGGCCGAAGCATGATTTCGATTCAGTTCCGTGAGCCCAATCTGCCCAAGCGACGACAGCAGTGGCTCTAAATCTGCTCTGGGAGCGGATTCCTTCTGACAAAAATATTCGTCGTAACCAAGGGTTGGCCGATACTCATTGAACATTGGCTCACCATTGAACTTAGACATCAAAGATCTGCATGTCTGTTGGGCTATGTGTTATTTGTTACCGATCGCTTGATCGCAATGCCAACTGGTTCGCAGGACGGTTTTTTGGTTTCGGTTAATACTTTTTCTGGATTAATGTGTCGGTGATCAAGCAGTGGCGAGAACCATTTCTTGGTCTAGGAATCTTTTATTGAACATTTATTGATGTCATTCTGGACGATGTTCTTTGGTCGGTCGCGATCAAAGCAGCAGGTAGCGCTGGGCGAGTGGCAACACCTCCGCTGGTTCACAGGTCAGAAGCTCGCCATCGGCAAACACCTCATAGGTCTGTGGATCCACGCTCATCTTTGGAAGTGCTGAGTTGAGTTTCAGCGCACTTTTGCCAACGTCACGGGTGTGTTCTACGGCAATACAGGTGCGTTCCAGTCCGAGTTTGCTTTGGATGTTGTCGTTGAGGGCTGCATCGCTCAAAAAGGTGAGGCAACTGGGCGCAAGGGCTTTGCCAAAGGCGGCAAACATAGGTCTTCCATGCACAGGCCCAGGTGTGGGGATTGAGGCGTTGGCATCACCCATTTGGGCCCAGACGATCGATCCGCCTTTGACGACGAGTTGCGGTCGTATCCCAAAGAATCCTGGTTTCCAGAGCACCAGATCGGCGAGTTTGCCTGTCTCTACAGACCCAACTTGGCTGCTGATGCCATGGGCGATGGCTGGATTGATGGTGACTTTGGCGATATAGCGCTTCAGACGGTGGTTGTCGTTGCGGCTTGAATCTTCTGGCAGGGCTCCGCGTTGAACCTTCATTTTGTGGGCTGTCTGGAACGTGCGTGTGATCACTTCTCCCACCCGTCCCATGGCCTGGGAATCGCTGGCGATGATCGAGAAGGCGCCGAGATCGTGAAGGATGTCCTCAGCTGCGATCGTTTCGCGGCGGATGCGTGATTCTGCAAAGGCCACGTCTTCAGGGATTTTTGGATCCAGGTGATGGCACACCATCAACATGTCGAGGTGTTCTTCGAGGGTGTTGCGGGTGTAAGGACGTGTGGGGTTGGTACTGCTGGGAAGCACATTCGCCTCTCCGCAGATTTTGATGATGTCGGGCGCATGCCCGCCGCCAGCACCTTCGGTATGAAAGGTGTGAATGGTTCGGCCCTTGATGGCGGCGATGGTGTCTTCAACGAAGCCGGCTTCATTCAGGGTGTCGGTGTGGATGCAGACCTGTACATCCATTTGATCGGCTACCGACAAGCAGGCATCAATGGCGGCAGGCGTGGTGCCCCAATCCTCATGCAGTTTGAGACCGCATGCTCCCGCGCGTACTTGCTCCTCTAAAGCTTCTGAAGTGCTGGCGTTTCCTTTCCCGAAGAACCCCAGGTTTACGGGTAGGCCCTCAGCGGCCTGCAGCATGCGGCCTATATGAAACGCACCAGGCGTGCACGTGGTGGCATTGGTTCCTGTGGCTGGTCCAGTGCCGCCCCCCATCAAGGTGGTCACACCGCTGGCGAGGGCCGTTTCGATCTGTTGGGGGCAGATGAAATGGATATGGGTGTCAATCCCACCAGCGGTGAGGATGTGTCCTTCACCAGCAATCGCTTCGGTGCCGGGGCCGATCACGATGGTGACGCCTTCCTGGATGTCGGGGTTGCCGGCTTTGCCGATCCCGACAATGCGGCCATCCTTGAGGCCGATATCGGCCTTGACGATGCCCCACCAATCAAGAATGAGGGCATTGGTAATTACGGTGTCAACGGCTCCTCCAGCCCGGGAGGTTTGGGATTGGCCCATCCCATCGCGAATCACTTTTCCGCCACCGAATTTCACCTCATCGCCGTAGGTGGTGAAGTCTTTTTCCACTTCGAGGATGAGGTCGGTGTCCGCTAAGCGAATGCGGTCTCCGGTGGTTGGCCCATAGGTTTCGGCGTAGGCCTGGCGGGAAATGCGATAGGGCATGAATCAGGCGTCGAGGGGTCCGTTGATGTGTCCGTTGAAGCCGACCACGCGGCGTGCTCCAGCAAACGGGATCAAATTCACGTCGCGGTGATCACCCGGTTCGAAGCGAATGGCCGTACCGGCTGGAATATCAAGCCTTTGACCGCGTGCAGCGTCACGGTCAAAGATCAGAGCAGCATTAGCTTCTTGGAAATGGAAGTGGGACCCCACCTGGACGGGGCGGTCACCGCTGTTGGCAACGCTGAGGGTTGTGACCTCCTTATTGGCGTTGAGTTCCAGTTCGCCGGGTTCCGGTATCAATTCACCGGGGATCAGGAGTGCCATCAAAAGAAGCCTTAGCGAATGGGGTCATGCAGGGTCACGAGCTTGGTTCCATCGGGAAAAACCGCCTCGATTTGGACTTCATCCACCAACTCTGGAATGCCCTCCATCACCTGGTCGCGGCTCAGCCAAGTGCTGCCTTCCTGCATCAGGTCGGCCACAGTCTTCCCATCGCGTGCGCCTTCTAAAACCAAGAAGCTGAGCCATGCCACGGCTTCAGGGTGGTTGAGTTTGAGACCACGCTGGAGTCGACGTTCTGCCAAGAGGGCAGCCGTAACAATGAGCAGTTTGTCTTTTTCCTGGGGGCTGAGGTGCATGGTGACCTTGCACTCTGTCTAGTTTCTATCTCCCTGGGGCCGCGGAATGTTCAAAATGAACGCTTAGACCCTCAATGGACGTTCTTGTAAGGGCCAGACCCTGGGAATCTGAGGAGGAGCCAGGTCTCGTGCTCGACGGGTGCGAGCCCAAATCCTGCTGAACCAGAAACGGGCATCACGGCTTGAGAAGCCGCTGTAACGGGCGATCAGCCCCTGGGGGAGAACGCCGCAATGCATCTGGCCTTCGAGACCCTTTCGATCTTGCCGAACGTCATCGAGGAGGGTGTTGATCGTTTCTGTAGGGAGAGGGAAGGGTGCCGCCCAAACGAAGGTGCCGAAGACGGGTTGTTGATTGAGTCCATGGATTCCCTTCAGCGCTGCGTCGCTGATTTCGAGTCTGTCAACAAGTTCCCAGCGCTTACCTTCAGGCGTTTGGCGTTGGATCTGAACGCCTGATCTCCAGCACCCCCGCCCCAAGGTTTCGTTTGCGGCAGTGCGCCCGAGACGCACAATTTCTGCGCTGAGAAAGGATCCATCCATCGGCAAGGTGACGCTGAGGTTTTGTTCAAACAGAGCGTCGGCGTAGAGCACAAGCTCTTGGGGTAGCCACTCCAAATCGCTCTCTGCATCCAGCTCTGCCACCACCTGTTGGCGGGCCCATGCGCCTCGGGGATGGCGTTGGCTGCGACCGACGGATCCATACACCTTTTGTGCGGCCACGCTGGTGATCAGGCAGCGACTGTTCGATTTCAAGCTGAGGTTGATGCTCAATTGATCTCCCCCCACGAGACCGCCAGCGGTGTGAAGCAGTGGCAGCTCGCAGCGCCCGTTCTCCCCCCGCTCGGCGCGCATTAATTTCAGGGGCGCGGTGCAGCCCCCCTGAAATTGACTGCCGCTGCGGCCTTCAGCAAACAGCAGGTTGCAGGTGCCGTGCCATGGGTCAAGTCGATGCATCTAGGCACGCTCGACGCCAACTCTGCTTAGCTCTGTAGCAAGCACTACCAAATAAAAGTGTGCTGTTTGGGCAGTCTTTGTTGTGTGATCTCTTTGGCTGTCTGAACCCTTGGATGTTGGCTTGATCGTGTTGGACCATCGCCTCTTGTCTGAGGAGCCATTGCCGGGCGCCACCCCGGCGGCCATGGAGTTGCCGCTGAGTGCGGATCAGCGCACGGTGCTGCGCGGACGTCGTCGCACAGTGTGTGGTCGAGACGTGTTGTTGCAGCTGCCGCGTGAGCGCCCGTTAACACCAGGTGATCGCCTCACCGATGCGCATCATCAGGTGCATGTGCTGGTGACTGCGGCTCCTGAGGAGTTGTTGCGAGTGGAGGCAGCAACGCCGCTTGCATTGCTTGAAGCTGCTTATCACCTAGGAAATCGTCATGTGGCTCTTGAGTTGCATGAGCATGAGCTGTTGTTGCTCAACGACTCCGTCCTCGCCACCATGCTTAACGGTCGCGGATTGAAGGTGACACGGTGTTGTCGTCCCTTCATGCCAGAAGGCGGTGCTTACATCGGCCATCAGCACGCATGACATCGCTTGCATTGCTGCAGTTGGTGAGTCCTGCCTTGCCCGTTGGCGCTTTTAGTTATTCCGAGGGTCTTGAAGTTTTGATCCAGAATGGTTCATTGATCGATGAATTAGATCTCCAACATTGGATTGAAGCGGAGCTTCAAAGGGGTGCCCTGAGGTTGGAGGCAGCGGCATTAAATCCATTGCGCGTTCAGCTTCAACGCTGGGAGCAAGAAAGGTCAGAGATGCCCAGCGAGTTGATGTCTTTGGATGGTTGGTTGTTGGCTTTGAGGGAGTCGGCTGAGGTGCGTGCCCAGCAAGGACAGATGGGCGGTTCTTTGCTGCAATTGATGGTTGATCTTGGACATCCATTGCCTCAGCCGGTGGTGCTGGCTTGGCCGGCAGCCTGGGCTTGGGCTGCTTTGTCGTTGAAGATTTCTGAGCTGGAGATGGTGGAGGGTTATCTCTACGGTTGGGTTGCGAATCAGCTCAGTGCAGCGGTTCGCTTGGTGCCTCTGGGTCCCACCACGGCTCAACGGATCCAGCAGCAGCTGTTGCCGATGATTCGTGAAAAGGCATCTGTGTTGAAAGATCAAGACCCGTACACCCTTTGGTGTGGTGGTGCTGGTGCGGGGCTGGCCCAGTTGGCGCATGCTGAGTTGTATTCACGTTTGTTCCGGAGCTGATGAGCAGCAAACTCAGGCTTGGCATCGCCGGGCCGGTGGGCTCAGGCAAGACAGCGCTCGTGGAAGCGCTGTGCAGGAGATTGCGCAATCGCCTGCAATTGGCGGTTGTGACCAATGACATTTACACCCAAGAGGATGCCCAATTCCTGACGCGTTCAGGTGCCTTAGAGCCTGAGCGCATCCGTGGGGTTGAAACCGGAGGGTGCCCTCATACGGCGATCCGAGAAGACTGCTCCATCAACCGAGCGGCTGTGGGTGAACTGGAACGTCAGTTTCCAGGCCTTGATCTGGTGATGGTGGAGAGCGGAGGTGACAATCTTGCGGCCAGTTTTAGCCCCGAATTAGTTGACCTTTGTATTTATGTGATTGATGTAGCGGCTGGGGACAAGATTCCTCGCAAAGGCGGTCCTGGAATTACACGATCCGATCTATTGGTGATTAACAAGATCGATCTGGCTCCCCTTGTTGGTGCTGACTTAGCCGTGATGGAACAGGACACGCTGAGGATGCGGCGGGATCGACCCTGGTGCTTTACCAACCTTCGAAATGGGGAAGGACTCGATCTTGTGGAAGCATTTGTGTTGCAACAGATACCAAATTGACGCGTATTTGGTTTGCCGATTGGCAAATGGTCTTCGTTGATACAGGAGCTTCTTTCTTCAGATCGGTACCTTTCGAGCTCCGGCGTTGAAACGTCGTTCCTCTTGTTTTGATACTCATGAGTTCATCATTGTCCAAGCGTCTCTTTGCCGGCATGGCCGCAGCGTCGCTGGGTCTGGCCGTCACAGCTTGTGGTGGTGGCGATGAGAAAGCCTCCAACGTTGAGTTTGACGACAGCGTTACCGTTGGCATTCTTCACTCTCTGACTGGCACGATGGCCATCTCTGAGTCCACCTTGGTGGATACAGAAAAGATGGCCATTGATGAAATTAATGCTGCCGGTGGTGTTGAGGTAGATGGTAAGAAGTACAAAATTGATTACATCGTTGAAGACGGTGCCTCCGACTGGCCCACGTTTGCTGAGAAGTCCAAAAAACTCATCGATCAGGACAAAGTTCCTGTTGTGTTCGGCGGTTGGACCTCTGCTAGCCGTAAGGCAATGCTTCCGGTGTACGAATCGAAGGATGCTTTCCTCTATTACCCGATTCAGTACGAAGGCCAAGAGTGTTCGAAAAATATCTTCTATACCGGCGCGACTCCTAACCAGCAGTCTGAGCCAGCGACCAGCTTTATGTTCGAGAAGTCCCCAGCTGCAGGCAAGCCCTTCTATTTAGTGGGATCTGACTATGTGTTCCCTCGTACGTCTAACACCATCACGAAGGAGCAGGTGAAGTCTCTGGGTGGAGAAGTTGTTGGTGAAGATTATTTGCCTCTTGGTAATACGGAAGTTGCTCCGATCATTGCCAAGATTAAAAAGGCTTTGCCTGATGGCGGTGTGATTATCAACACCCTCAATGGTGACCAAAATGTTGCTTTCTTTAAGCAAATTCAGGATGCTGGAATTACTCCTGAAAATGGTTATTATGTGATGAGTTATTCCATTGCTGAAGAAGAAATCAGCACAATTGGACCTGAGTTCCTTGAAGGTCATTACGGCGCTTGGAACTACATGATGTCCATTGATACGCCGGCATCCAAGAAGTTTGCTGCTGACTTTAAGGCAAAGTATGGAGCTGACCGTGTTGTCGCTGACCCTCAAGAGTCTGCATACAACATGGTGTACCTCTGGAAGATGGCTGTTGAGAAAGCCGGTACTTTCGATGACGACAAAGTACGTGAAGCCCTGATTGGTATCAAGTTCGATGCTCCTCAAGGCCCAATTGAGGTTCGTCCTAACCATCACATCTCTCAAATCGTTCGGATCGGTGCGATTACTGCAGAGGGTCAGTTCGAAATCGTAGAAGAGTCGGATAGCCCAATTGATCCTCAGACTTGGAACCAGTTTGAGCCCACATCGAAGGGCTTTGCTTGCGATTGGTCTGATCCCAGTAAGGGAGAGAAGTACAAGCTCTGATCATGAATAGCTCCATCGACTGATGGCTTGCTTTTAGAGGGGTCCCTTGGGGGCTCCTCTTTTCATTTTTTTCGCTTACTAGACACCCCCCGTGCAACTGCTTTTCGAAAGTTTGTTCAACGGTGTGGCCATCGGCTCTGTGTTGCTGATGGCCGCCCTTGGACTGGCCATTGTGTTTGGCTTGATGGGTGTGATTAATCTCGCTCACGGCGAATTAATCATGCTTGGTGCCTATACCACCTATGTGGTACAGCTCATTTTCAAACTTCCTCTTCTTGCGCCTATTTACAACGCCTACGTATTGGTTGCTATTCCATGCGCCTTCGTTGTGAGCGGTGTTGTTGGTATTTTGCTTGAACGCACAGTGATACGACGTCTATATGGGAGTCCACTGGAGACTCTGCTTGCTACGTGGGGTGTCAGTTTGATTCTCCAGCAGTTTGTGCGCAGCGTTCCGCTTGCTTATGCGGCAGGAATGGTTGTGTTTCTAGTGCTCGGATTCAGTGTTCCGTTGTTTCTTCCAAAGACCTTATTGGAGGGTCGTCAATCTCGGTTTGTGCGACTAGGTGGTTGGGCTGTTTCTGCTTTCATTGGCGTGTTATTTGCGGGTGGATTGGCCTCGCAAATTAGCCGTATTGCCAAGGCAACATCCCGCAATGTGGATGTCACCGCTCCGAAGTGGATGCGCGGTGGTCTCGAATGGATGGATCTCACCTTTCCTGTGCCACGCCTTGTGATCATTGTGATGACGTTGATCGCCGTTGTTGGGGTGATCTGGTTCCTTAACCGCAGTGTTTGGGGTATTCGGATTAGGGCAGTCACGCAGAATCGTTCGATGAGCGATTGCCTCGGCATTCCGACTGACACCGTTGACGTCCTTACCTTTGGGATCGGTTCTGGTTTGGCGGGGGTGGCTGGCGTTGCTGTGTCGTTGTTGGGTTCGGTGGGTCCCAACGTTGGAACCTCTTACATCGTGGGCTGTTTCATGGTGGTGGTGCTCGGTGGTGTTGGCAATCTTCTCGGCACCGTGTTGGCTTCCTTTGCGATTGGCTTATTAACCGATCTAATTGGAGCAGGTCGCCTGCTCACGATTTGGCCAGACATGCCTGAGCCACTGGCTGGCGGGGTTGAATTTTTTGCGACTACGAGCATGGCTCAGGTGATGGTTTTTGCCCTGATTGTGGTTTTCCTTCAGTTCCGTCCTGCAGGTCTGTTTCCGCAAAAAGGCCGAATGGTTGAGGCTTGATCAGATGTTTCGTTCGTTTCAACAGCGCAGCTGGCTCTCGGTCACTCTTTGGGTGGTGATCATCGCGTTAATCGTTGCTGCTCCATCGGTTCTGCCTGTGTTCCGCCTTAACCTTTTGGGTCGGTTTTTATCTCTAGCGATCGTGGCGCTTGGGATTGATTTGATTTGGGGCTTTACCGGTCTTCTCAGTCTCGGGCAGGGTATTTTCTTTGCTCTTGGAGGTTATGCCGCTGCGATGTATCTCCAACTCAGGAGTTCTATTGATATGCCCAACTCCATTCCTGAATTTTTCAGTCTGTATGGGGTTGATCGGTTGCCATTATTCTGGGAGCCTTTTCGCTCGCCTCTCTTTACGCTCATCGCAATTTGGCTGATCCCTGCTTTGCTTGCAGCTGTGTTGGGGAACTTAGTGTTCCGTAATCGAATTAAGGGTGTTTATTTTTCGATTCTGACCCAAGCCGCTCTCTTAGTTTTTTTCAATTTCTTCAATGGACAGCAAAAGCTAATTAATGGCACCAACGGTCTGAAAACAGATGTCACTGTGCTGTTTGGTCAGCTCGAGTTGGGATCGCCAGAGATGCAGCGAGGCTTCTTTTGGGTGACGGCTGTTGTTGTGATCATCGTCTGGATGTTTTTACGATGGGTTGTGCGTGGTCGCTTTGGAAATGTTCTGATTGCGATCCGCGATGATGAGCCCAGACTTCGCTTTGCTGGGTATAACCCAACATTGTTTAAAACAATCGTGTTCGCAATCGCTGGGGGCTTGGCGGGTATCGGTGGAGCGCTCTATACAGTGCAATCTGGAATTGTTTCCCCCCAGTTCATGACTGTTCCCTTTTCGATCGAAATGGTCATTTGGGTTGCTGTTGGTGGTCGTGGAACCTTGGTAGGAGCGATTTTGGGATCCGTTGTAATCATGTATGCCAAAAGTTTGGTAAGTGAAGCCTTACCGGAAACTTGGCTTTTCATTCAAGGTGGGTTGTTTATTCTTGTGGTGACGGCACTGCCTGAGGGTGTGATTGGTTGGTTCAGAGGAGAGGGACCAAGAAATGTGATGTCTCGCCTGGGTTTTTCTCGGCCGATTGGTACTTATCCTCAACTTGAAGTTGATGGCAATGAGGAGGTGCAGCCATGAGCCGAATCGTTTCTGACTCCAGAGCACTTCTGGAGCTCAAAGACATCACGGTTAGTTTTGATGGTTTTCTTGCCCTTCGAGACCTAAATCTGAGCTTGCAACCTGGAGAGCTCCGGGCTGTAATCGGTCCAAATGGGGCTGGGAAAACCACGTTTCTCGATGTCATCACTGGCAAGGTTGCACCCAGCTCAGGAGGCGTGCTTTTTAAAGGTCGCTCTCTGGTTGGAATCCCTGAACATCGCATTGCTCGGCTTGGAATTGGTCGTAAATTCCAAAGCCCGCGTGTGTTTGAAGATTTAACGGTTCAGGACAACTTGGTATTGGCTGTAAGTCGGTCAAAGCAGCCTTGGACTTTGCTTTTTGGTCATATTAGTGCTGAACAGCGAGACCAAGTTCACCATCTCATGAACATCGTTAATCTTCAATCTCGCTCTGATTGGAGAGCTGGATCTCTATCTCATGGACAGAAGCAGTGGTTAGAAATTGCGATGTTGGTTGGCCAGGATCCTGACCTCTTGCTGGTGGATGAGCCAGTTGCAGGTCTTACAGATGAGGAAACTGACCTAACGGCTGATTTGCTGAAGTCTTTGGCTGGAGAACACACTGTTTTGGTGATTGAGCACGATATGGAATTCATCCGTCGTCTTGAGAGCCCGGTGACCGTGCTGCACCAGGGTCATGTTCTTTGTGAGGGCTCGATGGATCAGGTGCAACAGGATCCTCGAGTGATCGAGGTTTATTTGGGAACTACGGAGGACGAAGCTCAATGACAATGCTCGAGATTCGGGGTCTCAACACTTATTACGGCGAGAGCCATATTCTTCGAGATGTTGATCTGAGGGTCCTCGCTGGGGAAATGGTTTGTCTCATCGGCCGGAATGGAGTGGGTAAGACCACACTCCTTAAGTCTCTGATCGGTTTGCTTAAACCACGATCCGGTGAGATTATTTTTGAAGGCCATGGAATGGAGCGTCAGCCTCCTCATCAGCGTGCAAGGTCTGGACTTGGTTATGTACCTCAGGGGAGGGAAATTATTCCTCAATTAACTGTTGAAGAAAATTTGATGTTAGGGATGGAGGCTCTCCCAGGAGGTCTTTCTCGAAATCGTCGAATTGATCCTTTTATTTACGAGCTCTTCCCAATTCTTCAGGAGTTTCTTTCACGTAAAGGAGGAGATCTCTCTGGAGGTCAGCAGCAGCAGCTTGCTATTGCTCGTGCTCTCTTGGGACAGCCTAAATTGTTGCTTCTTGATGAGCCAACGGAAGGGATCCAGCCCAATATTGTGCAAGATATTGAAGCTGCCGTTCAACGAATTATCGCTGAGAAAGGGATTGGTGTTTTGCTTGTGGAACAGCATTTGCATTTTGTTCGACAAGCGGATCGTTATTACGCCATGCAGCGCGGTGGAATTGTGGCCAGTGGCTCTACGTCCGAGCTCAGCCAAGATGTGGTGGATCAGTTTTTAAGTGTGTGAGCGCGTGGGGGGATACTTCTGGTAAAGCGCTGTTGACTGCAATCGGCAGCACCAGAAGGGCCATCCCCGCCAGGACTGCGAGATGGGCCAGATTCGAGAGTTCCAGGGGTTGTCCTTGGCTGAACAGCTCCATGTCCAACACAAGTAGTCCGAGATAAAGCCCCCACCAAAGTCCTGCTTTGGTTTCAATCTGCTGGTGTTTTCGCCAGTTGTGGAGAGCAAAGAGCAGGCTCGGGATTCCGATGGCGAGCACGGCTCCCTCTAGCGCTGTACGTCCGCACCAGTTCGTTGCCCACGTCGCCATCACAAAGGCCACAGCACTGAGTGCTCTGGGATAGGGAATCCGAAAATGGCCCTGTTCTTGAGGAAGTTGTTGGCGCAGCGCCAACAAGCTTGCGGGTCCCATGGCTAAAGCGATCATCTGGGCTGCGGTGAGAAAGGCCACAACCTGTTGCCAGCCTGGGCCGATGAAGAACAGGGCACAGCCCAAGATCAGGCTGCTGATGACAGCAATATGTGGCACCCCATTTCTGTTGACCCGACCAAGGGATTCAGGGAGCAGTTTGCAGCGACCCATCATCCAGCTCACTCGCGCCGATACTCCCAAATAGGCCATTGCGGTGGTGCTGGGGGAAAGGGCGGCGTCGATGAGTAACAGCACCACCATCCAGCCCAGACCAAGGCCAAGGGCCAGGGCTGCGAGTGGGCCGCCATGTTGGCTAAGGCTCAGTTGGGACCATCCCTGCTGGAGGGCTTCCGGCGGCACGCTCACCAAGAATGACCACTGCAGCACCAGGTAAATCAACAGGCTGATGCCGAGCCCAAGTCCCATGGCGAGCGGCACATTGCGTTGGGGGTTGCGCGCCTCTCCAGCAAGGTCAACGGCTGTGCGAAACCCAAGGAGGCAGAAAAGAATGCCACCGCTTCCCACGGCATTCACAAGTTCCGTGCCGCTGCCACTCTTGATGGCCGCTGTGTTGCTGCCGATTGTGACCGGAATGCTCATATTGCCCCAGTGCTGACTGAGCAGCATCAACACAGCCGCCACCAGGAGAGGCACGATCAACTTCCAGATGGTGAGGTTGTCGATCCAGCGGGCGAGACCCTTCACACCGTTGAGGTTGATCCAGGTAAAGAACACCATCAACAGGATGGCGACAGCTAGACCGGCTCCGCTGAGAACTTGCGTGCCGTTGCGTTCCTGCGTGAGCCAGGGCAGGCTGCTGTCGAGATAATCGAGCATCGCTAAGAGCTCGATGGTTGGCACGCACAGATAGCTGATCCAGATGCTCCAGCCACCGACGAAACCCGATAAGCGACCGTGGCTGAGGAGTGGAATCTGGGCCAATGCCCCGGAACTGTTGATGAGAGAGCCCAGCTCCGCAAAGACCAGAGCGAGAAGAAAGGAGATCAAGCCTCCTAGAAGCCAGGCGGGAAGGCTGGCGGGTCCGGCCGTTCGGGCGGCGTAATAGGAGGCGAACAACCATCCCGATCCAATCGTTCCGGTGACGACGGTGAGGGTGAGGCTTGTGAGGCTTAACTCACGCCGTAATTCCATATCGCCAATCGCTTGTTGCTGCGCTCAGGATGGCAATGATTCCTCAGAATGAGATGACAGTAAGGATCTCCAAAGGGTTTCTCCCCGGCCGCTGATCGTGAGTGGCTCATCATTCACGTGGTTGATCGTCTTACAGCCAAGACTGTTGATTAACAACCATTGATCACCTGGTTGAGGTTTGGATGAAAGCGACTGCTCTTTAATTAGCCCCTGTTTGAGGCCTTGACCTCGCATCACTCCAGGTAGGCAGCCATCACTTAAAGGGGGTGTGAGCCATTGGCCATGGCGGAGCACGACAAGGTTGGCGCTGCTTCCGCAGCACAGTGAGCCATTGGTGCTGAGCATCAATCCATCGTCAGCTCCCCTCTGTTGCGCCTCCCGGCGTACTTGAATCGCTTGTCCGTAGGCAAAGGTTTTGCATCGACTCATCAGACTGGAGGCATGCCGATATTCATGACGACTGATCCATGTGCTGATGGACTCGAACGTCGGAGTATGCGTTTGTAAGGTGAGCCAAAAGCGATGCCTGGAGGGGTCGGCTGCGTTGTGATCGAGCCCAATCCCTCGTTGGCTTCCATCGCCTCGACTCCAGTTCAGGCGCAGGGCGCCCTCCCCATGCTCAAGCCCGAGTCGCTTGATCGCTTCTTGAATCAACGAAACCAACCAGGGTTTTTGGGGTGGTGGTGCCATCCCTAACAGCTCACAACTTCGCTGCCATCGACGGAGGTGTGCATCGAATAGGCAGGGACGGTTGTGTTGAACGAGGATCGTTTCGAATAGTCCGTCGGCGAGCTGCAGCCCCCGATCGCTGAGTGGCAGCGTCAGCTCTGCAGGCCGACCCCATGCTCCGTTGATCCAGGCGATGGAGTGTTGTGGCTCAGATGCTGTCACTCCAGTGCCTCTAACAGTGGTAGCAGTTTCCAGTCCAGTTCATCGGCTTCTGCTTGAGGATCCGAGTCGGCAACGATTCCGCAGCCTGCATGCACCCGAAGCTCGTTGTCTTTGCGCAGAACGGTGCGAATCAAAATATTGCTGTCAAAACGCCCATCCCAGTTCAGCGTTAGCAAAGAACCGCAGTAAGGACCTCGCCCTTTGGGCTCTAGTTCCTGAAGCCTTTGGCATGCCCTCAGCTTTGGTGCACCACTAATCGAACCACCTGGCCAGCTCGCCTCTAGGAGATCCACCCAGGTCAGCCCGTCTCGGAGTTGGCCTTTGACGACCGAGGTGAGGTGGTGGACTCGGGCATAGCTTTCGAGCTTGACCAGTTGAGGGACATCGACGCTGCCAGGCACGCAGACCCGGCCAAGGTCATTGCGTAGCAAATCGACAATCATCACGTTTTCGGCACGGTCCTTTTCGCTGCAAACCAATTCAGCGGCTTGGTTGGCATCCCGTTGTGGATCGGAGTCCCGAGGGCGTGTTCCTTTGATGGGTCTCGTTTGAACAGCACCGTTGGGCAGCACTTCCATGAAGCGTTCCGGTGATGTGGACAGGAGTGCTTCGCCATCGGCCTCACCGCTGGCAACGACGAGACCCGCAAAGGGTGCGGGACAGGTTCGACGCAAGCGCAGAAAGAGCTCCAAATTGTTGATCGGCTCTCGCAAGGTTGTGCTGGTGCAGCTGGTGAGATTGGCTTGAAAGAGATCGCCCATCGCGATCAGTTCACGGATTCGCTCAACGCCCTTGGCATAGGCCTTTCTGTCGCTGTGGCGTATCCACGCTGTATGGAGCGGGTTGGGGCTGCGGAGTGCGTCAGGGTGTTGTTTGAATCGTTCATGAAGGCCCAGAATCCAGCGCTCCATCGCGGCATGGCGCTTGGCATCAAGCCCCTCAATCCAAACCTCCCGTTGTTGGAGGTCAAAGCGCAGAACGGGGTCGTGGCGACCGATCCAAAGGCTGGCCATGGCATCGCTTCGCCAAGCGTTTGTGGGTTCGAGCCAGGCGGCAGCGTCGTAACTCAGCCAGCCCGTCCAGTGCCCAGGATTGAGCGAGCGCAGAGCCTCAAATGGATTGGTGGCTCCAACCTCTCCTGGCAACCCCCGGCAACAGAGTTGCTCGAGAGGGTCAGCGGCCAGGGTGAGCCAACGGCCCAAGTCGCTGGCATCCCCGTCCAGCCAAATCAAGCCAGCTTCTCCGTGTTCTTGGGCGAGCGCTTTGGCCACGGAATCAGGTTCGATCCAGGGATGGCTGCTGCGAATCAGCTTCTGGGTGCCGGCGTGATTGGAGGTCATGGACGGCCTGGGCTGCACAGGTCCGGCCGTCCGGCTGCGAGCAGTGCTTCATCACGGATTCGGCAGCTGTCGCAGACACCACAGGGCACATCTCCGCCGCTGTAGCAACTCCAGGTGCTTTCGATGGGAACCCCTAGATGTAGTGCTTCTTCTGCAATTTTCTGTTTACTCCACTCCACAAGTGGTGCCCATAGCTTTGGACCATGGCCTTCTCGTCCAGCGCGGCTGCTGAGGTCTGCAAGATCTTGAAAGGCCTCTAAATAATCCGGCCGGCAGTCGGGATAGCCCGAGTAGTCCACGGCATTGACGCCCAGCACCAGTCGATCGGCACCCCGCGCTTCGGCGAGGCTGAGGCCGATTGCAATGAACACGGTGTTTCGCCCTGGCACATAGGTGCTCGGGATGATGCCTGGCTCAACGCCGTTTGTGGGAAGGGTTTGGGCGTGATCGGTGAGCGAGGAGCCTCCCCACATCGCCAAATCCACCTTGATCGTGCGGTGTTCAGCCAGATTGAGAGCGTTAGCGATGTTTACGGCGGCATCCAGCTCACGCCGATGGCGTTGGCCGTAATCAAAGGAGAGGCCAATCACGCGGAAGCCTGCCTTCATGGCGAGCGCCGCGGCCGTTGCGGAATCGAGCCCTCCCGAGAGCAGGGCAATCGCGGTGGAATCGGTCATGCTTGCATTCTGTTGCCGTGTGGGTATGACCATGGGTCTGGGATTCTTGAGGCTGGCACTGCCGCTGCTGATGGTGGCTGTTTCAGCTCCTGCTGTGGCGATTCCCCGTCTTGACCTGAGTGGCTATCCAGCACCCAAGCAAGGCCTCAAGCGTTGGCTGATTCAGCCCTCGGGCTTGTTGCCGAAGAGTGACGACGCCATGATTTCGGCCCATCCACTCGATTGGCGCATCCAGTTGATCGTGGGAAAGGAGGTGGAGGTTGATTGCAATGTCAAGCGCTTGTCGGGGCCGTCTTTATCGATGCAGCGACTGCCTAAAGCTTCTGGGAAGGCCCTGTTTGAAGTGAGTGGGCCAGTGCTTGTGTTGAGTACGCGCATGGCTTGCACGTCGGAACAAGCCAAAGGCAAATCCTTTTTGTCCCTCGGCAAGCAGCCCTATTTGATTCCCTACAACGCCTCCTGGCCGGTTGTGGTGGATCTGCCTGATGGCGTGGAGTTGCGCTGGCGAGTTTGGAAAGCGGAGACGCTTCAAAAGGAAGCGACGAAGCTCTAATCGTTTAGAGCTCTCTTAGGGAGTCGGTTTTGGTTTGGAAGGTGTTAAGTAGTAACTGTAGATAGCTAACGCTGCGTAATTTGATGTTAGCTGTTAAAGACATTCCAACCTGAAGCGGCAACGTCTTGCCGTTTTTGACTTTTAGTTGCTGGCTGTCTAATTTGATGACTGCTGGGTAGGCATACCCTTGACGCATCTTTTGTTGATCAGGAGGGAGTGCGTCTGATCCCACGGACTGAACTTTCCCTTCCAGCACGCCAAAATCGCTGGCAGGAAAGGAATCAATGCTGATGTCGGCTTGTTGACCTATGCGCACGAATCCAATTTTATTGCTCGGAATTTCAACATCAGCTTCTAAAGTATTGAAGGGCACGACCTTTAATACGGCCTGGGACGATTGGGCCTGAGAAATATATCCAGGGTTGTTTAATTGTAGATCAAAGACAATACCGTTTACGGGCGCTCGAAGCGTTTGATTCTTGTTGGTTACTCTTACTTCGGTGAGGTTTGCGTTCAGTTGAGCGCGTTCACTGCGGAGTCCTGCTAGTTCGGCATTTAATTGTTCAATCTGTTGGTTGATTTGATTGATCTGGCGTTTGCCTTCAAGCTCTAACTGGGTCAGTTCTCCTTTGAGTCCAGCCACTTTGTTGCGCTGCTGCAGGTACTGGATATCGGGTGTGGCTCCTTCTCGGGCTAGGCCTTGAAGTCGACCAAGAATCTGGCTTTCAAGATTCAAATTGTTTCGGGTGGTGGAAAGCTGTTCACGATTGAGATCGAGCGTACGTTCGCGCTCCCGTTTTTTTAAGGACAATTGCTCCTGTTTCTGGAGGATTTGGGATGTTTTCTCCTTAACACCTTGCTCGAGTGATTTCAGCTGTTCGGTCGTACTTTCCTGATCAAGTCGAATCAGCGCCTGGTCTTTGGTTACCCGTTCACCGCTTTTCACCAGGATCTCTTCAACCACAGCGCCTGCTGGGATTCGAATTTCTTTGACGTTGCCCACAGGCTCGAGTTTGCCTGTGGCTACTACCACCTCTTCGGTGCGTGCAATGCCCAGCCAGCCGATACAGAACGCGGTTGTACCAATCAAACTCCAGGTCACCGCTTTGACCCAAAACTGACTTTGCTTGAGGACAGCTTCGTTGTGATCGCCAGTGCTGACGCTGCTTTCGAGCTTGTTCTGGGCTTGACGGACCAGATTGCCGATTGGATTTGTGCCGGTTTTGCTGCTCTTTGGAGGCAGCTTTTTGTTTGGGTTTGTCATGTTCAACTGGCCTCCTGCTGGCGGTAAAGGGCGTAGTAGCGGCCTCGTTTTTCCATCAATTCATCGTGGGATCCCTGTTCGACGATGGCCCCCTGGTGCATGACCACGATCCGGTCTGCCCGGCGCACGGTGGATAGGCGATGGGTGATGAAGAAAACGCTGCAGTCATGCAATGCATTGATCAAGTTGTCGCAAACCTTGCGTTCGGTTTCGTAGTCCAAAGCGCTTGTGGCTTCATCCATCACTAGTAGTTTTGGATTGGCCAGCAGGGTCCTTGCGATTGCAATCCGTTGCCGTTGTCCACCACTGAGGGATGCGCCTCGTTCACCCACTGGCGTGGAGTAACCACTTGGCAGCTGCATGATGAATTCATGGGCGCAGGCGATCTTGGCAGCCGTCACGATCGTGTCGCTTGCAACATCAGGCTGGGTTAGTGCAATGTTTTCACTCACGCTTCCTGAGAACAGAAGTGGATCCTGGGGCACGATGCCAATTTGGCGTCGGAGCGAATAAAGCTCAACCTTGTCGATGTCGTAGCCATCGATCAGGATCCTTCCTTGATCAGGGGCATAGAGCCTGGGGAGAAGTTTCATCAAGGTGCTTTTCCCGCTGCCGCTCTGCCCGACGATCCCTACAAAGGTCCCAGCTTTTACATGCAAATCAATATCATTCAGAACAGGTGGTGAGCCTTTACTGAAGGTGAAGCTGAGGTTTTCGAAGCTCACATCTCCTTGAAGAGATGGAAGTGGAACTTTGGCTTTATCGAGTTCGTTTGATTCCTGAGGTGTGTCGATCACATCGGCGAGCCGTTCGAAGCTCACTTTCAGCTCCTGAATGCTTTGCCAGATGGTGGAAAGGCGTAGAAGTGGCTGGGTGACGTAACCGGAAATGATCCGGAAAGCGATCAGTTGTCCCAGGGTTAGATCTCCGGAGAGAACCAAAGTGGCACCTACCCAAAGAACAAGTAGCTGAGAAATTTTTTGAAGCACTTGAGAGGTCTGACTCAGAGCTGTGCCGCTGATGGTTTTCTCAAAGGTGCTGCTGATGTATTCGGCGTAGCGCTCTTGCCAGGTGTATCGGCTCACCATTTCAACGTTCTGACTCTTCACCGTTTGGATGCCAGTGAGCACTTCCACTAAGTGACTTTGAGTTTTGGCATTGGCTTCTGCCGCTTTTCGGTACTGACGCCGGAATAGGGGTGCTCCAAGGAGGGTGAGCCCTATCTGAATTGGGAGGACGGCGAGGGCAATGAGGGTGAGCAACCAGCTGTAAAACAGCATGACCACGATGTAAATCACCGAGAAAGCAGCATCAAGAACTGTGGTGAGTGCCTGACCAGTAAGGAAGTTGCGGATCTTTTCCAGCTCGCTGATCCTTGAACCCAACTCACCGACCGGTCTTTTGTCGAAATAGCCAAGGGGCAAGCGCAAAAGATGGTCGATGACTTCTGCACCTAGACGCTGATCGATGCGATTGGTGGTTTCTGCGAAGAGGAACGTTTTGAGGCTTCCAAGCACACCCTCAAGAATGGTGACTGCCACGAGGGCGATGCCCAGCACTTGAAGAGTGTCAAGGCTGCGCTGATTAATCACCTTGTCGATGATGACCTGAATCAGCAAGGGATTTGCCAGCGTGAACAGCTGTACGACGAAGCTGGCTGCAAGCACTTGCACCAAAACATTGCGGTAGCGCTTGAGTGCCGGCCAGAACCAGCCCGGGCCGAAGTTCTGTTCAGGAGTGGTGTTGGTGCGATCGAGCAGTAATAATTCGATTCCCTCTGGGAAGACCTCTTCAAGTGTTGAGGCTGGAAGATCGACGAATCCCTGGCTAGGTGAGGCGAGTACGACACCGCGCTCATCACTACGGATGACAAGCGCAAAACCGCCCAGCCACGGGATCATGGTGGGTGTCTGCAGGCGGGTTGCGAAACGCGCAGCAACCTTGGCGCCTGAGACATGCAAGCCAAGGCCTGCTGCAATCTGTCCGCATAGGCGCAGGGTTGGGGTTTGACCACGCCTTAATTGATCACGGAGCACCTTCTCAATGGCGTCGCGCCGGAAGGGCAGCTTCATCAGCTTGGCCAGCATCTGGAAGCAGGCGAGGGTTTCCTGCAACGGTCCCTCTCCGCCAACGAAAAAGTCGCGGTCTTCCGCTTTGCTGCTGTTGAAGCGGCTGACGGGTGGCCTCAGTGGTGCCTTTGGAATGTCTTCTTGACTGGACTTGTCTTGCGCGACGTTACCGACCACTTTTGCGACAACAAGTTCGGCTTGCGTGTCCTGATGGAGCTCTTGAATGTCTGCACTTGGAAGGGCAATCAGCCGAAGGGGCAACTGATGGATGTCTGTTGGGAGGGCAGAAATCTCATCAACATTCGTGAGTTCCTGCCCAAGTTCGGTGGAGCCATCTTCGCCTGGTTCCCCACCGACAAATACACGCTCTTTAGCTGTGAGGGCCGATTGGATCGCGTCGTGGTCGGTTGGATCAAGGAGATGAGCTTTTGGGAGAAGCTCTTCGATCCAACTGCTGAGAGGTCGGGTTTGCTTGGGCGCCTTGTTCAGTAGGGACGTCAATAATGCTGCAAGCTCAGCTGTCCATAAGTGGTTTCGGCAGCCAGCGGCAACATCACTGTTGTGACGAACAAGATCTAAAAAATCTTCGTCGCTAATCCGAAGCGCAACAAGTTCAGATGCAGCACGAACGTCCTCACAAGGTGCTCCTCTTAACAGGGAAGCCGCTCCTACCAGTTGACCTGCTTCCAGTTTGGTCAGGGTGCTGAGGCGTGCTCCTTGTTCGCCTAGAAGACGAGCACTGCCGCTTTCAATCAGAAGAACCTGGCCGGGAATGAAGCGAGATTCGCAAAGTGGTTGTCCGAGTTCGTAACGCAAGGCTTCACCGCGTTCACGAATGATCTGCTTCAGGGCTGTAAGCCCCTCGAAGGGTGAGGAAGTCAGGTTCATCAGGTCAGTCCCTCACCATTGTTGCTGGAGAGAACGGCTTTGACTACCTCGTTTGTTTCCGCATTCATCCATTGCTGGAGAAGTTCGGTGGCCATCCGCTGCCGCATCGGATCGTCGAAGCTGGCTTCAAGGCGCTCCTCCAATCTCGACACAACCCACCACTTTTCAATGAGGACTGGTTCGAGAACGACCCCAGGGGTGGCAGTCTGAAGGCGCTTGCGCAGTTGGGGATGAGCCCGCATCAATGAAGCGGGCCCGATTTTTCCACCGCTTCGCTGCTCCGGCCCTTCGCTGTATTGGGTTGCCAGGGCCTCGAAGCTCGTTTCACCGGCTTCCAATTGAAGGTAAAGCTCATGAGCCAAACCTGAATCCTTCACCCGTAGGAGGCTGTAGGTGGCTTCATCTAGTGCTTCCTTGCGTTGAAGGAACTGGGCTTCAGATTTGGCGGCAAAAGAATCGAGAGCCAGTTTGCTGAGTTTGAGAGGGAGGCTCAGTTGCAGCAGCAGTTCGTCTTTGTTGATGAACCTCTCTGCCAACCAGCTTTTTAAGGCTTCCTCGTTGTTGAGTTGCTCCTTCTGACAATGGTTTGACAGCGCTTGTGTCAGAAGCTCTTCAGGAGGATTGAGCTCATGGGTCGCCTCTTCAACCAGCAAACGTCGCACGAGTGGCCGCAACTGGTCGGTGCGTCTTAAAAGGTCAACCGTGGTGCTCTCTACATCGTTGAACTTCGACAAAACCATCGGACGGCAATCTTTCATGACTGTGAGGCGTTCCGTTCCAACGACGTTGATCGTGATTCAGATCAGCTGCATCGTCATCCATTCATGACGAATTCAGATTGATTGCTAAAAGCAGGGTTTGGACAGACTGCCTCAGCGCACGCCAAGCCATTTGTGGCTTTGCATGCTCAACCTCCAACGCTGATCTTGCCGAACTTTGCCTATGGCTAGTTGCAGACCTTCCTCGCAGTCCCAGCCAGGCTGAAGCAACCAATTGGCTTGTGGCGCTTGTGCTGCCACCACCTCCGCAAACAGCAGATCTGCCGGCTCGTGCACAACAACCTTGAGCTCATGACACGCTTGCAACACATCCGGCCTTGGCGGCTTGTGGCGCTTTGGAGAGAGGGTGATCCAGTCGGGGGCACCACTCAATCGATCGACGCCACTGGTTTCAAGATGCACGGGCTGAGCGCACTGTGAGCGAATCGCAGCGGTGAGCTCATCAAGGTTGTGGTGCAAGGGTTCTCCACCGGTGATCACCACGAAGGCGGCTCCGCTGTCAGCAGCATCAGTGGCTTCAGTCGCTAAGTCCATCACTAGACGCTTCGGATGCGAGTCAGCAGGCCATGAGTGCTTGGTGTCACACCAGCTGCAGCCCACAGTGCATCCCGCCAGGCGGATGAAAAAAGCACTTCGCCCTGTATGAATCCCTTCCCCTTGCAGAGAGTGGAAGGTCTCAACAACGGGCAACGCGTGGGTCAAGGCTGCAGGCTGGGATGACTGGTTCCAGTCGCTGAATTGTTTTGTTGGCGCATGGCTTCGCTGGGGCTGGAGGGCAAGCGTTGTTGGGCCGCTTCGATCAGACCCCGGAATAGGGGATGGGGCCGGCCGGGTCTGGATAGGAATTCAGGGTGGTATTGACAGGCTGTGAAGAAGGGATGTTCAGGGAGTTCGATCAGTTCCACCAACCGGCCATCGGGGGAACTTCCGCTGATTTCGTAGCCAGACTCGAGAAACAGGTTTCGGTAGGCGTTGTTGAATTCGAAGCGATGGCGATGGCGCTCATAGACCACTTCTTCCCCATACAGTTTTGAAGCGAGGGTGTCTGCAGCAACCCTGCAGGGATACACCCCAAGCCGCATCGTGCCCCCAAGGTCAACAACGTCTTGTTGCTCAGGCAGAAGATGAATCACAGGATGGGTGGTTCCTGGCTCGAGCTCAGCGCTTGTGGCATCGGTAAGGCCTGCCAGATTGCGTGCCCACTCGATCACGGCGCATTGCATCCCTAGGCAAAGGCCAAGAAACGGCACGCGTTGCTCTCTGGCCCAGCGAATGGCGGCGACTTTTCCGTCGACACCACGGTTGCCGAATCCACCTGGCACGACCACGGCGTCCATGCCTTTGAGAAGGGCATCGGCGCCTTGATTTTCAATTTCTTCGGCGCAGACCCAGTGCAGATCGAGGGAGGCATCTTGGGCTAAACAGGCGTGGCGCAGGGCTTCCACAACCGATAGGTAGGCGTCATTGAGTTGGACGTATTTGCCCACCAAGGCGACTTTGACCGCGGGACCGGGATTGCGGAGTTTGTGAACCAGTTGCGCCCAGTCCACCATGTCGCTGTCGTGATCTTCAAGGTCGAGGACGTCGAGGACTTCACGGCACAATCCTTCGTCTTCGAGCGTGAGCGGCACGGCGTAAATGCTGTCGGCATCCAAGGAGGGGATCACAGCGCGCTGCGGTACACCACAGAAGCCTCCGATTTTGCGTTTGAGCTCATCGTTGATGTCGCGATCACTGCGGCAGACGAGCAGATCTGGCTGGATCCCGATCGAGCGCAGCTCCTTAACGGAGTGCTGGGTGGGTTTGGTTTTCAGTTCTCCCGATGTGCCGATGAAGGGGAGCAGGGTGACGTGGATGTAGGCCAGATCGCGTCGCCCCACATCCCCTCGGAACTCTCGAATGGCTTCCAGGAAGGGCAACGATTCGATGTCACCAACGGTGCCACCGATTTCGGTAATCACCACATCGGCATTGCTATTCGAGGCCACACGGTGAATGCGGTCGCGGATTTCACCGGTTATATGGGGGATGACCTGGACGGTCCCGCCGTTGTAACTGCCTCGGCGCTCCTTATTAATGACGGACTGATAGATCGAGCCGGTGGTCACGCTGTTCAGGCGTGACATCGCGGTGTCGGTGAAGCGTTCGTAATGGCCTAGATCCAGATCGGTTTCGGCACCGTCTTCGGTGACAAACACCTCACCATGTTGAAACGGGCTCATCGTTCCTGGATCCACATTGAGGTAGGGATCCAGCTTCAGGATGGAAACGCTGTAGCCCCGAGACTTCAGCAGGCGCCCGAGGCTCGCGGCCACAATCCCTTTGCCGATGCTGGAGACCACACCGCCGGTGACAAACACGAACTTGGCCATGGCTTGCTCGGCAACGTGTCAATTTACCGCTGTAGACCTTCACCCGTGTAGCCGTGCGCACTCTCCTAATTAGTGGTGCAAGTCGTGGGATTGGTCGAGCGGTCGCTGAACGCGCTCTTGCTGACGGCCATCGCCTCAGCCTTGGGCTTCGCGATTTGGAAGCGTTGAGACAGACCCCCCTTGACCCTGACTTGGTTGGGAGTGAACGGGTCTTGCTTCAGCCCTATGCGGCTGAGGACCCAGCGGCGGCTCAGGCCTGGGTTGATTCCACCATCGAGCATTTTGGTGGCTTCGACAGCGTGATCCATAGCGCTGGGATCTTCAGCCGTGTGCCGCTTCTGTTTGAGCCGAGCGAAGAGCATGAAATTGCCCACACCATCAATGTGAACCTGATGGGACCGTGGTGGTTGACGCGCGCCGCCTGGCCGCAGTTGGCATCCCATGGACAAGGTCGCATCCAGGTTTTGGTTTCCATGAGTGGGAAGCGCAGCAAGGGTCGCCTGGCGGCCTACAGCGCCAGCAAATTTGCCCTGCTTGGTCTCTGCCAAACCATGCGCAATGAGGGTTGGGCTGCAGGAATTCGGGTGACGGCGATTTGTCCTGGCTGGGTGAATACGGATATGGCGGCTGCTGTGCGCAGCGGTTCGAGCGATCGCTGGCCAACGCAGGCGATGGAAGCAGAAGCGATGACTCAGCCCGAGGACATCGCTTCGATGAGTGCTGAACTCTTGAAACTTCCCAACCGGGCGGTTCCCTTTGAGCTTGCGGTCAACTCCAGCCTGGAGTGATGCTTAGTTTTCCAGCAGGCTGCGCAGCATCCAGGCTGTTTTTTCGTGGATCTGAAGCCGTTGGGTGAGCAGGTCAGCAGTCGGTTCGTCGTTAGCAGCCTCTGCCAGCGGAAAGATGCTTCTTGCCGTGCGGGCCACGGCCTCATGGCCTGCCACCAGCTCACGCACCATGTCGAGGGCTGCAGGTTGTTGCTCTGCTTCTGGGATCGAGGCCAAGCCGGCCAGGGTGGATCCGCCATGGGGAGCCAAAACGCCGAGGGCGCGAATGCGTTCAGCGATGACGTCGAGGGCGTTCCACAGCTCGGTGTATTGGTTCATGAACATCAGGTGCAACGTGTTGAACATCGGCCCGGTCACGTTCCAATGGAAGCCGTGGGTTTTGCCGTACAGCACGTAGGTATCTGCGAGCAGGCGGCTGAGTGCAGCCGCGATCTCTTCCCGTTGTGCGCTGGTGATGCCGATGTCGATGGTGGAGTGACTAGCCATGGTTGATGAGAGATGAAACGGGTGGTTTGTTTAGGAATCCAGGGCTTGGATGTAATCCCGCACCTTGCTGCGGCGCTGGGGTTGGCGCAGCTTCAAAAGGGCTCGGGTTTCGATCTGCCGCACCCTCTCGCGGGAGAGGTTCATGTCTTCGCCGATTTGAGCGAGGGTTCGGGGGGTGTCGTCTTCAAGTCCAAAGCGACAGCGAATCACGGTGGCTTCCCTCGGGGTGAGCTCATCCAGCAGGTGTTCGAGATCGTCGTGGAGTGCATCACGGGTGAGGGTCTGCTCTGGTGTGGCGTGCTCGTCTTCGAGAAGCTCCCCAAGCTGGGTGTCTTGATCCCGGCCCACCTTGGTTTCCAGGGAGACGGAACGGGGGACGCGAGCCAGGGTTTGACGCACGGTGTCTTCGCTGACGCTGAGCTCCCTCGCAAGATCTGTCACCGAAGCGGTGCGCCCCTCTGTGCTGGCAATTTCTTGCTGCACCCGTTTGATGCGGTTGAGCTTTTCGGTGATGTGGACGGGGAGGCGGATGGTGCGGCTTTGAGTGGCGATCGCCCTGGTGATGCCTTGGCGAATCCACCAGTAGGAGTAGGTACTGAAGCGAAAGCCTCGGGTGGAATCGAACTTTTCGACCGCCCGTTCCAGCCCCAACGTGCCTTCCTGGACGAGATCCAGCAGCTCCATACCTCGGTGCTGGTACTTCTTCGCTACGGCCACCACCAAGCGCAAATTGGCCTGGATCATCCGGTCACGGGCCTTCCGCCCCTCACGCAGACGCCGCTGCAGGTCGCGGCTGTCGGAGGCGATCAGATCCGCCCAGGTTTGATAGCCCTCGGTGAGGGCCAGGTTCAGCTCTTGCAAAGGCATCTCGGCAGCCCGTGCCCATTCCTGTCTTGTGGGCCAGTGAGAGAGATGGTTCGCCTCTCTCAACTGCAGTTCCTCAAGGCATAGCAACCGTTCGATTGCCGGATGATCTTCGGCGAATTGACGTTCTTCGCGCTTTAGTCGCTCGTATTGCTGCACGAGGCGCGACAACACCACCTCGTCCTCAGCGGTGAGCAGGTCCACCCGACCAATGTCCTGCAAGTAGAGACGCAACAGGTCGTTGCCGCCGCTCCAGCGGATCGGGGTGGATCCCGTCGATGAGGAGCTGGCGGACAAAGGACTGAGAATTCGATGAGATGTCTCAAGGGTCTCGGTTTAAGCCAGTTGGTCTGCAGAAACGTCGGTTTCTGTTCGGGTTTTGCGCTCCGACTAGTCAGTGTTCTCTGTCACGGGATCGACCCAGGTGCTCGCGACATGCAGATCCTCGAGCTGCTGCCCGGAGACCCCTGCCGGCGCTGCCGTCATGAGGCAACGTGCCTGCTGGGTTTTCGGGAACGCAATCGTGTCGCGGATGGAGTCCTCTCCCGCGAGCAACATCACCATTCGGTCCACACCAAACGCCAGTCCACCGTGGGGAGGTGCGCCCATGTCGAGGGCATCAACCAAGAATCCGAACTGCTCTTGGGCCTCCTCTGGAGCGAGCCCAATGCTGTTCAGGACTTCACGTTGCAGGGCGGAGTCGTGGATGCGCAGGGAGCCCCCTCCTAGTTCCAGGCCGTTGAGAACCAGGTCGTAGGCCTGAGCTCGTGCGGTGGGGAGCTTTTTTGCCCAATCTTCAGCGTTATCGCCCAGGTCGGTGGTGTTTGGGGCGCAGAAGGGATGGTGCAGGGCTTCAAGCCGATTTTCGTCCTTGTTGAATTCGAACATCGGGAAATCGACGACCCAGAGAAAATTCCACTGATCGTTCTCCCTGTCGGCTTTCACGAGCCCCATCTCTTTGGCGAGATACTGGCGCACGCGGTCGAGAGCTTTGTTCACCGTCGCGGTGTCTCCAGCGCCAAAGAGCAGCAGGGTTCCGGGCTCAGCCCCGGTGCGCTGCAGCAGGGTTTGCTTTTGCTCGTCTGAGAGGTTGTCCTTGATGGCACCGATGGTGTCGATTTCGCCGCCCTCTCGCACCCGGATGAAGGCCAAGCCACCGGCTCCTGCCGCTTGGGCTTCGCTGAACACATCACCACCGGGTTTGATCCGCACATTGGACACAGCGTCATTGCCTCCGGCAACCGCAATGCACTTCACGGAGCCGCCGGACTTCACGGCTCCACTGAACACCTTGAAGCCCATGTCTTTCACAATGTCGCTCACATTGGTGAGCTCCATGCCGTAACGGGTGTCGGGGCGATCCGTGCCGTAGCGCTCCATCGCCTCGTGCCAGGTCAGGCGTGGAAAGGGCAGAGGTAGATCAATCCCTTTGACCGTTTTCCAGATGGCGGCAATCAGACGCTCGTTGAGAGCGAGGATCTCTTCCTGGCCCATGAAGCTCATCTCCATGTCCAGTTGCGTGAACTCAGGTTGCCGGTCCGCCCGTAGGTCCTCATCGCGGAAGCAGCGAGCCACTTGGTAGTACCGCTCAATGCCGCCCACCATCAGCAACTGCTTAAACAACTGCGGGGACTGGGGGAGTGCGAACCATTCACCACCGCAGACGCGACTGGGAAGGATGTAATCCCTGGCGCCCTCTGGGGTTGAGCGGGTCAGCACCGGAGTTTCCACTTCGATAAACCCTTCGTCTTCAAGGAATCGCCGTGCCGTTTGGATCGTTTGGGCCCGCAAGCGCAGGTTGTCGTTCATGCGCTTGCGGCGCAGATCTAAGAAGCGGTGGCGGAGGCGTAGTTCTTCGCGCGTGTTTTCCTCGTCATGCACAGACACAGGAAAGGGCAGCGTGCCCTTCACCCTGTTGAGCACGTGGATGCTGCTCGCTAAAACCTCCACCGCACCGGTGGCCAGGCGGTCATTCAGCGACTCACCAGGACGGGCCCGAACCAAGCCCACGACTTGCAAGACGGTTTCACTGCGCAAGTGTTCGGCAACGGCAAAGGCATCAGCACCTAAGTCGGGATCCACGGTGATTTGAACCGTGCCGCTGCGGTCGCGCAGGTCGATAAAAATCACCCCGCCATGGTCGCGGCGACGATCCACCCAGCCGCAGAGCTGAACGGTTTCGTCGATGTGCGTGTCGCGCAGGTCGCCGCATCCGTTGCTGCGCATGGGAGTTTCGCTGGAGAGAGGCGAGTTTCCCACAGCCTGTGCCCACAACCTGTGCCCAGGAGCCCGTGCCCCAACTAGGAACGGCGATAGAAGGGGCGTTTCACGACAGTGGCCGGCTGTAGCTGTCCACGGATCTCCACGCTGAGCTCTGTGCCGAGTTTGGCGAGGGCTGGGGGAACGGAGGCGAGAGCAATGGGCTCTTCGAGGGTGGGAGACCAGCTGCCGCTTGTCACCACGCCCACGGTCGTCCCGTTGTGGATGACGGGGTAATCGTGGCGAGCAATCGACCGCCCCTTCAGCTTCAAGCCCACCAGACGCTTGGACGGTCCCTGTTCAGCAGCTTGCTCGAGTGCGTCTCGTCCGATGAAGCTGGCTGGCATCTCCAGATGCACCAGCCACCCCAAGCCCGCCTCAAAGGGGGTGGTGCCGGCGTCCATGTCTTGGCCGTAGAGATGCATGGCTGCTTCCAGTCGCAGGGTGTCGCGAGCGCCAAGGCCGCAGGGTGTCACGCCCTCCCCAAGCAATTGCTGCCAGAGCTGCCGTCCGTCGTCTGCGTTGAGCAGCAGCTCCACGCCATCCTCTCCGGTGTAGCCCGTGCGGGCTGTGAAAACCGGAGCTTTCAGCCCGTGAATGTTGAGACTGCAGTGGCCAAAGCGCGGCAGCTCGCTGAGATCGCTGCCACTCAATCGCTCCAGCAGGCTGATGGCCGTTGGCCCTTGGAGAGCGACCAATACCCCGTCCTTCTTTTCGTCGAGGACCTGCAGATCAGCTTTCTCAAGATGGTGGCGAATCCAGGCTGTGTCGGTTTCTGCGCAAGCTGCATTGATCACAACCAGCAAGGTTTCGTGGTTCGCGTTTACCAACGATGGTCCGAGGTCGTAAATGATTAAGTCATCAATGATTCCGCCCTGCTCATTCAGCAACACCGAATAGCAGGCTTGCCCCGGACCGATTCGGTGCAGATCACTCGGTACGAGTTCTTGTAAAGCATCTTTGGGATTGGCACCTTCAATGCGCAGAACTCCCATGTGGGATATATCAAACATGCCACTGCCGTTGCGAACGGCCTTGTGCTCAGCCATGAGCCCTGAAAACTGAACGGGCATCTCCCATCCAGCGAAGGACACCATGCGACCTCCGGCCGCGATGCAGAGGTCATGGAGCGGTGTGAAGTTCAAGTCCATGACCGAGGTGCGAGCACGCAAATCCTATGAACCAACTTTGCGCTTGCATCGGAATGATTCCCGGAAGTGGAAGCAAAGCAGCAGATTGCGGCGGTTTTGTGGTCCGCTTTGGCAAGCGTCCTTAGTCTGAGCTCGCGTTTCAGCAGGCGTGATGTGACTCAGTCAAGTTGTCAATCCTGCGTGCATTGCACTCCCCCTGCAGCAACAGGATCTGGATGGTGTCGGTTGCGACGACTGACCGTTCATGCGGAGTTGGCGAGCCAGGTGTTTTGTCACCACTGGACGTGCCGTCCACCATCACTTCCCGAGCTCAATCTTCAGGAGCCTCTGTTGATCCCCATGGATCGTCAGTTGGATTTATGTGATTCGATGCAAACGTCTGATCAGGATTCCGAAAGAACCGTTCGGTTATGAATTCGGCTCAAAATTCATTTTGGTCGTGTTGGATTCTTTGTTGATGCTTGAGGGCTAGGGGGCTTATCAACGCCAAGTCTTAATGCTTGGTTGTTTGATCTTTCATGGCGTTGATTGAATGCCTGAGCGATGGTTTGCGTTGCTTATTGGGCCAGCAACAGCAGCAGGCTGCGTGTGACTTTGGCCGCCAAAACGCTACTAATCCCACTCGGATCGAGTTGAGGAGCGAGTTCCACCACGTCTGCTCCGATGAGGCGGTGATTGTTTAGTTCGTTGATGACGGCTGCGAAATCGTTCCACACAAATCCACCTGGTTCTGGGGTCCCTGTCCCTGGCATCACAGCCGGGTCGAACCAGTCGAGGTCCACCGTGAGGTAAATCGGCCGTCCCCTGAGCGCGTTCATTCGCTCCGGGATGTCTTGAATGGAGATCAGGCGTCCGCTGCGACGCAGTTCTTTGAACTCATCACAGGTGCCGCTACGGATTGCAATCTGCATGAGCTGTTGGCTGGGAAGCACCTCCAAACAGCGGCGCATGGCGCAGGCATGGCTGTGACGGGCTCCAAGCCACTCATGCCGGAGGTCGGCATGGGCGTCGAGTTGCACGAGCACGAGGTCGGGGTGGTGCTCCGCTACGGCAGCAACCGCACCAGAACTGATGGAATGCTCACCGCCCAGCATCAGCGGTTTCATCCCTGCAGCTAGCACTGTGCTGGTGGCGTGGCGCACGGCATTCACAACGGGCTCCGGATCGCCATAGGGAATCTCAACAGCTCCTATGTCGGCGTAAGCGATGTCTTCGAGGTCCCGATCCAGCTGGGGGCAGTAGGTCTCAAGACCAGTGCTCACCTCACGAATCGCGGCTGGGCCAAAGCGGGTGCCAGGGCGGAATGAGGTGGTGCCGTCATAGGGCACGCCAAAGAGGGCCACGCGGCACCCCTCAGGATTGCGCTGCGCTCCCATGAAAATCGCACCTTCATCGTCAAACAGGCTCTGATCCATCGGTTGGGCTTTGGGATTGGTCATGGATTCAGTTCCCGTTCAATGAAGGCTGGAATGGTGTGGAAGGCTCCTTGCTGCCAGCGGGGACTCCAGATGGCACACCCTTCGGCCACGGCCGTGGCGCGTTCGTTTTGAACGGTGAGGTAACGGGGCCCATCCTTTGCGGCAAAGGTCCAGCTCCACCAGCCACTGGGATACATCGGCACCCAGCCGTAAAGAGGATCAGCGTGGCCAAACAGCTCCCGAATGAGCTTCACCATGTCGATGTGCACTTGGCGGAAGGCTTCGGGTGATTCGCTTTGAGTGGCAAAGACACCCCCCGGCTTGAGGATGCGGCAGCAGTGGCCAAAGAAGGCACGGTTGAACAGGCCTTCCGCGGGCCCCGTGGGGTCGGATCCATCCACCAGCACAACGTCGTAAGACGCGTCTTCAGCTTCAGCAGCCCAGGCGATTCCATCACCAATTCTCAGCTGGAAGCGGGGGTCGTTCCAGCACCCGCCTCCGATTGAAGGGAGGTGTTCTTGACTGAGCTCCACAACCCGGCGGTCGATCTCCACCATGTCGAGGTGCTTCACCCCTGGGTGGCGCAGGCATTCGCGGGCGGTCCCGCCATCACCACCGCCGATCACCAGCACGCGCTCGATGGCCTCGGCCGAACAGAGCGCAGGATGGACTAATGGTTCGTGATAGTGGCGTTCCTGGTGTTCTGCCGTCATCCAGCAGCCGTCTAGGAGGAGTCCTTTCCCATAGCGATGGCTATCGATCACAGTGATGCGCTGAAACGGGCTGGTCTCGTCCACCAGCACGCGTCCCTCCAGGCCGTAGCGCACGCCGTTGTGGTGCTCATCGATCCAGTTGCCACTGGTCTGAGGTGCCGTGGTCATGGCGGGTCGCTAGACGTTCGCTCCATCCAGCTAAAACCAGCACCGGTTTGAAGGCGAAATGCCAAGGTCAGGGGTGTCAGTCGCTCGTTCAGCGATTGATGCCGTGACGGAGTGCTGGAACGATGCCCCAGGACCTCACCGTGAATGCTCGCCTGGTGATCCCTTCAAGGGAGCTTCAATGGCGGTTTTCTCGCGCTTCAGGTCCTGGAGGGCAGGGCGTGAACACGACGGATTCTCGGGTTGAGCTGGTGTTCGATCTGGCGAATTCGTCGGCGCTGGGCCCCTTTCGGCGACAACGGTTGATGGAGGTCCTGGGATCGCGACTGGTGGATGGTTGTGTGCGTGTGGTGGCCGCAGAGGAGCGATCTCAGTGGCAAAACCGCCAGCGAGCGATGGCTCGACTTGCTGATCTGTTGCGTGAGGGCTTGAAGCCACCGCCTCCCCAGCGCCGGGCTACGCGGCCTGGCAGAGGTGCGGTGCAGCGACGGCTTGAGGCCAAAGGGCGTCGCGGTCAGATCAAAAGAAATCGCCAACAGCGTCCGTCATTGGACGATTGATCGATGGGGCGCTTGCCCACTGTCAGCGGTGGTTGTTGGGTGCTGTGGGCTTGGAGGCTTGTTCAGCACGGATTGCCAGCTTTGCTTGTTGCCACACCATTTCAAGCTCCTTGATGTTGCGTCCTTGGAGATCTCCTCCCAGGGCGGTTTCCACGCGAGAGAAGCGATCGAGAAAGCGCTGGTTGGTGCCGGCGAGGCCTTCTTCCGGCTGGATCTCACACCAGCGAGCCACATTCACAAGCGTGAACAACAAGTCACCAAGCTCTTCCTGAGCATGTTGTTGATCACCAGAAGACACCGCTTCCTTGAGTTCATCAAGCTCCTCATGCACTTTGTCCCATACCCCCTTCATGTCATCCCACTCAAACCCCGCCTTGGCGGCTTTGCGCGAGATGGTCATCGCTCCAGCCAGAGCGGGTTGTCCACGGACTTTCTTGGTGAGTTGATCGCTCAATGGGCTGGTTGATTCGGAGGAAATCTCTCCCCGTTCGGCTTGTTCTGCGGCTTTGATGCTGTCCCAATTCGCGGAGACGGTTTCGCTGTCATGGGCTTCTGCATGGCCAAAGACATGCGGATGGCGGCGAATCAACTTGTCCGTGATTCCACGTGCAATCGCGTCGAGATCGAAGCGTTGTTGCTCCTGAGCGAGTTGGGCATGGAGCACCACTTGCAGAAGCAAATCGCCTAACTCCTCCTTGAGGTGCCGATCATCCCCGTGGCGGATCGCGTCCACGACTTCGTGAGCTTCCTCTAGGACATAGGGCACCAAGCTCTGATGCGTTTGCTTGAGGTCCCAAGGGCAACCGTGGTCGGGGTCGCGTAATTGCGCGACCACCTCGACCAGATCGTGCATGGCGTCGCTCATGGGGGTAGGTGGAGGATTCTTTAAGTCTCGTTGGCAGGACAGCCACCAGCCGTGCTCAACGAGGGCGTCAAGGTCAAGGTCAAGGTCAAGGCCAAGGCCAAGGTCAAGGTCAACCTCGGCGTCTTCGTCTTCGCTTGGGAGACAGAGGACGCTTGATCGGCAGTTTTGGCATGGGGTCCCCGTCCTGAATCAGATGCAGCCAAGCGCTTGCCTCAAGACCAATCAACCCGATCAAAATGGCGTTTGATGATTCGTTCCATGCCTGTTGCAGCCAGCTTCGCCATTGTTCTGGCGTAGGCGTTCCCCAGCGGCTGCCCAGCCAGCTGATCGCCGCTACGAGGAGGCTGAGATAGGCGAGCCGAATCGCCGTTCCTAGGAATGGACTGTGCGATAGCACCGAGCGGTGATGGATCAGGCGTTGGTAGGGCCACCACAGCCAGCGCAGCACACCCCAGCGTTGATAGGGCCTGGAATTGATATCGAGATCAGGGGAAAGAAAGAGGCCGCCGAATAAAAAGGCCGCGGCACTGCCGGCGGCACCACTGATCCCTAGCCATGGCCACCAGATGGCCCCGTAGATCAGAGCGAGGACACAGGTGGCGCGATCGTGCTTCCGGCCGGAAGCCATGCTTTAGAAACAGTGTTGGACGTAGCCTGCCACCTTCAGGCAGAATCCCTGTCTAAGGGCGATTAGCTCAGCGGTAGAGCGCCTGCCTTACAAGCAGGATGTCCCTGGTTCGAAACCTGGATCGCCCATCTCAGCTCACCTTCAAAAGTCCGTGTTTGCTGCGGCGCGACCCGGCTAGCGCTGCACTCCATGGCGCATGGCCATGGGCCGAGACATGGGATTTGCTTTGAGTAGAAATGACTACCAATTGAATCTTGATGGTTCTTTACATTCAATTGTAACGACTGCTTCGCCATGGGTTTGCCTCTCCACTTCCAATTCGAGAAGCTTCGGCTTCAGGGGGCTATCCAACAGGCCAGCGATATGGATGAGCTTAAAGAAGTAGCTGGACAGCTTTTAGACCTTTACTTCATGCAAAAGGCTGCTACAGCACGCGTCATTTCTGAAAAATAACGAGTTATCCCATGTCACAGGATCATTCCGAAGAAATCGTCGCGACTGTCCACTTAAGCCGAGAAGCGTTGCGATTGGCGTACAAAACCACTTGCGATGCGCTGCGCAATTGGCCTGGTGGTGATCCCCTCGAACAACAGTTTTTAGCAGAAAGCAAAGATCAGCTTTTCCGTTGTTTGCTTGAACAGTCGTTTGAACTTGAGGCTGGATGAGTTGTCGCTAGTGACTTGTTCGAGTATGGGTTTGCTCGTGAAGTGTTCGTCTAAATGTGTGCCTTAAAACTAGATAAGGGCTCCATCCGTTAAGTCGAGCAGCATGTCCTGGGTGATGGTCAAGCTGCTCGGATTTGTCTCATTGATTTGCTTAGCCTGAATGTTCAGAACCTCTTTGGTTTTGGCTTTTGGGTTATTGATTGCTCTAGTTGTCTGTGCCGCAACATAGGCCAGAAAAAGATCCATGCAGTGGGTGCTCAGGGTGTTGTCTCCCCTCGGCGTAATAAAGTTTTTCCATGAGGAGATTTGGTTTTGCTCCCATCGTTGCCTGTGCTGGAGTAGCCATCAGAGTAATAGCGGCAAGGGCGGAAAATAGTTTCATAGTTTTCATCCAATGAATTGATCTTTGTGGACCTTGTTAAAGGCCGATCGCATGCAATAAGCTCTCGCCCGTGATCATTTCTGTGACGACGGCAGCAACGAAGCCAAGCATTGCCAAGCGTCCATTGAGCTTTTCTGCACGCTCATGGAAGCCCCAACCAGCATCGGAGGCCGCATAGTCCATTAGTGGCTCTTTGGCATACACATTGTCGTGACCTTCGCCATCTCTGGTGACGAGGCCCATTGGGGTATGGAGGATTGTTGTGGTCATCGATGTCTCCAAGTGGGACCAGGTCGGTCTAGATCTGCTCCCCTACGCCTGGAAGGGGGGCAGCCGTATCGGAAGGTTCGGTTTCAGGACCTGACTATTTCGTCTTGGCGTGAGTATTGAACGGTCTGTTTTTGCTTTGAGCGTGCGCCATGCTCTTAGACCTCATTTATGAACTTCCTTCACTCATGTATTGAGTTGCGTTAGTCAGGTGTTTGAAGGACAGCTGTAATGCTGTGGGGCCTTTGCATGAGTTCTTCGTTGAACTCCATTGCTAAATGTTGTGCTTCCATTGCATCTGAGGCATAGACATTGTCTTCATGAGTCGATCCGAATGAATCTCGATATCGAATGGCGTAGCGTTTATAGGGTTGCTGGATGGACATAAAAGTTGCGCTGAGCTTGATCAGATGGGAATGAAATGTGTCCTGCCTGCAGTGAAGGCGGCAGGACACGTTGAAGGACGAGGTGAGTGGTGTGTTGTGATTAACCAGCAATCGCTGAAATGCTGTAAGGAGCCTCAGGAAAACTGGTTGGCATTGGGTCAAGTTTGCCTTGGGCTAATGCTTTGGCGCGTTGATACATTTGGCTCGATGTTGCGCCTGATGCCTCCATGGCTTTGGCAACAACGTCCCAATTACGAATTTCAGTGGACATTTGAATTCAATTCAGAACCCACAAATAATCGCTAGTTGATCGCGTGTGGCGTGACAGTGAAATCCCCCCATCGCCCGAACACGCGTTTGCGCTGAGCTGTCGATACAGTCTTTTCAAATAGTGGTTTGGTGTTGACCACGGCCGAAAGACTTTTTGGCTTGCGCTTTGCTCGCTCGAGCGATAAGGAGCAATTGCAAAGATTGGCTGACATCCAGTCAGTCAAGAGCCATGGTTGAAGTTTGTGGTGTAACTGGATGCTGAAAGTTGAACATGTGGCAATTGCCTGCTTTGCCGCATTGCAATCACTCTCCTTTGCTGGCCTGCCTGTGAGTGCGGCTCAAAATTGTGGTCCTAATCGGCACTGGGTTCAGACGGGCGCGGGATACGGCTCTGGATATTGCAAACCCAAAAACAGGCGGGACCATCAAGTTTGTGCGATCGGCTATCACTACGAAGGTCGTGGTGTTTGCAAACGCAACGGAGACTGGTGGAAAGGGCGTAGGCCAATTAACTGGGGGCCTCGCTATGAACCTCAGAAACCAGAAGGTGGCGTCACATTCCAAGGTCCTAACGGTGGAAAGATTCGAGTGAAATGGTGAGATCTTTTTGGTCTTAAATGGGTTGCTGCAATCTGTCTTTTCCCCGTGTCATGCGGGGTTTTTTATGGTTTGTGCCTGAGTTATGCCTACGCTGATTTCTTTCGTTCAGGCAGTGACTTTGCGGTGATAGGTGATTTGGCGAAATGCAATGCGCGGACATGGATTCGCTCAGATGCCATTCGTTGTTCCGTAAGCGATGAAACGATTTCTTGTTGGATGGTTTCTTCTGGCTGCGCGATTGGTCATGATCAAGCTTGATCCTTGGGGAGCAGCTCATGTCAAAAGCACGCGAAATGATCAATGCCCATCTATATCCAGTGCTGGCTACATTTTCTGTAATTTATTTTTCGATCCAAATCGCTCCGATTGCCAATCAAGCTCGATATTTTGACCATTGTGTGGATGAAGTCATTCAGGAAGCCAAAGGTAGTTTTGCTCAGAAACGGGCCTTTGCCGTTAACCGCTGCAGTGGAAGTTGATCCGTGTGTGCAGGCTGATTAAGGCTGATTGTGTTGGCACTCAGAGCAAATGCCGAAGAATTCCAAGGTGTGGAACAACATCTTGAAGCCAGACTGTTCTTCGGGTGTGATGGAGACTCCGTGAATTGGGCAGTGATCCAAAGCCTTCGTGCTTCCACAGTCCACACACGTGAGGTGATGGCGATCCTGTTCAACCGGGGCATAGAGGGCCTCCCCAGTCGGTAGATGGCGACAGCGCACGAGACCCTGCTGCTGTAGTTGCCTGAGGTTCCTATACACCGTGGCGAGTCCCATGGAACTGGACCCGCTCTCTAAGAGCCGATGAAGCTGTTGCCCACTCATTTCGTCACCACAGTGACGCAAGGCTTCGAGCAGGCGTTGTTGTCGATTTCGGCTTGCGGACGGCTGGGTCTTCATGGTGATTCAGACCTTGCTCATTGAGGATTGAATCATGTCTTCGCTGGTCGTCCAAAGACGCTCGCGTTGTTGGGGGTCTCTGGCCGTACGGGCCACAGGCTGACGTGTTGGCATTCCACGCATGGAGGCAAACCCACCTGGACCGAAATGCTCTCCACCCTTAGCGCTGCTCGCTGTTGCGGCATGCAATTGGGGCAGTGCGCCCATCGCGGCACTTTGGAATAAGGGATCCATGAGCCGGTAGGCCAGAGACTCTTGCCAGGCACCGGTCGCGGCAATGGAGACCGGTTGAAGATTGGTACGGGCCAGGCCTGGATGGGCGGCGAGAGAGATCACGGTGCTGTTTTGCTGCTGAAGCCGCTGGTTGAGCTCGAGCGCAAACATCACATTGGCCAATTTGCTTTGGCCGTAGGCACTCCATCGGTCGTAGCGCTGCTCACCTTGCAGATCTGACCACTGCATTTTGCCGAAATATTGAGCGCCAGAGGTCACCGTGACCACACGCGCATCAGAGCGGCCTTCCATCAGGGGAAGAAGCCTTTGGGTGAGAGCCATGTGCCCAAGATGGTTCACAGCAAACTGCATTTCGAAGCCTTGGACGCTCAACCGTCGTGGGGGTGCCATCAGGCCCGCGTTGTTGATCAACAGGTCCAGGCGTCCGTATCGCTCTTGGACAACGTTGGCGCAACGTTCAACACTGTTGAGATCGGATAAATCAAGATCCAACAGGTCAACGCCCGTTCTGCCGAGATCCAGCAAGTCACGGCGTGCCGCTTCGCTTTTGCGTTGGCTGCGGCATGCCATGAGCACGGTGGCACCTTTTTGCAAAAGCGCACGCGTGGTTTCTAAGCCCAGGCCGCTGTTGGCCCCGGTGACGAGGGCCACGCGTCCAGTTTGGTCTGGGATGTCCTTCAGGGTCCAGCCCATGGAGCAGGCGTCAGAGAGCGTCCAGTCTCGCTGTTGGAATCAGTCTTCGGGGAACAGTAAGTCGGCTAGCTCGTCGGCATCCACGTCGTAGACACGGGCAAGGGACGTTTCGATCGCGCTCGTTACTTCGCCTGGGAGGAATCTCATGGCGTTGAGGGCGTCTTCGGCGATCTCGTCTGTCAGGAGCTGGTCATCGCCTTCGAGCTTCTCGTCATTGATGACGGCCATCACCCAGCTCTGATAGGCGTACACCAGATCCGAGAATTCGAGTTCGGGATCGTTGAGATCCAGGGTCATGGTCCGAGCCGGTCGTTGGCGTTCCTAGTTTGACCTCCAGGGGGGAAGATGTCTTGCAGCAGATGTTCGGTATGAGCCTTCCGGATCCTGATCAACTGCAGGGAACCCTTGTGGACTTCGCTCTTTTGGAGCTGATTCGACAGCACCGTCTCAGTTTTCAACCGCTGTGGACTGTGGACAGTTGGGCCAAATTGATGATCTGGCTTGCCTTGAATTGCGGACTTTCTGGTGATGCAGACAGTTTTGAGCATTTCGCTCAGGCGCTAGGCGAACGGATCACCACGCGGATGCGCCGCACGTTTTTTGAGCGAGAGCTGGGCGATCTTGAGTTGCATGTCTTGGCGGATCCAGCTGATTCTCAAGTGCTGTTGCTGTCTCAGGCCCCGCAGGACCCTGCGGTTTTGGCTCCGGAGTGCTTGACCCGTGCCTTGAAGCGGGTTGATTTGTTGGAGCTTGTGAGTGCCGATCGCAGTCAGTGGCAAGCCCTCGATGGCGTTGTTGCGATTCCTTGGAAACGTCTTGAAGCCTGATGACTACTGACTTGATCGCTCGGTATCGCAACGCCGGTTTTGAAGCGGTGGCGGATGGTGCCATGGCCTTTTTTGATCGCCGCAGGGATCTGCAGCGGGCTGGGGTGGCCTTTGGGCCTGGCGGTGCTGATGAGGAACCGGCCAAGGTGTCAACGGATATCAGCTTGGTTGCGATTGATCGCAGTGATCCAGACGCCTTCGGATTGTCGGAGGTGATCTTGCGCGGCGTTGCTGCGGGTTTAGAGCGCTATCTGCAAGAAAGACCTCTGTTCCGTTCGGTTTGCCCTGATCAAGAGTTGTTTGTAATGCCGATCTTCAACTTGCAGCGGTATGCGCCTGGAGAAGGTTTTAAGCAGTGGCATTGCGATTGGACGATCAGCGATGAAGCGACTGAGCCCGTGCATCGCGTGCTGGCTTGGATTCTTTATTGCGACACGGTGGAAGAAGCAGGCACGGAATTCCATTGGCAGAACCATCACGAACCTGCCGAGCGCGGGAAGTTAGTGATTTTCCCTGCGGGTCCATCGCATATTCATCGGGGCCGGGTGAATCCGGATCTCAGTAAAACGATTGCCACGGGTTGGATCAATGCTGGTTCGCGGCAGGGGTATCTGCAGCGCCTGGCGCAAGGGGAAGACAAGGACTCCCTCTCCCTGGCGTGACGTTGAGGTTGGTTCAGGCTTGCCAATTTTTCATTGTCCACAGCAACTCACCGGCATCCCAGCTGCAGAGATCGAAGTTGTGGATCGCGGTTGCATCGGACGCATCGAGCAAGCGTTGGGCGTAATGCTTCACCAGTGCCGCAGGGTCGATCTCAACCCCTGCCTGGGCGGCCAGTTCGCCCACGGCACCAGCGGTGGTGGCCATCCGCAGGCCCCTCTTCAGATCGTCATTTTGGTCCACAGCTTCAAGCATCTGCTCGATTGCAGCGCTGAGATCGTTGGAAGTGGAGTCCATGGATCCTCGGCATTGATGCCGTTTGATCATCGCTGTCAAGCCGCCTGAAAACGTCTTTTGCGACCATGAATGGCGTGTATGGGCTCTACCCGTGTCGGATCTGGCGAAGACCTATGACCCGGTTGGTACGGAAGCCAGATGGCAGAAGGCCTGGGAGGACGAGGGGGCCTTTCATCCCGATCCTGCGGCTGAGGGCGAACCGTTTGCGGTGGTGATCCCTCCGCCCAATGTCACAGGCAGCCTGCACATGGGGCATGCCTTCAATACCGCTCTGATCGATACGATCGTTCGCTACCAACGGTTGGCCGGCAAAAATGTGCTTTGCCTGCCTGGCACGGATCACGCTTCGATTGCCGTGCAGACCATTCTTGAGAAGCAGCTGAAGGAGGAGGGCAAAACGCGCCATGACCTTGGGCGTGAGGCCTTTTTGGAGCGGGCTTGGACGTGGAAAGCGGATAGTGGCGGGCGCATCGTTGATCAGTTGCGCCGGTTGGGGTATTCCGTCGACTGGAAGCGACAACGCTTCACGTTGGATGAAGGCCTGAGCGAGGCGGTGAAAGAGGCCTTCGTTCGGTTGCATGAGCAGGGCCTGATTTACCGCGGCGAGTATCTGGTGAATTGGTGCCCCGCTTCGGGCTCCGCGGTGAGTGATCTGGAGGTGGAGATGAAGGAGGTGGATGGCCATCTCTGGCATTTCCGCTATCCGCTCAGCAGTGGTGAGGGCCATCTCGAAGTGGCCACCACCCGGCCAGAAACCATGCTCGGTGACACGGCGGTGGCGGTGAACCCCAGCGATGAGCGCTATGCCCATTTGGTTGGTCAAACCCTTGATCTGCCTTTTACCGGCCGTCAGATCCCGATCGTTGCCGACGATCACGTGGAGAAGGAGTTTGGGACTGGCTGCGTCAAGGTCACACCAGCTCATGACCCCAATGACTTTGCGATCGGGCAGCGTCACGGACTGGCTCAGATCACGGTGATGCGCAAGAACGGCACGATGAATGCCGAGGCGGGTCGCTTCGAAGGGATGGATCGCTTTGAGGCGCGTAAGGCTGTGGTGGCAGCCCTTGATCAGGAGGGTTTGTTGGTCAAGGTGGAGGACTATCGGCATACGGTTCCCCACTCCGATCGGGGCAAGGTACCTGTGGAGCCTCTGCTCTCTACCCAGTGGTTTGTGAACACGGAGCCCCTTGCGGCACGCTGTCGTGAGGCCCTCACGAAACAGGATCCTCGCTTCATTCCTGAGCGCTGGGAGAAGGTCTATCGCGACTGGCTCACGGATATTCGCGATTGGTGCATTAGCCGTCAGCTGTGGTGGGGCCATCGCATCCCCGCCTGGTTTGTGATTAGTGAGACCGGCGGCCGATACACCGACACCACTCCTTATGTCGTGGCGCGGAATGAGGCGGATGCTCTGGCCCAAGCCCAAGAAAAGTTTGGTGCTAGTGCACAGATTGAGCAGGATGAGGACGTGCTCGACACCTGGTTTTCCAGTGGTCTTTGGCCGTTCTCAACCTTGGGGTGGCCCGATGCGAATGCCGCTGATTTTCAGCGCTGGTATCCCACCAGCACGTTGATCACGGGTTTCGACATCATCTTTTTCTGGGTGGCCCGGATGACGATGATGGCGGGCGCTTTCACGGGTGAGATGCCGTTTAAGGACGTTTATATCCATGGGCTGGTGCGGGACGAGCAGAACCGCAAGATGAGCAAAAGTGCCGGCAACGGCATCGACCCACTGCTCTTGATTGAGCGCTACGGCACCGATGCCTTGCGCTTCGCCTTGGTGCGGGAAGTGGCGGGTGCCGGTCAGGACATCCGCCTGGATTACGACCGCAAGAAGGACACCTCTGCCACGGTGGAGGCGTCGCGCAACTTCGCCAACAAGCTCTGGAATGCCACTCGGTTCGCCCTGATGAATCTGGGTGGGGCCACACCCGCGCAGCTTGGTGAGCCTGATCCGTCAGCGTTGCAGCTCGCCGACCGTTGGATTCTGTCGCGGTTGGCGCGCGTGAATCAGGAAACGGCAGCGCGATACAGCAGTTATGCCCTTGGTGAAGCCTCTAAAGGCTTGTATGAGTTTGCTTGGAATGATGTTTGCGACTGGTACTTGGAATTGAGCAAGCGCAGGCTCAATCCCGGCGACAGTCCTGCGGCGGAAGCATTGGCGGATCAGCTCACCGCTCAGCAGGTGCTGGCCAAGGTGATCAGCCAAATGCACTTGATGTTGCACCCGTTGATGCCTCACCTCACGGAGGAGCTTTGGCACAGCGTCACCGGTGAACCAGAGACCACTTTCCTGGCACTTCAGCCCTGGCCTGTCCTGGATCAAGCCGCGCTGGATGATGGGCTTGAGGCCTCCTTTGCTGAACTGATTGCTGCGATCCGTGTGGTGCGCAACTTGCGAGCGGTTGCTGGCTTGAAGCCATCGCAATCAGTGCCCGTGCGTTTTGTGACGGGCCGCCCAGAGCTGATGGCGGTGCTGGAACAAGGGACGGCTGAAATCACGGCTTTGACCCGCGCCGACTCGGTTGCTGTCATGACGCCTGCTCAGGCCGATGCTGCGCCGGTGGCGAAAGCACTGGCTGGTGTGAGCGGTGAGTTGCAAGTGTTACTGCCCATCGAAGGCCTGGTGGATCTTGAGGCGCTTCAGGGCCGTCTTGAAAAAGACATCGCCAAAGCGGAGAAGGAGATCAAAGGATTGGCGGGGCGTTTAGGGAATCCAAACTTCACAGATAAAGCACCACCAGCTGTGGTGGCGGAATGCCAAGCCAATCTGGAAGAAGCGAAGGCACAGGCTCAGTTGGCGCGTAAACGTTTAGCGGATATGGGGTGAGCTGTTTTTGAAGTGACTGCTTGTCAGGATTCGAGTCTTTTCCTTAGCTGCTCAGGGACCGCATCCAAGGCGATCCAGATGGAAACAGACCCGCCTTTGCATTCAAACGGTCCCCAACCATCACTGTTTGTGATCACGGGTTTTGGGCAGTGATGAGTGATATCAACGAATTTTGTATTCGGCTTACCTACGTCCATCCATTTTTGCCCCATCTCTCCATCACTCAGCAAAACAGCCAGGCCAAAGGGATGAAGCTCAGTACCTAATCGGGTCCATCCAACAATATTTGGATCATCAAAATAGTTAATTTGATCACCATAGGCAAAATATTTTCTCGCGAAAAGCATCCTATCTATGAGATATTTATGGCTGGTCATTGTGACAGATTGCATCTCTCCATTCGTTCCATAATCACTGTATTCGGCGCCATAATAATCAGGATAAAATACGCATGGGTATCCTTCGGCCCTCAAAAGTATAAATGAATATGCGAGTGGCTTGAACCAATCTTCGACTGGAGACTCGAGGGATTGAAGGGGTTGTGTATCATGATTCTCTACAAGTGTTACTGCCAGTAATGGCACTTCCTGCATGAGCGTGTCATTAAGAATCGTGCTCATATCAAATTGACCACCTGATTTGCTGGCGCGATGGAAATTAAAATGAAGAGGCGCGTCAAAAAGTGACATTTGGCCTTCAGTCTTTGATATATAGTTGCAGATAGTATTGATGTCATAGGTCCAAAATTCGCCAACAACAAAAACATCTTTGCCTGCGTATTCTTCAATATGTTTTATCCATTCAACAAAAAAATTGCTATTGATGTGTTTAATAGCGTCAAGCCTGAATCCTGTGGCTCCAGTTTGTTCTAAAGTCCACTCACCCCAGAATTTGAGCTCATTTCTGACATCAGGGTGATCTAGATCTAGATCACACCCCATTAAGAAATCATAATTACCGCGCTCTCCATCAACGTCAGCCTCCAGGGGTTTGTCTTTAACTTGCCAAACAGCTGGATAACCTGAATTTAAGCTATTACAGTCTACGGAATCAAAGTGATTCCAATTCCATTTCATTTTGGAATGAATGTCACCTCTTCCTGGGAAGTTAAAACCAGTCCAAGAGCGGATTCTTTGTGCTGGGCCTAATGCGTGGTGGCGATTGTATTCATCCAGTGGCACCGCCTCAAACTCTTCTTCATAATCACCACCTATTTTGTGGTTAAAAACAGCATCTGCATAAACTTCAATTCCGTTAGCACGACAAGTTTTTATAGCACTTAAGTATTCAGATTTAGTACCATATTTTGTTCGAATACATCCTTTCTGATCGAATTCGCCCAGGTCAAATAGATCATATATTGCATAGCCAGTATCGTTAATGCCATTCATTCCTTTGCAGGCAGGTGGAAGCCAAACGGCGGTAATTCCAGCACGAGCAAGATTTGACGCTTCCCTTTCGAGTCGGCTCCAATGTGAACCATCATTGTTGCTATACCAATGAAACCATTGCATCATTGTTCCATTAAATTCACCAATATTCTTTTGCGATAGTAATCCTGGAGAGTGAATCTCTAACCACTCCTGAATAGAGGTGAGGATATCTTGACTCCCTTGTGTAGTTGCCTCAGAGAGCGAATCGTGATTAGACTTTGACATTAGATCGGTGGATTTGGACAGTGTTGTGTGGCGAGTAATTGAATTCTTTAGCTGATTTGATTCCATATCGTATCAATGTTAATACGATCACTATTAGGTAGCTGCACAACTCTAGGAAGGATGTTTTCTACGGTTTTGACGGATCCGTTCATCATCACCATGAATTTATAACGAATCTGTTGTTCAGCACTTACGTCAAAACCTACTTCTGCAATCCACGTATTGTCGTTGACGTATTCCATTCCAAAAGCCTTTGTTGCATCCCAGTTGCCCAGTTCTTCTGCAGATCCAGTAATGAAGAGAGTTTCACCAGGTTTTGTTTCGTAACCATTGAGTTCAAAAACACCAACAACTTTACCGGACACAGGTTCACCAAGTATTGAAAAGATATGCGCTTCATTTTCGTCTAATTGAAGCCCTTGTATTCCGTTATTTGAAATTGAAATGGTTTTATGACTGAGGGAGCATTTTAATTCACCATCTGGTAATCCTGTATTTTGGACATCAATACTCGTACTTTTGGATTTGTTGATGCATACGAGGACATGATTATTTCTATAGTGCCTTGAATAAACATAAATATCTTTCGTGATGAATCTTTCTTCGAAGCTTCCCATTGACAGAGCGGGATTGACTTTTCGCAAATTAGCCAGTACTTGAATGAGCATGTAATTTGGATGCGATGAGTTCCAGCTCTCCATCATTGGGCGGTTGTATGGATCAGCACCGCCATTGATATCGCAATGAAGAGATTGTTCTGTCCCATAGAATAAACAAGGAACTCCTCGGAGAGTCATTAATATACTAATGGCTAATCTTAAATGCTCTTCATTACTAACTATGGACAAAAATCTAGGCATATCATGATTGTCTATAAATGTAACGAGCTGGCTTGCTCTTTTGTATTCTTTGTCATATGAAAGAACTCGTTTGATTTGGTAAAAACCACCGGGCTCTGCGCCACTAAATGCAAATCTAATGCCATCACAAAGGCCAAAGTCAAGTATTGACATTCCGCTATGGTTGGCATAGTTGACGGCTCGTTGATCCCAGGGCTTGCTAAATCCGTATTCTCCAAAAATAAACAAATCTGGTTTGTGAGCACAAATATCCGAACAAAATTCTTGCCAAAAAGTTAGTGGCATATGCTTAATAGTGTCGACTCTTAATGCGTCAACGCCGATATCAAGCCAATGCTTTACAGCATTTTTGATGTAATTTCGATAGTTAATATTGTTTTCATTGAAGGTTGCGAGCCCGCACATTTCATGGTGAATCAATTGAAATTCATCTTCCCAGTCCGTAATTTCCGGGTAATGATGATAAAAATTCTGCTCATCATTGTTATAATCTGCCAAAAGGTTTCCATCGCTATAAACAACACCTTTTGAGCCATTGATGTCTGGAGAGCTATGATTGCAAACAATGTCTAGAACCAATTTAATTCCTGCCTCATGAAGCTTCTCAACTAGCTTTTTAAGAGTTTGGCATTGATCTAAGCTGCATGAATCTTCGATATCTACGAATCGCGGGTTGATACGTTTGAAGTCTTTAGTCCAATATCCATGCATCGGAGCTCTATCGAATTGCATATCATCCACTTGTTCAAAAAGTGGGGATAACCAAAGAGCACTTACTCCCATTGATTTCAAATAATCAATCTTTTCAATTACTCCAGCAATATTCCCACCCCAGTACTTCCCCCAATCCATCCATGTTTTATCTAGAAGTCCAGTTTTTTTCCCGCGATCCCAGATTCCTTTGCGTTCTTCTTCATCAGCACTTCCATCGTGGAATCTATCAACGATGAGAAAATATATAACCTCTTGGCGGAAATCAATTTGATTACTATTTAGCCACTTGGCTGGCATTTTGGCTGTCTCATTCGAATTATTGCCAGTAGATTCATATTTCGCCATATTTAGGACCATTGGGCATAACGATACTTATCGATACTAGTTGTGAGCTAATGAGCAATAATGGGCTTAATAATTTCTTCCATTATTTTCCCATTCTTGTGTGTATCCTGACGATGGGTGCGCACTAAGCATGATTGAAAATGTCCATGCCTATTCGCCATTTTTTTATTATAGCTGGAGCCATTATGGTGATTCCGCTTGAGGAGTTTGAGGTTTCAGGCTTTATGACTTTACCCTAAGAGATTAAGCTAGGGCTCTAATTTTTCACTTACCTTCTCACATTCTTCCTCAATGTCAACCTCTAATAAAATCCTTGTCCTGATCGAGGAACATTTCGATGAAACAGAATACAATGTTTTCAATGAATTCTATCCTGCCAATGGATTAGAGATTGTTTACGCGTCTTATCTATGGGGCAATGATTCCCTATCTTTTGAGGGTAATGATAAAACAGCAAAAGTAAAAGTTGAAACCTGTGTTAGCAAGGTTAATTTGGACGACTATAAAGGAATGATTTTAATCGGCGGATATGCCATGGATAGATTGAGGTACGAACCTAAACTTTCACAAGAGAGTAATCAAGCGCCGGCTGTTAAATTACTTCGAGATGCTGTAACTAGGATGGATGCTGGTCAATTCTGTATAGGTACTATCTGCCATTCACTATGGTTATTTTGTGCAGACCCTGAATTGCTTCGTGGTCGTTCCGTTACATGTGCTCATAATATTTATTGCGATGTTATCAATGCAGGAGGAGAAGTTGTCCAAGCAGATGGTGAAACTGTTGAAGTTCATCAGGATGGGTTATTGATTACGGGTAGACACCCTGGCGCTGTTCATGAATTCGATAAAGTGTTTTTAGCCCAGCTTAATCAGCTGTAATTGATTGGCTTTATTTTAAAATCTTCCTTTTTACTGATTTTTTAGATGACTAACTCTTTTGATTTCACATTTTCCGACCTTATCTCAGGTTATGTAACTTCTTATGATCCTCAAGAGAAGCAGATTGAACTCGAAACGTCAGATGGACGTAGCTATTCGTTAACTCTTAACGATAACTCCTATGCCAAGCTTAGCCAGAATTTAGGTGAGTCTTGGCAGGATCGGACATCGCTTCTTTCTGAGCGCCTTAAACCGGGGCAAATGATCTTCGCCTATGGAACATTTTTTCCAGAACAAGATATTAAGTTCGAAGTCAATTATATTACTTTTCCAGGGGATAGTGCGAATTCCTATTTGCACAGAGACAAAGGTTGGTGGGTCCAACAGGTTGATCAGATCGCTAATCGCTATTTGTCGTGGCAATTTGATTGGCCCAATGTTGATATTGATTACCGCAATTATCGGACACTTGTTAACATTACTGGTGACAAAGACGAGTCCGACTATCTGCAAGAAACCGATACCATTTCCAGAATGGTTTATGGAATGGCATCGGCTTACATGCTTACAGGTAAGGATGAGTACCTAGAAGCTGCTGAAAAAGGTACTGAGTATTTACGAGACAAGATGCGTTTTGTTGATACAGATACCGGATTAATCTACTGGTACCATGGACTTAAAGTTCAAAGCCAAAATCAAGAACAAAAATTACTTGTATCCGAATTTGGTGATGATTACGATTGCATACCTGCTTATGAACAAATCTATGCTCTAGCTGGACCAATTCAAACATATCGATTGACAGGTGATCCGAGAATTCTTGACGACACTGAGCGCACGATTGATTTGTTTGATCAGCACTATAAAGACCATCAGAATGGAGGTTATTATTCTCACATACATGCAGTTACGCTGAGTGCCCATGAGGAGAGTTTGGGACGGAACAAAGCAAGGAAGAATTGGAATTCTGTAGGTGATCATGCACCCGCTTATTTGATTAATTTATGGCTTGCTACTGAAGAAGATAGATATAAGGTGATGCTTGAGGATACTTTTGACACTATCGAAAAGTATTTCCAGGATTACGATAACAGTCCATTTGTTCAAGAAAAGTTTTTTGACTCATGGGAAAAAGATCAAACATGGGGTTGGCAGCAGAATCGTGCAGTCGTTGGTCATAATTTGAAAATTGCTTGGAATTTAATGAGATATTATTCTATAGACTCCAAAAAATCTTACAAAGATTTAGCTGAAAAAATTGCTGACTTAATGCCTAGTCATGGTTATGATAAGCAGCGATTTGGCTGGTACGATGTTGTTGATCGTGTTTTAAAACCTGGTCAGAAATTCCATCGTTATGCTTGGCACGATCGCAAGGCTTGGTGGCAACAAGAACAAGGCATATTGGCTTACTTTATTCTTCAAGGCCTTTTCCCCGAAAATAAAAACTATGAAAAGTATGCTGACGAGTCTGCAGCTTTCTATAACTCTTTCTTCCTAGACAATAGTGATGGTGGTGTTTATTTTAATGTTCTTGCTAATGGCATGCCATACCTCCTAGGCACCGAAAGATTCAAGGGAAGTCACTCAATGAGTGCTTATCACTCAACTGAGCTCTGCTTCTTATCTACTGTTTATATTGACTTGATGACCAATAAACGCCCTCTTGATTTGTATTTCTCGCCAATTCCAGGTGGTTTCAAGGATAATATTCTTCGTGTTTCTCCAGACATTTTGCCTAAGGGGAGCGTAAAGCTCACTGGCTGTGAAATTGATGGCCAAGCTTATTCTGACTATGACACTGAAAAATTACTGGTTAACTTGCCTAATTCCACCAGCCGTCTGAAGGTTAAAGTTACACTTACTCCTGTATAGATCCCCTCAAACTGAAATGTCTTCTCTTTCATTTTCAAAAACATCTCATCTTGATTGGTCTGTTCTTTCTGTTGATGGTCAAATTGATTCTAAAACGGTTGGGCAGTTTCAAGATGCTCTGAATCAAATTAGCGTTGATGCATTACGTCTTGCAATCGATCTAACTAAGGTCACATTTATGTCAAGTGCTGGATTGCGAGCCCTTTTGGTTATACACAACAAAGCATCTGCTCAAGGTACAACGCTCTCTTTTGTGGGAATTAATGATGACATCCAAGATGTCATGCGCGTTACTGGTTTCCTGGAGCACTTTACTCTCGTTTCTACTCTTGATGATCTCGCTGTGGTGACCTAATGACTTATCAATCCAATCGAGTTGATACCCATCCGACCTCAACCATTTCTGGTTTTGAAGTTCGTCCAGGCAAGCCATTGCCTTTTGGAGTTACTCCAGCACTGAATGGTCTTAATTTCTCCATATTTACATCGAGCGGAACATCATGCACTCTTGTTCTGTTTCGGTTGGGTGAAATTAAACCTTATGCTGAGATCCAAATACCAGAGTCGTTTCGAGTAGGAAATGTATATTCTATTGTCGTATTTGGTTTGGATATTGAAAATCTAGAGTATGGGTATCGTATTGATGGCCCAAATGATTTTGCGTCGGGTAATGCATTTGATCAATCCAAAATATTAATGGATCCTTATGCCCGTCTCATATCAGGTCGTGATACTTGGGCTAGTGATCCCGATTGGAATAATCCATTTCCCTATCGTTCACGTGTCCCTTTAGATGATTTTGATTGGGGCGATGATAAACAATTAGAGATTCCCTCGCAAGATCTTATTGTTTATGAACTTCATGTTCGTGGATATACTATTTCAAATACATCTGAAGTTAAGTATGCTGGCACTTATGCTGGACTTGTTCAAAAAATTCCCTATTTCAAAAGTCTTGGCATTAACGCTATAGAGTTAATGCCTATTTTTGAATACGATGAATATGAGAATTCCCGTGATCATCCAGAAACTGGGGAAAAGTTATACAATTTTTGGGGTTATAGCACGCTTGGCTTCTTCGCGCCAAAGGCTGCTTTTGCCTCTACCGGTCACTTAGGCATGCAAGTTGATGAGTTCAAGCAACTCGTTAAATCTTTTCATGCTGCAGGCATTGAAGTTATTCTCGACGTTGTTTTTAATCACACTGCTGAGGGTAATGAACAAGGCCCCGTCCTTTCTTTTAAGGGATTGGATAACAAGGTTTATTATATGCTTACCCCTGAAGGGTATTACTTTAATTTTAGCGGGACTGGTAATACACTTAATTGTAATAATCCTATTGTTCGTAATCTTGTTCTCGATTGCTTAAGGTACTGGGTTGCGGAATACCATATTGATGGTTTTAGATTTGATCTTGCCGCAATTCTTGGTCGCGATCCACTGGGATATCCCTTATCCAATCCACCTTTGCTTGAGTCTTTAGCTTTTGACCCTATTCTTTCGAAAGCCAAATTGATTGCTGAAGCTTGGGATGCTGGTGGCCTTTACCAGGTTGGAACTTTTCCAGCCTTTGGACGCTGGGGAGAGTGGAATGGAAAGTATAGAGATTGTGTTCGTCGATTTTTAAAGGGAGACCAAGGAATGGTCGGTGAATTAGCTCAGCGTGTGCAGGGCTCTCCTGATCTGTATGAATCTTCTGGTCGCTCACCAGCAACATCTGTGAACTTCATCACCTGTCATGATGGATTCACTCTTCATGACCTTGTTTCTTATAATGATAAACATAATGAAGCCAATGGTGAGTATAATCGTGACGGAGGAGATGATAACTATAGCTGGAATTGTGGCGAAGAGGGTTACACTTGTGATGAAGGTATTTTGCAATTTCGACTTCGTCAAATGCAGAATGTGTTGACTATTCTGTTCATGTCTCGTGGTGTCCCGATGTTACTTATGGGTGATGAATTTGCTCGTACCCAATCGGGTAATAATAATGCTTACTGCTTAGACTCTCCTGTTAGCTGGGTAGATTGGTCTTTACTTGAAAATAATAAACACCTGTTCGATTTCACGAAGGCTTTGATTTCGATTCGGAATAATCATCCATCTCTCAGAGTGAATTCCTTTTCGGCGTCTGGATCTAATGTATTGGGTCTTTCTTCCTCAAGTTTTCATGGATCTTCACCATATCAACCTGATTGGTCTGATTCATCTAAGCAATTGGCCTGGATGTTCTCATGTGATCTTGAGGATTCTTCTTCAGCCGATGCCGTTTATGTATTCGCCAATATGTCTCAATTTGCTAGCTGGTGTGATTTGCCTCAACTTCCGGATTCGGCAACTTGGTCTATTGCTATCAACACTGGAGATCGTGCATCTCCCTTCGCTCGGGATCCTGGATCGCCATTCAATAGCAATGGATTGCTTGTCGGAGAACATTCAGTTGTCGTACTGACAACGTAGTTTTCTAGGCTATTCATTAGCATTTTATCTATTTATTTCCTTCAACACTTTTCTTACCATGACACTTCAAATTTCTTCCACTATCAACGATTCAGAAGCGACAATTAAGCTCGTCGGCACTGTAGATACAAAAACTGCTCCCGACTTTCTGCAAAATCTAACTTCACTTGATTTACCCTCTTTGACTCAGCTTAAAATTGACATGAGTGAAATGTCTTTTATGAGTAGTGCTGGTCTACGAGCTCTCTTGTTTGCTAAACAAAAGATGAATCAGAACTCTAATCTCACTGTGTGTGGAGCCAATGAAGGTGTTGTTGACACTATACAAAAAACTGGACTTTCTCAAGCAATTGTTATTTCTGAGAGTTAGGCTATGACAAATACATCTATTCATCTTGATGCCTCAATGAATCATTGGGATGAATTCATGTCCTTTATTGACTTAATATCGCATACGAAGTCTCTTTCTAAAAAAAAAGCTTATCGATTCAAGTTGGCGGCTGAAGAGCTCCTTTCTAATATTGTTCGTTCTTCAGAGTCTTCTTTTCAATCTACTGCTCATATGTCTGCCTTGCAGATAACTTATACCGTTATTTCTTCTTCAGATCCACCAATTCTTCAAGTTGTTCTTACGGATAATGCCCCACCTTTTGACCCTGAATTTGAAAGGTTGGAGTCTCCTGATCACATTGATGCACCAGTAGCTCTTAGACCAATAGGTGGCCTTGGCCTCTTCTTGGTAAAGGATTCTGTTGACTCTGTTTCCTACAAATACTGCAGTGGTCAGAACACTTATACACTTGAGATAGAGTTGGATATAGCGTCTGACTAGTCTTTCAAGATTTGTAATCAGTAATATCTCGTGATTTCTCCCACCAATCGAGTAGTTTAGTGTTAATCAGTATTTATAGTTTTGATCCCAAGCCGTCGTTCAAGCTTAAGCGCAAAATATTCTATTTTGCTTGCATCAATTTTGAGTGCTTTGGGTTTCATATTAAATACATTTTTCGAGATACCTATATTTCTTGATTATTACTTTCTGATTGGTCTTTCTACCGCTTGGTTCGCATTATTCTTTATGCGTGGATGGTGGCCAGTTGTTGTTTCGATTCCTGCTGCCTTAGCAACTATTCCTCTTTTTGGACAGCCCTTTTCTGCCATATTGTTTTTTATACAGGTTTTTGTTGTTACTTGGATATATAGAAACAAGATGAGTGACGATGCAGTCGAGAGTGGTCATGTTGTTTTCCTTACGATTCTGTATGCGTTATTTGTCCATGGTCCCCTCTATTTCCTGGCTCAATACTACATTAGTGGTCTTCCCTTCGAGATAGCAAAGCTAGTCTCGATTAAAGCCGTTTTGAATTCAAACATATGTGTTTTACTTGCTTACCTTGTCTTTGTGGTTTTAAAACTTCTTTCCGGAGGACGTAGTAAGTATAAGTCCAACTCTGTTTCGGTAAGTGGACTTGTCTTTTTGACCTCCTACGGGGTTATCTCTCTTGTTTCTTTAATTGTGATTATTTCTTTTTCTAATTATTACAAGGGCGGTATTGTAAGAATGTATTATGAAGGAATGAAAATCCAGGCAGCTAGTGTTTATCGTGTGTTCAAAGACGCTGATGCTGAACCGGATCCATTTTTAAATATAGACCAACTTCGCCATTCATTAGCCCCAGGAATTGAATTCCAGATTAGTTCTAATGGTAATGATATCTATAGTTCTGATAATGATCTTTTTCACCGCCTTAAACTCTTTTATGAGTCTTCTGAAGGTGAAGATGAACATGTCGACAAGTATCCAGATCTTAATATACTCCTGCCCTCTAATGATGGCGCCGATTTGGGTAGAATGGTTGATAGTTTTTATAAGCTTTCTGCTGAGTTTGGTCCCTCTGTCGAGGGATCTAGTGCTGTTATTCAACTTGTGCAAAATGCAAATACAGCCGTTCTTGATGCCATGGAAAGCTTCGCTGGCATTGTCTTTTCATATCTTATCATCATCTTGTCTGCAGCTGCATTTTATAGTTATTGGCTTTCCTCTCGAGCACAAAAAGAAATCAATACGCTCTTCTCTGCTTCTAAGTCGTCATCTAGTGGTGATTATAAGGCTGATGATAATGCTGATCTTAACTCTGATGATCAGACCTACTCCTCAAGCGATTCCGTTCTTTGCTATTCCCCAATACGTGAAATATCAAGAGGTGTAGATATTATTAATCGTAGTTTTGCTGAAATCCTTGAAAGTAGAGACTCTATTCGTGTCCTCAACGCCATCGCTCAGAAGCAGTTGACTAATGCTGGAACAATTCAGCAATCTTTTCTTGTTAAGTCGTCTCCAAAGTTAGATTCTGTTGATCTAAGTCTATTTATGCAACCTGCTTACAATGCTGGCGGTGATTGGTATGACGCATTTTCTGTAGGTGATAAACTATTTCTAGTGATTGCGGATGTCTGCGATAAGGGAGTGCCGGCAGCTCTTTTCATGTCTGTTTTTCGTAGTTTGATCCGATACGATACCGTTAGTCGGCCCAGGTGGGATCTTACAGACCAGGCTGTCGCCGAGCAAATGGTTAATGTTATCACTCATGTCAATGACTATATGAGTTGTAATCATGGTGATGACGTTTATTTTGCTACCGTTCTCTTTGTTGTTTTCGATCAAAAGTCCGGATGCATGACATATATATCTGCAGGTCATGAATCCCCTTTAATATTTACCCCGGATCGAGCATGTATTCAACTTGATACCACCGGACCAGCTGTTGGTATCTTCCAAAACTCGTTGTATGTTGCTAAATCTCTTTTTCTGCAGAGGGGTACAACTTTTGTTGGCTTTACAGATGGCGTAATTGATGCCCGTAATGAAGCTGACGAGTCATTTACAACCGAGCGTTTAATTGATCTTTGCGACCACTTACTGGCTGCTTCCCCTGATATTACTTCTTCTGAGATTATGGATCGTATCAAGGCTGAGTTGATGAGCCATATCGGCACTGCATCTCAATTTGATGATATTACCTTAGCTTCCTTCGTTTATAAATAACTCTCACATTATATTCTTTTTGGCTTCCTTCACTTCGGAGCTCTGTTGTGCTGAAGCGGAGGCTCAGGCTGCCCTGGCACGCAGACGGTTGGAGGATCTGGGTTGATCTGAGCGCTAGCTCAACCCAGATCTTGCTGATCCGCTGTGGAGTGCTCGTGTGGGTTGTGCTGGGATTGCAGGCTTGATTGCCTGTTTGGCGGCCACTCCATCGGATACACCTGTCGTTGTGGGAAGGGGATGCCAATTCCGTGGTTGTTGAATGCAGTCCAGATTTCTTGCCGCAAGTCACTGCTCACGGTGCGAGCCTCCAAGGGATTGCGGACCGAGTACTTGAGTTTGTAGTTAATCGACGACTCTGCAAAGTCGATCGCGAAAGCCTGGGGTGCGGGATGTTGTAGGACCCTTGGATGTTGGCAGGCGACCTGCTCGAGAAGCGTTATCACCTGCTTCGGTTCATGGTGATAAGCAGCACCGACAACCACTTCGTCTCGCCTGTAGTTTTCACCAGCGGTGAATGATTCAGCATCTTGGGTGAAAAAGGTTTGATTGGGAATGAGCAGTTCAGCATCATCCCGTTGACGGGATAGAAGTGTGGCTCGAAGACCTAATTTGTTGACTTGGCAAGGCTCGCCTTTGATCATCAGAATCTCTCCAGGTCGGATCGATCCTTCAAACAACAGCCAGATTCCGCTGATGAAATTGGCAAAGATTTCTTTGATGCCAAAACCAAGACCGAATGACAAACCTGCTGAAATGGTGAGCAATGCTGTTGCGTTAAAACCTGCCTGAAGGGCCACAGCCAGGAGGCCAAAACTGATGATCAAATAACGAATGATGATTTCAATCGCATAACGACTTTGATTGCTGATTTTCAGGCCTTCTTTTGAGATCCATGAGATGAGGAATGCGATTGGTGAGCTGGCAATCAGAATCAGATAGAGGCCGATTATCGAGTAAAAAAGCTTGCCTAGCGCCAGTTGGGTATTCAGCAATGTGCCCACATTAATCAGACCAATGGATGAGAGACTGCTGAGTCGATCGATGCAGTAAAGCAGTGCAAAAACAAGGATGGCAGGCCGCACCAGGCGCCTGAGCCAGACCGCTCCTCGATCCTTCGGGTTGCGTTGGATCAGTTTCAGTTCGATCCATAAAAGAAGGTTCCAGGCTGCCCAGATCCATCCAAAGCGGATCGCGATTCCTGTGGGAATGGAGGCCACCCTAAGCACAATGCTGATGCCAAGTAGCGCAAGAGGACCTACGGCCTGAGAAACGATGAGTGAAACATTTTTTGTACCCAGCTTTTTGCGAATGAATACATCAGTGATCAGTGCGCTGGCAACCAAGATCAACTGCCAGCTAACTGCTGCTCGATCAATGTATCCAGTCCAGGATGAAACCTCGAAGAGAAGATTGTTCATTCTTTTCCTTTTTGGCCCAGGTTGATTAAAGTTTGTACGGCTTCATCAACGCTGATAGTCCCACTGGTGAGTTCGGTTAATATTTTATCGATTGCTACGTGATTCTGGGATGTTTCTAGGTATTGAGTGATCATCGGCCACTGTTTGAGATAGCTTAGGGATTGTGTGTTCCATGAATTGTTGTAGGCGTTGAGAGTTTGTGAGCTTTGATTCGGAATATCAACAGCCTGGTTCGTAGGAAGGAATCCTTCACTTTGCAGCATCGCTTGCCTTTGGCCTACAGCATTGGTGTTCGCTTTCACATAACTCAGTGCGAGCTCCCGTTGTGTTGGGCTTGAATCAGTGCCTAGGCCAAACCCAAAGATGAATGGCCATGCAAAAGCTTTTGTTTGAATTCCATCTGGAAGGATGGCAACGCTGAGCTGATCTCCCATTGTCTCCTTTATACTCAGGGCTTGGTATGAATCGCAGGTGATCCAGTCAAGATTATTGGCGGCTAATTCATTGGCCAGTTCAGATTGCGCGCTGAAAAAGGAAATGTTTTGGTAGAGTGCCGCTTGTCGTAGCCACGTGATCCATTCTCTGATTTTTGGCTGTGGTTTATTTTGATTTTTCTTGTTCATCAGTGAGCTGATTTCTGGGATAGCGTCGGTCGATCCAGCCGTCCAGAAGATCTGATCGGTGCGCGTTGATAAGCCAATGCGAGCGCCGCTGGCACCAAGCTTCTCCAATTCTTGGATTGTTTTGGGTGGCTGCTTTATGGTCTTGTTGTTGTAACAGGACACTTGTGGGAAAATTATAAAGGGAGCGAAAATAAGCTTGTTATCGACGATGGAGAAGTTTTTGATGATATCGCCGTACTGTTGTGTCCACTGAGAGCTGTTGGGAAAGGCGCTTATTAATGAGTCTCGATAATAAGCTTCCAGCATATATTCTGGTCCTAATATTAGGTCTGGCCCAAGGTTTAGTTTGCTGTCTTCCTTGATCTGACGATGCATTGTATTTGCTTTGTAGGCAACTGTGACAACACGTGTGTTGGGATTTGTTTTGAGGAATCGCTGATTAAAAAGGCTAATTTGCTTTTCCGCTTGTTCTTTTGAGGACCGTGTGAATTCGTTCTCTCCAATTGAATAGGCGATATAGAGGGTCTGTGCTGGCTTGTTCGCTGATGAGCAACCGGAAAGCAACATCGTCAACAGCGTTGTTGCGGTTGCGATGGTGTTGATTAATCCAGCTCTTGTTGGCATGCCAGGGGTTCTGTGCGGCTTTGTCTAATTGTATATGATTGATGTTTTTATTGTAGGAGAATGATCAAGTGATTGCATGAATGTATTCCCTATTACGCAATGATCTATTCAGGAGTTGGGTAATGCTATTTCAAGCTTGGTTATAGTCTCGATGGTGGTTTTGAGGCTTTGAAGCATGGTTGGCGAGGACGTAATGATGTCTTTTTTGCCTGAGAGGCAATGAAGAAGAAAGCCCGTGCAGTGGCAGACTCTGCAAGCATTAACGGCTTTCTCATCAATTGATCTGATTGATTGATACGCGTCTCGATACTGCTCATTGTTTTGAGAGACTATTTCATGGGTATAGTCATCACTAATATTGGGTACGATGTCCATGATGAGTGTGATTGTATGCCCGACATCAAATGCTGGATCGCCTATAAAGAAATTCCAGTCAATGATTCCTGTTATATGCCCTGAAGCGTACATAATGTTTTTGGGATGATAGTCACTGTGATTGATGGATGCATGGGCTGAATTAATTGGCAAGTTGTTTTGTAGCCAATTGATTATATTGCTTAGCCAGGGATGGTCTTTCAGCGCTGAGTCTAAAATAGTAGGCATAAATAGACAGGCCATGAAATCCTTTTCATTCAACCCTTGTTTTTTTAACTCGTTGATGATTTGTGTCGTTGAGAGATTGTGCATCTCTGCATGAGATTTCCCAAGGATTTTCAGCTGGATATCGCCTGGTTGTTCTGATAGAAGTGGATCTGGGAAGAATTCCATAATTGCAAAAACTCCACCCAACGCGGATTTGTCTTCGCCGACCCAGTGCACCTTTGGTGCTTTGATGTTTGATTGAATGAGAACTTGGCTATGAATCTGTAATCTTTTAACTTCCTCCGCGCCTCTGTCGCTGCCAAGGAGGCGGAGGACCATCGGCTCCATTCCTCTAAGTTTAAATTTATAGGTCGTTGCATCGATTCCGCCTAGTAGAGGTATGGGCTCCTGCTCATAGATGACCCCCCTCCCAGTTTGTTCGTGAATGAAGCTGAGAAGCCCTTCGTTGATTTCCTGGTTCGTCATCTTGATCAGTGGAGGACTCGGTTATTTGATTGCCGAGAGATCGAATTGTATCCTGCCTCTAAAATTGTCCTTGAGAACCATTGTTGTCCTCTGGGCGGTATGTGGTTCGAACAAGTTCTGAAATGCCACTCGGTTTGCCTCGATGAATCTGGGGGGAGCACTTCTGCGAAGCTCGGTGAGCTTGATCCTTCGGCTTTTTTGCTAATGCCGTCGCAAGCGCTGACGGTGCTGCTTCTGCCGGTGGTGGAGGAGTGCAAAAACAAGCTCGCAGATGCAGCATCTCAGGCGGCGCTTGCGCGCCAACGCTTGGCAGGTTTGGCTTGAGACTTGTTCGTCAGGATGCGGGGAATAACTGCTCTGGTTTCAGGTTGGGTGCTGGATAAAGGGTGGTGCAGTCGAAAGCAAAGTCGGCATTATTTGCCTTCACGATGTTTGCAATTTCCAGAAAAATCTCCTGCTGGATGTCTAAGTAGTCCTGCCAAACGGTGGTTTTAGTAAAACAGTAAACTTGAAGATTGAGTGATGAGCTTTCCCATGCATTGAAGTGAACCAAGATGATTTGATTATTGTCAATGGCGTTGTGGTTTTTTAGAAGTGCGCGAACTTGTTTGGTGATGGTATCCATTGCAGGGATGTCTTCATAGCGCAAGCCAATATTTGCCAGGATCCTGCGGTTATACATTTGCCCAGGATTAACGATGCTGTTTGTGGCGAATACTGCGTTGGGGATATACATCGGTCGTCGCTCAAATGTCCGTAGACGTGTGTGATACCAGCCGATATGTTCAACCGTTCCTTCTAGGCCGTCCGTGCTGATCCAGTCGCCTTCCTTAAAGGGGCGGTTAAAGAACAACATGAAGCCGGAAAAGAAGTTTTGGGAGATGTTTTGAGTTCCGAAGGCCAGGCCGACTCCTGCACCGCCGCCCAAGGCCGCGAGGGCTGTGGCAGGAACGCCGAAAGCGATCATCAACGCACCAGCACCAATCACGAGAATTAAGATCGTGAAGATCCGCCCGATAAAGCTGATGGCCATTGCCCGATCTTTCGGGTCGTCCATTTGGAGCCATCGCTCAAACCGCCTGGTTTCCATGACGGCATGGCCCAATCGGTGCAACGCCCACATGACGGCGAGGATCGTGATGGTGGCGGAGAGTTTTAAAGCGTTGCTGCCGTCCAGCCATGCAACGTTGTTGGCGATGAGACGTCCTAGCCAGCCCAAATACAGAGACGCGCTGAGACCTAATAGCAATGGCTGTCGGATTGCTTTGGCGACCAGGCCTCCAAGATGTTGTCCTCTCCGCTCCATGAGGCCAAGGACAAGCCAAAGCAGCAGGAGAACGACAGTGCCTACCAGCACCCCAGTGTTGGAGTGGATCACGTCCATGTCCTGAACGATTCGTTCCTTCATTGCCTCGTTGTGTAGACCTGTCCCTTGCAGTCTGCCTTCTGTTTTGAATTCGATCAGGCCGAATGTTGAGGCTTTTAAAATTTCATTGATTTGGTATGCCATAGCGTTCGCTATATCTGCCAGTGACTGATGGTTCTGTTGTGATCGAGGTTCAGGGCCTCAGCAAGACTTACCGAGTTGCTGATAAGCAACCGGGTTTGGGTGGAACCTTGCAGCACTTCATGCGCCGGCGTCACCGTGACGTTCAAGCCGTGAGCGACGTCTGTTTCAGCATTGCTGCCGGAGAGATGGTGGGATTTCTTGGTGCCAATGGCGCCGGGAAAACCACCACCTTGAAAATGTTGTGTGGGTTGATCTACCCCAGTGCTGGTCAGGTGGTCGTTGCAGGTCATCAGCCGCAAAAGCGTCATCCTGATTTTTTGCGTCGGATCACTCTGGTGATGGGCCAGAAGCAGCAGTTGTTGTGGGATCTGCCGCCGATGGATTCCTTGAGGGTGAATGCTGCTGTTTATGGCATTAGTGATCGGGATGCCAAACGCCGCATTTCCGATTTGTCGGATTTATTGGAGTTGGGAGAGGAGCTCACGCGTCCCGTTCGCAAGCTGTCGCTGGGCCAGCGCATGAAAGCTGAGCTTCTCGCTGCCTTGCTTCACCAGCCGGATGTTCTGTTTCTTGATGAGCCCACCCTTGGTCTGGATGTGAATGCGCAGTCGAGAGTGCGGCAGTTTTTGACTGATTACAACCAAAGAACCGGTGCCACTGTGCTGCTCACGAGCCATTACATGGCCGATATCACGGCCCTTTGCCCGCGTGTGTTGTTGATTCATCAGGGGCATTTGTTCCATGACGGCCCCCTTGATCGCTTGGCGAATCGGCTCGCACCCGAGCGCCATGTTCGTTTGGAACTTGCTTCACCCGTTGGGGCTGAGGCGTTTGCTGGTCTTGGCCGGCTCGATCGTTGCTGCGACTGCGAAGTGAACTTGCGTGTGCAGCCCCATGAGCTCACGGCTGTGGTGGCTCAGTTGTTGGAACGCTTTGAGGTCCGTGATCTTGAGGTGAATGATCCCCCGATCGACCAGCTGATTGGTGATTTGTTTCGCCAGGGAAGCTTGTAATGCGGATTTTTGGACTCAATCGCAAGATTATTCGGGTTTTGTTAGGCACGGAATACGCCCATATGTTGGAATATCGCGCCGAAATTGCTCTTTGGGCTCTTTCCGGTGTTCTTCCTTTCATCATGCTTAGCCTTTGGAATGGCAGCGATGCTCGTGGAGCGTTGGGGATGGAAGGAGTGGGCCTTGATCGTTATTTCTTGAGCGCCTTTTTAGTGCGCCAGTTTTCAGTGGTTTGGATGATTTATGCCTTTGAAGAGGATGCTCTCTCTGGGAGATTGTCTCCTTATCTTCTTCAGCCACTCCATCCGCTCTGGCGTTATGTGGCAAGTCATCTTGGCGAGCAGCTCACGCGTTTGCCTTTTGCTGCAGGCATCACCGCGATTTTCTTCTTGATACAGCCCAAGGCCGTTTGGTTGCCATCCTTGGGTCACTTTGTGTTGGCTTGGTTGGCCACATGGATGGCCTTCTCGATTGCTTTTCTGATGCAAAGCCTGATTGCTTCTCTTTGCTTTTGGAGTGAGAAGGCCAGTGCTCTTGAGCGCTTGTTGTTCATCCCTTTTCTGTTTTTGTCTGGGCTGCTGGCTCCTCTTACGGCTTTTCCACCCCTGGTTCGCAGGTTGGCCCAGTGGACGCCGTTCCCCTATCTGATTGACTTTCCGGCGCGTGTCTTAGCGGAACAGCCTGTGGACTTGTTGGCTGGATTTGCGACTCAATTGGCTTGGATTGTGTTGCTTTTGCCGCTGGTCTTGCTGCTTTGGCGCGCTGGGGTTCGGCGGTACAGCGCGATGGGGGCCTGAATGGGGCGTTATTTCAAAAGTCTGCGGCGATTTTGGGGAACGGCAGTGGCTTCGCAGTTGGAGTATCAACTCAACATTGTGATTGAGCTCGTTGCCGTTGGCTTGAGTTTGCTTGGCAGCCTGTTCATGCTGTCTCTTTTTTTTGGACCAGGACGGGCATTGGGTGGGTGGAGCTGGCACGAAGCCTTAATTGTTCAGGGTTTTTATACGGTTCTCGATGGGATGGCCAGCACCTGGTTACGCCCCAACCTGTCGTCGATCGTGACCCATGTGCGCGAAGGCACGCTGGATTTCGTGCTGCTAAAGCCGATTGATAGTCAGTTCTGGTTGTCACTGCGGACCATCTCGCCAGCCGGGTTGCCGGAGATTGTTCTTGGGTTGTTCTTGGTGATTTGGGGCGGACATCAGGCTGGTGCTTCCTTGTCGGCGGGAGGCATTGCACTGGTGTTGTTGATGCTCTTGGCTGGTGGACTGATTTTGTATTCGCTTTGGTTTCTGATTGCAGCGACCAGCATTTGGTTCGTGAAAACCTGGAATGCAACGGAGGTTTTGCGAGCTGTGTTGGCGTCAGGCCGCTACCCGGTAGCGGCCTATCCAGCTCCTTTGCGTTTGTTGTTTACCTTGGTGATTCCGGTGGCCTTTCTGACAACGGTTCCGGCTGAAGTTGTGCTGGGCCGAGCAAGTGCATCCATGCTGTGGCTGGGATTAGGCCTTGCTGTGGGGTTCTTCGTCGCTGCCCGTCAATTCTGGTTGTATGCCTTGCGGCATTACACCTCCGCTTCCAGCTGAGTGCAGGCTTTGTTGAAGGCTTGGTGGCCACTCCATGGGGTAGACCTGACGTTGCGGGAAAGGAATGGTGATTTTTTTCTGTTCAAATTGCTTCCAGATTGTTCGGCGTATATCACTGCCAACTTCAAATGCATCGAGGGGGTTGGAAACCCAAAAGAGAACCTTGTAATTAATCGAAGACTCTGCAAAGTCGATTACAAATGCATTGACTGGTGGGTATTCTAAAACTTTTTTGTGCTCTTTTGCAATTGTTTTTAATAGCTCAACGATGATATCTGGGTCGTGCTCATAGGCGGCACCAACCACCACGCAGTCACGTCTGGATGTTTCTGTTGCGGTGAAGGATGTGGCCTCTTGCGTGAAGAAGTTCTGATTCGGGATTAATAGTTCAGCTCCATCGCGTCCACGCCTTAGTTGAGTGGCCCTCAGCCCCAGTTTGCGCACCGTGCAGGGGTCGCCGTTGATCATCAAAATTTCTCCGGGGCGGACTGACCCTTCAAACAGCAGCCAGATGCTGCTGATGAAATTGGAGATGATTTCTTTCACTCCAAAGCCGATTCCAACCGACAGTCCACCGGCGATGGCAATGAATGCTGTGCCGTCGATGCCGATGAAGTAAGCCACTCCGATGATGCCAATGATGATCACGCTGTAGCGGAACAGGAGCTCTAATCCGCGTCTGTTTCTGGGGCGGACTCCAAACAGCACCCCACTAAGCCATGCCAGAAACGTTGCAGGCCTTGAGGAGAGCGTCATGATGACGTAGATGGCGATGATTGCCACGTAAATTCTTCCCAGCGTTAGCTCAACTCCAAATAAATTTGCGACGGGAGTTTGCGCCAAGTTTTCTGTGCTTCCCATCAGTCTGATGAAAGACATGGTGGCGACAATGACGTAGACGGGTCTTAAAAATGTGCTTTCTAATTCGTCAACTGGAAATTTCTTGTTGATACTTAAAAGCAGTGTCTTTAGGGGTGTAAATAGCATCCAGCCCAGCCAGAGAAGTCCGAAATAGCGCAGTAATCCCCATGGCAAGCCCACCAGGAGGAAAAGGGCTGAACTCATTAAGAGGAGAATGGGTCCGATCAGCACTCGGATGTGTTCGGGAAGCAGCCTGTGCTCCACTCTCCGCCGAAGGACACCGCGTTTCTCCGCGACCATCACAAGGCCAACCAACAGCAGTTGGAGAAGAACGGTGCCACGGTTGAGATAGGCGAGCCAGCTCAAGAGCTCGTTGGCAATGGCCCCGGGGCCGATCGTGATGATGTACGACATGGAAAGAGTCATCGCTTCGATTTGATCTGGGTTTCAAGTTCAGAGGCTGCTTTCTCAGGAGATAATCCATCGAAAATCAACTGATTGAGTGTTGATTGAATCTCTTTCTCTAATCTTGGTCGGGCGTCGATTGCGGAGACAATCGCATCTCCTCGGGTTATCCGTTTGTTTTCATCTTCAGTGAATGCCTTGAACCCTTGAGGTAACTGTTTGCTGACGATCAGTGCCGCGGCTGGATTGACTGGATAGCCCGTTCGGTATTTGAGGGCATAGGTTTTTTGGGCCCAGGGTTGCACCATGAAATTCAGCAAGTTCAGACTTGATGCCCGTTGACGTTTGCTTGAGTTTTTGCCTAGTGCCCAGACCTGCAAGCGTGTGATCGGTGTTGCACGACCAAAGTCTCCATTGGGCAACGGGGCGATGCCGAGATGCTCTTTGAGCTCTTCACGGAGTTGCGGTAGCTGGGAACTCCAACAGCTGATCCAATGCATGTCGCCCTGGATGAGCGCCTTTCGAAGGGCGGCTTGATTTGGTAAAAACACAATATTTTGCTGATAGCTGGAGGCCTTGAGCCAACGCATCCATTCAGTGAGTCGTGCATGGGCCGCCACAGTGGCTTTCTTGCCTGCTAACGAAGTGGCTAACGCCTCTCCAGCCCCGAAACTGCCGAGGCTCCAGTAAAGATCCTGGAGGTTGGTGACCATTCCAAAAATCGTGCCTTTGCCACTGGCCTCGGACAGCTCCTTGAGGGTTGTTGGTGATTGTTTGAGCTTGCGTTTATCGAAGCAAGCCAGCTGGAGATATTGCGAGACCGGTTGTCCCGCTAGAGATCCGCTGGCTGTTTTAACGCGCTCTAGGGCTGCAGGGTTAATCAAGTTCTGACGCTCTTTCGTCAGCTGGATCGGCTCGGTTAGGCCCAAGGCCAAAAGGTTCAAGGCTTGATTGCTATCGGCAATCACGAGGTCTGGTCCTAGGCCGCTATTGGTTTGAACTTTCAACTCCTTCTCGAGAGACTCCTCGGGATAAATCGAAGGATGCAGCTTGATCCCAGGCTGCATTTCTTTTAATTGCTGTTGAAAATCCTTGCTGATCTTCCGCTCTGCTTCAAAACGATCGGGGGAGCGTTGTTCGTTTTCATTGCTTGCTTGAGCCACCTTCAACACGATCGACCTTCGGCCATCGGTTATGCCGCAGCCCCCGAGCAAGGCTGTGCTTAGCAGGAGAGCGATGGAGTAGCTGTTCCTCCTGATCGGGGCACAAAGGCGGTTTGGTTCCATCCCTCTTGAACAGTTGTTCAATCTTTAGCGCAAAAGTGGGTTTGATCCCTGTTGGCGCCAAAACCACCAGCATGGATTGGTGACCTCGGATGGTGTGGAACACATGATTGAGGGAATGTCCTGGTTTGAGCCATTGATGCTGTGGCTGCGCTCTCCTTTGGGTGGACTGGTCTTTATCCCGCTCTATGCGGTTTGGGTGACGCTGTTGCTTCCAGGGGTATGGGCTTCGATGTTGGCTGGAGCTCTTTATGGCACCTGGTGGGGCAGCCTGATTGTGTTTGTGGGGGCCTGTCTCGGCGCAGAGGCCGCGTTCCTGCTCGGCCGATTCTGGTTGCGAGATTGGACGAGCCAGCGTTTGACGCACTATCCAAAGCTTCAAGCTGTAGAGCGGGCCGTCAGCCGAGAAGGGCTCAAGCTTGTGCTGTTGACGCGTCTATCTCCAGCGTTTCCGTTCTCGTTGCTGAATTTGGTTTATGGCTTAAGTGAGGTGAGCTTGCGTGATTACAGCATCGGTTTAATTGGCATTCTTCCAGGCACGATTTTGTTTTGCGCCTTGGGTGCGCTGGCCGGTGATGCGGCTCGTTTTGGTGAGGTGCTTGCTGGAGAAGCCTCAGCACAGGCTTGGATCTTGAGAGTGGTAGGCGTTTTGGCCACAGTCTCCGTTGTTTGGGTGGTTGGCCGCGCAGCGCAGCGCGCTCTCTCAGATGAACAAACCAACTTCTCTTGAAATACGATTGAATCGTGTATCAATTGCTGTTCAGCAGGAAATCATGAGTTGAAGTATAAGATTGCCGCTTTGATTCTTTGGCTAGAAACGACAAGGTAGGTGTAGATAAAGATGAAATTTCTTTGATGACTTCAACTCTTTTGATGTTGATCCGCCTGCGGGAGTGAGAGGCTCAGTCTGGGTTCGGAACTTGAAGGTCCCGTACGGCAGCGATCAGCACAAACCATCCCAGACGAAGCTTTGCTGTCATGCCGTTGCGAGAGGCTAAGTCGACATACTTGGCGCGACCACACTCTGTTTTGATCCAGCGGAAGGCTTGGGGTGAGTTCATGATTGCTTGCCTTCGGTGAAGTTGTATTTAAAGATTTGATTTGGAATAACACTAATGCTAACTCGGATTTCGTCTACCCCGTAATCCTCCCTTGCTCTTGTGATGATGCGCTGGTGGAGTTCGTCGATGACCTTTTGTGTGATCAGTCCCTCTTGGGCATTGAGGACAAGCTCAATGGTGGCATTGCTTTTAACAACGCGAACATTGCTGTAGAGCAGTTTTACTTTTTTCCAGAGATATGGATTCTTCTCGGTCATTTCAAATTGCTTCACTCGCCCCGCTTTAAAGGTGGCAAATTGAGCGTCAATGTTTTGGCGAATGCTGAAGTCTTGGAGTGATGATGCTAGGGGAATGCACAGCAGGCCAAGGAGTCCTAACCAAACCAGTAAGTTGCGCCAGCTGCGGTGAATTGAGCCATAGCGCTGCAGCAAGAACACCATCAAGCTGGCCACGGTGATGCCAATTAAGTTGGCCAGGAAAAGTAAAAAAGAACCTTCTGAGATCTGATTGCTGAGTCCAGCAACGCTTCCCCGACCGAACACGGCAATGACTTCTGAGCCCATGCTCAGTCCGATCCCGCACACGCATAGCGGTGGCACCAGGGCCACCGCTATGGCTACGCCTGCAATCGAATTGGATAACCGATCACGGGTCAATGTGAATGATCCGGCGATGGCTGCAGCCACTGCAATGCCGAGGTCGATCAGGTTGGGTGCGGTTCGGCTGTAGATCTCTCGATTCACCTCACTGGCATCAAGGATCAAGCCAAACAGCGTTGCCGTGCCAATCACAGTGAGAACGCCAATGATCACTGTGATGGCGGAGCGTTTCACCAATCGGCCGTCAGAGATGGCCAGGCCAAAGGCCAGGCTCAGGATTGGATCCATCAACGGGGCAACGATCATGGCGCCGATCACCACCGCGGTGCTGTTGGAGATCAATCCGAGCGTTGCAATCACCGCTGAACAGATCAGCAGCAAAAAGAAACCCAGGGTTGGTCTTGAAGAAGCAATGCGACTTTTGTAGAGGTCGTTCCTGGGGACCTGCGTCTCCAGGTTCAGCCTCCACTCACCAGAGAGGCTCCCAACAAGATTCTGAAAAAGGCTTGGCATGCCTGGTTGGGACTTTTAAGAGGATTCTCTCAGCATGTTCAGCAGGGCGTTTTCATCAAGGATGCTGACCCCCAGCGCCTGGGCTTTGGTGAGCTTGCTTCCCGCCTCGTCGCCTGCCACGAGATAGCTGGTTTTTTTACTCACGGATCCCGATACCTTTCCTCCGCAGGCCTCGATTTGTTCTTTGGCCTGAGAGCGGGTGAGTGTGGGCAAGGTGCCGGTCAGTACAAAGGTGGAACCCGTGAGCTGCTGGTTGGAGGCCGTCGCGTTGGCCCGCGTTTGTTCTTCCTCATTGAGCGACAGGCTGAATCCGAGGCTGTGCAATGCATCGAGGAGCTGTTGATTGGCTGGGTTGGAAAACCACTGCTGCAAGCTTTGGGCAATTTCATGGCCGATGCCAAAGATGGCGGTGATGCTCTCTGGTGCGTGACAAGCCGCTTGATTCAGGCTCTTTGCATTGGAAAAAGCAGCGGTAATCGCCTTGGCGTTCACCTCTCCAACGTGATGGATTCCGAGGCCATAGAGCTGTTTGGCCCATCCTTGAGAGCGGGATGCTTCCAACGCCTGAATTAAATTCTCGGCGCTTTTTGCGCCCATGCGCTCCAGGCTGCCAAGCAGGGCCATGTCGAGGCGATAAAGGTCTGCAATCGATTGAACGAGGCCTCGATCCACCAGTTGCTCAATGAGCTTGCTGCCCAGGCCATCCACATCCATGGCCCCCTTGCTGACCCAGTGGCGCAGGGCGCCCCGCAGGATCGCGGGGCAGCTGCTGTTGATGCAGCGCGTGGCGGCTTCGCTGCTTTCGCGCACCAGGCTGGATCCGCAGGCTGGACAGGTTTTGGGGAGCTCCACGGGTTGGGCCAGCGCAGGCCGTAGCTCCGGCAGCACCCGCACCACTTCCGGGATGATCTCTCCTGCCTTGCGCACCACAATGGTGTCGCCGTTGTGGAGGTCCAGTTCCACCAGCCTGTCGGCGTTGTGAAGGCTGGCCCGGCTAACGCTCGTGCCGGCCAAGAGCACAGGCTCGAATTCCGCCACCGGGGTGATCACCCCGGTGCGTCCCACCTGACAGCTGATCCTGAGGATCTTGGTGGGCGCTTCTTCTGCTGGGTACTTGAGCGCAATCGCCCAGCGTGGTGCTTTTTGGGTAAATCCCGCTGCATCCTGCAGCCGTAAATCATTGAGTTTCACCACCACACCGTCAGTGGCGTAATTGAGCTGCCGGCGCTCTGTGTCCCAGGTGTCGAAGAACTGCTCCACCGATGGAAGGTCTGGCAATAAACCCGCATTGGGGTTCACCTTGAATCCCGCATCTCCTAGCCATTGCAGGGCATTCCATTGCGTGAGAGGTCGTCGTCCTTGCCAATCGTCCGGCAGGTGAAGGGTGTAAGCGAAAAAGTCCAGCCGTCTCGAGGCCACCACGGTTGGATCCAGTTGGCGCAACGTTCCAGCGCAGGCATTGCGGGGATTGGCAAACAGTGATTCGGCACGGCTTAGGCGTTCGTTGTTGATGGCCTGAAAGGTGGCATCGGGGATGAAGGCCTCGCCACGCACTTCCACCCAGGCTGGTGCCGGTTCGATGTGCAAGCGCAAGGGAATGGAGCCGATGGTGCGCACGTTGGCGGTGATCTCTTCTCCTTGTTCTCCGTCCCCGCGCGTTGCCGCCCGAACCAGGACGCCGTTTTCATAACTCAGGGCAAGGGCGTTGCCGTCGATTTTGAGTTCCCCCACCATGGCCAGGGCCGGTTGGGGAGATCCTTCGGAGGGAGCGCGATCCAGCACCTTGAGCAATCGGCCATACCAGCCATGGAGCTCGTCGTGGTTAAACGCGTTGTCGAGGCTGAACAGGGGAATCCTGTGGCGCACGCTGCTGAAGCCTTCCGATAGGCGCCCACCCACGCGCTGGGTTGGGCTGTCTGCACTCACCAAGGCTGAATCTTGGTGCTCTAGCTCTTGAAGCTCCCTGTAGAGCTGGTCGTACACCGGATCTTCCATGACCGGAGCGTCGAGGACGTAATAGGCGTGTGCCGCTCGGTTGAGCAGGCGCCGCAATTCCTCTGCTCGCGATCGAGAGCTGCTGGACGATCTAACCGGCTGCGACCCACTCAACGCTTCGTGCTCAGCTGTTCACGGCGACGATGCGCTCGATCTTCCAGGACTCATCCGATTTGATAAATGTGAAATCCAGGGGCATCTCTTCCTTGTCGTCTGCGATCAACTTCACGGTCAGGATGATGTTGCCTTCCTGCAGCCGGGGGCGACCAGATTTGAGATTGCGGAAGCGATTGAGCTTCAAGCCCGCCAAGTAGCGAATGAACTGTTGACGGTTCACGTGCTGGCGATAGTTCTTGGTGGTGAGCAAGTAAGCAGCATCGATTCTTCCCGCTGCCACTTGCGTGAAGAACTGCTTGATCAGCGGATTGATGCCACGGGCGCTCAGCACCAGCTTCACCGCCGTGATGGTCCAGTAGAGCAGCAGCGCTCCACCGCCGGCTAATAAAGCCTTGCTACCGATCTCGCGAACCAAGCCCAGTTCCATCGGGGTGCATCCGAATGAGTGCAGATTCTGACTGACTGGATGCAGGAACGAGGCAGACTGAGCCGACTTTCGTGCTGTTTGGCTTCTTTCTCAGTCCCCATGCCCCTCGAGCCACTGCTGCCTTTGTTTCACAGGCTTAATCGAGAACACTTCGATGGCGGCCTGGTGCGGGGCACGGTCCCCCTGGTCTCCTTGCGCTGGAGTGATGGGCGGATGCGCAAGACGGCGGGCTTTTATCGCCGCGGGCCGGCGGTTGCACCGCCTCTTGGTCGGGAGATTGTGCTCTCAAAACCCTTGCTGGATCCTTTGCCACGGTCCGCCACCGAGAGCACCCTTTGTCACGAAATGATCCATGCCTGGGTGGACCTGGTCTTGGGGCAACGGGAGAGTCATGGCCCTTGCTTTCGGGCCCAGATGGAGGCGATTAATTCCTCTCAAACTCGATTCAAGGTGAGCATTCGCCATCGTTTTCCGGTTCAGCAAAGCCCCCCGCGTTGGATTGCCATCTGTCCGATCTGTGAACAGCGGACTCCCTATCGGCGCCGGGTCAGGCAAGCGGCTTGCAGGTTGTGCTGTGATCGGCATCATGACGGTCACTGGCATGTGAGTTGTCTACTCAGCTATGTACCTGCCCCCGCTCAGGATTGAGATGGATTTGTTTCTTTGGGTCCTAGAAGCTGGCGGGGTGTCGATTGCATTGATCGGTTGGCAAAGGGAGCGTTGGCTGCAGCAGCGTCGTCGTTAAGGTCAGGAGATGGATGGACGTTTTCAACCTCGGCAGCGCATTCAGGGGCAGCGCAGTCAGGATGTTGGTGATCGGCGATTGGATCAGTGGCTTGAAACCGGCCGCCAGTTGGTGGATGGTGTTGCTGGCACGCGACCTGGGCGAAGGCCTGGTGGAGGAGCCCGTCCTGGCATGGATCTCGAAACCGTGGGTCGCTGGGTCGGCGACAAGATCGATTGGCTGATGGACGAAGAAGAGGACTGGAGGGATCCGGTTCAACCACCCCTGCGGGCTGAATCGCCTGTTGCATCAAGCCGTAAGCGACCTCTTGATGCGATCTCACGGCGGGTGAATGTTGCACCGCTGCCTGAGCCTGAGTCCTCCTATGGGGAGGATGACAACAGTTGGCCTGATGACGAAAGTTTCCGCGTGGAGCGCTGGTCCCGGTCTGCATCCCCCCCATCAACGGCGTCTCCATCAACGGCGGCATCGCCCCAGCCTCTGTCCCGTGGTTCCTCCAGGCGCCCCTTGCCTCGTTCCAGCCGGCGAAGGGACTGATCGCTGGGACGTTTGCTCTCTAACCTTCTGAAAAGACGTTGTCTGTATGAGCAATTTGGTGGTTGTGGGCTTTCCAAAAGCTCAAGAAGCGGAGGAGGTGCGCCGCGAGCTGGTCACGATCCAACAGGAGCATTTGATTGCTCTTGAGGATGCCGTGGTGCTTGAGCATGGAGAAGACGGCCATGTGCACTTGCGTCAGGCGATCAACATGACGGCGGCTGGAGCGATGGGAGGAAGCTTCTGGGGTCTGTTGATCGGTTTGGTTTTTGCCAACCCGTTGCTAGGTCTCGCCGTGGGTGCGGGGGCTGGTGCCGCCTCTGGATCGCTCAATGACATGGGCATCAATGACAACTTTTTGAAAGAGCTCGCGGAAACCCTCCCTGTGGGCAGCGCTGCTTTGGCGTTGTTAGTGAGAGAGGCCACGCCCGATCGTGTGATTGAGCGTTTGCGTCGCCATGCGCCCCATGCCCGGTTGATCCACACCAATCTCAGCCATACCGATGAAGATCTGCTGAAGGAGCAACTCGAGCGGGCACGCCGGCAGGCCGAAGGCCTCAGGTTGGGTTGATTGAGAGGGTTGATTTAGAGGCTGGTGCTTTCTTCGAAACGTTGGACCTGAAAGCGACAGCCTCGATGGCTGAGTTGATGGTTCACCTCTTCGATCAAATCAAATGGCAGATCTTCGGCCATTTGATCTGGGCTCGTGGAGACAGAGGCCGATCCCTCTTCCATGGCTTCGAGCAAGGTCACCCACTGTGAAATCTGTTCGCTGCGATGGATGGGGCGGTTGCCATGCTTGGAAAGCACAGCGGCGCAGATCTCAACGTTCCAGCGGTTTGAGGTGCCGTGCTGATATCTGTTATGGCTTTGAGCGGCACCGGCTGTGATGGCTGCTTGGGTTGGATGGCCGTTGTGGTCGCGCCATCCCTCATGGTCGAGAGCGTGGCCGCAATGTCTGGCTGAAAGCCCAAAGCGGCGTCCGAGGTCGGACAGGGTTAGCCACTGGGTCGTTGTCATGAAACCATCGCAACTAGCGACATGATCCCGATCGCCTGATTTGCTGCAAGTTGACAAGCACAAATTTGGTGAAAACGCTGGCTTTCTTCATCTAGAAAGATGAAGTGGTTGGCGCGGGGTCGTTCCGAGCCATTCTTCCAAGGCAGGGCTGAACACTTCACGAATCACCGTGAGCTCCCGTCCTTGACGGAAAAAACGGTAGTGGCGACTCCAAAAGGGTCCAGAGCAGCCAAACCGTTTTTCAAGCCAGGGTTCTTGTACCAGCGCTAAACCATCCACCTCGCGGAAGAGCTCAGAACGACCCTGCGTGAGGCTGAGCCAGATCGGCAGGTTTCGGTCTTGCAAGTGTTGGTTGGCTTCGTCCTGGTTCCACCAGCTTTCAGCCCAAGCCAAGGTTTGCCCTCCACAACTCAACCAAACCTGACGGCGGAGGAGGGGAGGGGTGAGTTCCTGCACTTCGCGGGGGCAGCCAAGAGAAGCTTGTCCCACAGGTTCTTCCGCCATGGCAATCAGTTGCACGGCCACTGGATGTCCTGTGAGCAGGCGCATGTGACGGGTTGGACTGCCGTCTCCTAAAAGCATCAATCTCCAGGGGCCCGGCAATTCACCTGGGTCATCACCGGCCACAATCGTTTCGGCAGGTGCCTCCCAGAGGCAATGAGGAGAGGGCAGAAGCTCTGCGGTAGACGTCATAGAGCACCTCCTGCGATTAAGAGTTGGCTTTGTTCGCTGAGTGATTCATTTTTCAAATTTAGTATTTGCAATTTATTCAGCAGATTTTTTAATGGCGTAGCCGTACAAGATGTGGCAACTGTTTTGTTGAGGCCCACCCTAACTAGTGCGTCTCTCCATTATCCGACGCACCTCCCGCAATTAGGAATGGCCTAACTGTGTTGGCATGGCGGCTTACAGCGACTGTCTTGCCGTCGGGAGTGTTTCTTTCTCCTGAGGTGGCTTGTAGGCGAACTGGGGCCATTGGTGGGGGACTTGTCCTGGAGTTTGTTAAGTAGCAAAACCGCTGGGATAAACTTCAATCAAAGCTCATGAAATACTGCTCAATGATTTAATCAAAAGACTTATGAGAATAATTGGGAATAATTTAGGGCTATTGACTAGGGATTGAAAAGAGAATTTGGATCATATTGGTTGAGACAAGTCTTTTACGCTCGCCATCACGAATGAGAGGTGGTTTTCAGAATTAGAGAATTGCGGCCGCAATTGTAATATCGTCAAATTGCTCTGCACCATTCATGTGCAAGTCCACTTCCTTGACAATCGCATCACGGAGAGTAACGGCTGTGACTTCGGGGCTTTTTGATTTTATTTCTTTGATTAAATCAACTAATCGTTGATGACCATACGATTCGCTGTTTAAGTTTCTGCTGTCAATCACCCCGTCTGAATAACCAACTAAGATAGAACCATCTGTAAAAGGGAGGCTGCTCACCTTGTATGTGGCTTCTGGAAAAAGCCCTATGGCTGGGCCGGAGACTTCCAGTGAATGTTGATTTCCCTGAGCATCTAAAAAGATGGGTTCTTCATGCCCTGCGAGAACGTAATCTAAACGCTTGCTTTTATTGCAGATGCAGGCAATAAAGACTGTTGCAAACATAAGCATATCCTCATGCTCTGTACTCATATATTTATTAACGCTTGAGATGACTTCGTCCAAAGGTTCAGAATCGGAAGGATCAGCACAGAAGTTTTCGGCTGAATATCGAATCAAGCTTCTGAATACAGACATGAACAGCGCAGAACCAACTCCTTTATCGCAGACATCTGCAACAACGATAAACGTTTTATTGTCAAGGTCAAAGGCGTCGTACCAATCCCCTCCTGCATTATATGCGGGCCTCATGAACAAACTTATGTCAGGTCGCTTAGATGGTGAGCGATCACCAAGAAAACATTTTTGAATGTTGCCTGCTGTGTTCAGTTGCTTTTGAGCAATGATGTTTAACTCTTCAATCTTTAGTTTGTCTTTGCAAATCACTTCTGTCCTCTCATTGACCTCACCCGCTAATTCTTTGATTTCAGATATAGGAGAAAGCTGCAATCGTTTCTGCTCTTCAGGTACTTGTTCACCCTTAGATTTCGTTGAGGGCAATCCATGAAGAACAAAGCGAAACTCTTTGCCAAGTAGCCAGGCAATCATAGTACTTAAAACAATTCCGATTAAAAAACTTATGTTTAATGTAAGCAGGGAAAGGTTGTAAAAGTTGCCAATTTGTTTAAAGTATTTTCCTGCGGGGTAAATGATGATTATTTTTTCGTCGTCCTTGAATAATGTTGCTTTTAAATAGCTGTCCTCGGCACGGCTGACCCATACACTAAAGGTTTCAGCAGTGTTGTCTGGGAAATATAATTGAACTTTGTTGGCACTTCCACTGTATAAATTATTGATAATTCTCCCAAATAGATTTCTTTCGGTTACATCCACATAGTTTTCAGGGAGGTTCCCCTGATTGTGGGCAAGAGGACCTGAGGCATATAATTCTTGGTTAGGGCCTATTTTTGTCCAGAAAAAAGTAAACTCTCTTTGGTAGTCCAGCATGGATTGAGCAACGTCGCTAATGGGGCCTTTGGCATCAACATATCCTTCAAAAAGAACGCCCGACCTGTATTCAAACGTATTATTGATTGCATCTGCTTTTTGCTTGATTAAGCCTACGTAAAGCCCCCTTATGGTAAACAGTGAAGACAGAACAATAATGCTATATATAATTACTATGATAAGAGCTTGGATTGAAATAGTTGTTGAAATGGGCAAACGTTTGTTTCTGAAAAGCGTAACTGTTGCGTATATAGCGTAAGCAACTAATATATTTAATGTGCCACTTACGAGGGATTTTTGTGCAATTAGAAAAGCTTCATTGGCATCTAGGCCAAGCAAGTACTTGTGAGCCAAATAGTAAAGTGGGCTTCCCAGTAAGAGCCAAAAAGCAAAATCCCATATTAAAACCGTACCCTTTTTGAGAAATGTATCCCCGTTTTTGCTATTGATTATTAATGATAAGATGATGGCTTCTAATATAAAGATATATCCTGAATTAGGATGGCCCCATAATATGTAAGTGCTTATAGCTATTGGGATGCTAATGACGACTCCCCACCAACCTCTAGCTAGAAATAAAACTGCTAAAGCTACGCTCATCCCAAAAGTAATATTGATACCCATGAACATCTCGTATGGATTGAGAGTCAGGATGGGAGCCAACACCGCAGCTAAAAGGATTAGCCATGGTGTGTGTTTTGAGTGAATACTTTTCCCCAAGAGAAAAAAGGCATATTGACCATTGTAGTGCGTGTGGTGCCCTTTCTTTGATTTTCTTATTTTCTACTCGCATTCCCGGTTGTTTGGTGAATTAGTACAGTCTCTAAATTATTAGCTTATGGATGTCAGCAATTTAGATTCTTGAGTATCTTTATGGTGATCCGGCTGATTGGCTCAAGGGCGCCAAGTCCGCAGAGAAAGGCTCCGCTTAGTAATGCGGCTTCTTTAAAAGAACGAGCCATGGCAATTAGGGCAGAACCCATGACTAACGCTCCAAAAAACTCTAAACGGAATCTTGAGATCCAGTATTGATATGTGCTTTATGTATTAATCGTCAGACGCTTTTGCTGCGCTGATTTCACTCAACTTCATGAAGTTCCTGGCAGAAAGGTTGAATCCCCCAGCTTTGTCGGGCGAAAGGCTATGTTCCTGCGCTTTGATTTACTGATCTAAATTTATAAATATCCAATGAGAGAAGAATTGTTTCTCTCTTCTGGGTATATAAGCTTATGGTTGCTCGGATTTCGGCTTGATGTCTTGCTCTTGAGGCTCCTGTGTCGAGATCACGGATCCAGATCTGTGACCTACATCAGTGCCCCACTCTTGGCATGTGCTCAGTGCGGCGATGTCTAATGAAGAAGTGGTGCGGGGTCAATCGCCATCATCTGCCCATTTTTGAATCGACGTAGCTCGAAGTGGAGATGAGCCGTACTGGCATGGCCACTTTTTCCTACATTTCCTATTGGCTCTCCCGTTTGGATGAGTTGGCCAGGTCTGATTCGAGCACTGAGTAAATGGCCGTAAAGGGTTTGCCAGCCATTGCCATGATCAAGTAAGACAGTTAGTCCGTATCCAGAAATAGGTTGCACGATTAATGCTTTTCCGGAGAGTGCAGCCAAAACTCCTGTTCCGGCGGGTGCGATTAGATCATGTCCTGTATGCAAGCGCCACTTGTTTCTATGGTCTGAAAATCGCCAACCGTAAGGACTCACTTCCTGGGCAAGCTTGGGAAGCGGGTATTCGAGTCTGATCCTCTCTCCGCGTCTGATCGGCCACAGGCGTTGAGGGAGAGGTCTGACTTTTGGCCCCAGAAGAGCAAGGTCGGAGACGCTTGTCAGTATGGGCGTATCCCTTGGTCGTGAAGGTTTGGCATCAGCATGGGAGCTGGCAAGACTTGCGATCAGCACGAGGGCCAATGTCTGTTGATTCACTGGCTGCAAGCACAATGAACACGTTGTATCTCTCATTCGTGACGATGCAACTCTGCAAAGCAGGTGGTGCGATGCCTTGTAAGTAGCTAAAAGTGCTTATCAGTGACTCTCTTTTTCGAAATATATTTGCTTTTTGTCTGAATTTTTTCTATCCAAATATATATTGTTGGCTATCTGATTGGATCTCTATATCTAGAAGGTACCTCCGATCGAAAGGGATTGTCGTTGTCCGTTGCGTTCAATCACGGCACCGTTGCTGGAAAGGCTCAGCAATGACCAGCCACTGTTGCCGATGCTTTCGCCAGGAGTGGCAGAGAGTGATTGATTGTTTAATTGGAAGATTGCCGATCCCCCCATTTCGGAGTGGACAACTCCCACGAGAGCGGGCTGACTCATGGGCGCTTGCGCTGCAGGACCTGCCTCTGAGCTGGTGGGGGAGGCGCCGGATGGGGCTGTGATTGGCGCAATCGCTGCACTGAGTGGCAGCGTGAGTGGTTCGAGGCTGGGCAGTGTGGCGATCGCCTCAGGTTCGGCCTCAGGTTCAGCCGGTTTGGGAGGTGTAGAGGGAGAGGGGGTGGCGCGTGCTTTCAGCTTCTCTGTGAGAGCCAGATTGCGCTCGCGATAAAGGGCTTGTTCAGAGAGGTGCCAGCTGCGTGCCAGCCAAGCACTGCAAAAGAGGGCGCCAAGCGTCATGCCAAACAGGGTGAGCTGCTGCCAGGGCTGTTTGCTGCGACGCGTTGTTGGCAGGGGATCCGTCACTGGGTTGTTAGTGGGATCTGGGGCCGGTTCCACTTGAATTTCAACGGCCTTCAACGAGGGTTCCGCTGCGTGGAACACCTGATCCATCACCTGTTCAGCGCGCAGATTCCAGTACGCCGTGGATGTGGGAAGGCGAGAGGGCACTGCAAACCTTTGGTTGAGGCAAACCTATCGAGAGTTGGCGGTGCTGGCGAGGCCTTCACTCTTTTGGGATCGGCGCTTTTGCAGCTCTAGCCAAAGCAAGAGGGCCGTGAGATCTGCTTGGCTTACGCCAGGAATGTGGGTGGCCTGGCCCAGCGTCGTGGGTTGAATGGCAGCCAGCTTTTCGCGCGCTTCTCGCGACAGGGTGCCGATGCTGGCGTAATCAAGATCGGCAGGGAGTTTGCGCAGGCTCTGGCGTTTGACTTGATCAATTTGCTGTTGTTGGCGTTGCAGGTAGCCGCTGTATTTGATATCGATTTCGGCGCCCTCTCTCACCGCTAGGGGAAGTTCGGCATCGGCCAGGCCATGGCGCACGAGATCTGAAGAGTGGACGCCTGAGCGACGCAAGAGATCCGCGAGCGTGATCGAGCCTCGGATCGGAGCTCCGCTTTCTTTTTCAATGACTGGTGCGACAGGGTCGCTGACCTTGAGGCGAACTGTTTCGAGGCGCTGCTTTTCGTCCTCCATGGCCTGGAGCTTGTCGTGGAACAGCTGCCAACGCCGGTCGTCAATCAGTCCAAGCTCACGGCCCAGGGGGGTGAGGCGCCTGTCGGCGTTATCCCCACGCAACACCAGCCGGTACTCACTGCGGCTGGTCAAGACCCGGTAAGGCTCGCGTAAGTCTTGGCTCACCAGATCGTCGATCATCGTGCCGATGTAGCTGTTTTCCCTGGGGAAATGCACGGGCTCTTGGCCTCCGATCAGTCGGGCGGCGTTGAGGCCAGCCACCAGGCCTTGGGCCGCGGCTTCTTCGTAGCCAGTGGTGCCGTTGAGTTGCCCGGCACTAAACAAACCCCGTACGCGTTTGGTTTCGAGGGAGGGTTTGAGTTGGGTGGCGGGAAGGTAGTCGTAATCCACGGAATAGGCCGGCCGAAGCATCACGCATTGCTCCAAGCCCGGCAGGGTGCGCAGCAGGTCCAGTTGGATGGTTTCTGGCAGCCCCGTAGAGAAGCCCTGCACGTAAATCTCTGGGGTGTCGCGTCCTTCTGGCTCCAGGAAGATTTGGTGCGAGTCTTTGTCGGCAAAGCGCACGATCTTGTCTTCGATCGAGGGGCAATAGCGCGGGCCTTTGCTGTCGATGATGCCGCCGTAGATCGCGGTGAGATGCAGGTTGTCTTTGATCAGTTGATGCGTTGCTGCTGTGGTGCGGGTGATGTGGCAGCTCATCTGTTCGCCGCTGGCCCAGGCCGTTGGGTCAAACGAAAAGAAGCGATCAGCGGCATCACTGGGTTGTGCTTCCAATTGGTCGAGCGCAATGCTGCGCCGATCCACCCGTGCCGGGGTGCCGGTTTTGAGTCGGTCGGTGTGGAATCCCAGCTGCTTCAAGGCGTCGG